>JAWOIX010000059.1:0-9197 GCA_046484405.1 Pelovirga sp.
TGCGGCAAAGGCGGATGACGAAAAGGCGAACAGGGCGATCAGGGTGTTGCGTAGGGTGCGTTTCATGATGTCCTCCATGATGGAAAGCTGTCGATCAGCTTTTACGTGTTGCTGTTTGCCCTAATAAAAAGCGAAGAGCGTGCCAGGTTTTCGGCGATAGCGGAAGATAGCCTGCAGGTAGCTGAAGATACTGGGAAAAAAGTTATGGAGGACTGTTCACAGGATTGTTGCGGCGCGGATTTCTGTATAGCGGGAATATACATCCGGCGCCTGCCGGGGACCGGGGCGCTGCCGCGGCGATTCCTTAAAAGACCGGAATCGTTAAGAAATCATCTCCTGGCGTGAGCGGATGATTTTTTTGTACGCAGATATTTTATTTATCCGGACTGTTCCGCAGCGGTGGCCGCTGCGGCACGGGCTGTCGCGCAGGTACGCCCAGCAGGGGGGGGTGTCCTGTAATCCCGGTAAGAAACTCCTGGTAGTCGTTACGTTATGTTAACTGCCGAGCGGTAAAGTGGGCCGATGGAAGAGAACAACAGCAAAGATCCGACAGAGTATCGTCCGGGGCTGACGAAAATCCGCAAACGGCGACTGGTTCTGTGGATGGTCATTGTCGCCTATGTTCCGGCCATGATGCTTGCCCTTGAGTCACCCAACTACCGAACCTGGGTTACGGTCGTGTTTTCCAGCTGGATTGTGCTGCTGGTCATAGCCGTCGCCTTTGCCTGTATCGTTCGCTGTCCGCGGTGCGGGGAGCAGTTTCATACGCACGGGCCGACATTCCTGCCCTTGCGCCGTTGCCTGCATTGTGCACTCCATGTCAACGCAGACAAAAGAGACCCGGAACCGGATCCCCCGCAACCCAGGTTCAGGAAAAAATAGTTCCGGGGGGCTGGTTGGGCACCAAATCCGACGGTATCGGTGTCCCGGGCGCAACGCTTGCGCGAGGACAATAACGGCTTGACGTTCAGGAGGTCACCATGGAAGAACAGGAAGAGATCAGTTTCGATGATTTGCGCGCCGGTCTGAAAAAAGTCCGCTCGCGCCGTTGGTTTCTCTGGATACTGATCCTCGCCTATCTGCCGCTGATGATGGTCGCCTTGCGTTCGGGTGATCCCGGTCGGACGGTGGTGATTTCTTTTGCGGTCTGGATCCTGCTGATCATCGTTGCTGTTGCCCTGATGGCGCTGGTGCGTTGTCCCCGTTGTGGCAACTGTTTTCATATGAGCGGCTACCTGTTCCGTCCGGTACGCCACTGCTTTAGCTGCGGATTGCATCTGACAACGGATAAAAAACTGCTCAAGGAGCGACGCAAGTAGCCGGCCTTTTTGTGTTGTGTCTGTGTGCTGTTGCTCCACGGAATATTTGGCTCGGAGGCGGGTTAAGCGTTCGGTCAGCCTGGTTGAACGCAACCCGGGCGACGGTTGTGGAGAGGGGTCAGAATGACCGGCTCAGCCGCTGACTGTTTCGTCACCAAAAGCAAAGGCAAGAGCCGCTTCGGCGTGAAGCGCGGTCGTGTCGAACAACGGCAGATCAGTATCTGACTGGCGGACCAGCAGCGGAATTTCGGTGCAGCCGAGAATGATCCCCTGGGCGCCCTGGTCACGGAGCTTTTCAATGATTGTCAGGTACGTCTGCCGCGCTGCGGCAGTGATTTTACCGTGACAAAGTTCCTGATAAATGATGCGATGAATGACTTCACGCTCCGGCTTGGCGGGGATCAACACCTCCAGAGCATATCTGTCTTGCAGCCGTTGCCGATAAAAATCCTCCTCCATTGTGTATCTTGTTCCAAGCAGACCGACTTTCGTCAGTTGCTGGTCGTTGATGGCACGGCCGGCGGCATCCGCTATGTGCAGCAGGGGAATGCGGATCTGCGCTGCAACGGCGGGAGCGACCTTGTGCATCAGGTTGGTACAGATCAGGATGACATCCGCCCCGATCCGCTCCAGGCCTGAAGCGGCAGTCGCCAGCAGGTTGCCGGCCTCTTGCCACAGGCCCTGGCGCTGATAGTCTTCAATCTGTGCGAAATCAACGCTGTGAAGCAGAATTCTGGCCGAGTGCAGTCCGCCTGAACGTTGTCGTACACCCTGGTTCAGGAGCTGGTAGTAAGTAAGCGTTGACTCCCAGCTCATCCCTCCCAGTAACCCGATCGTTTTCATTGCTCTCTCCGGTTCTCTTGATTGCCCTTGATCGGGCCTGGTGGATGATTGTAGCCTCGTTGCAGATCCCGGTGTATGTTATCTTGCAATGTCGTTCTTAAGAGGGTAATTGGCAACAGGAAACGGAGCTCGAAGATGAATTACTGGCTGATGAAGTCGGAACCGGAGGCCTTCAGTATCGACGATCTGCAGCAGAAGCCGGAGCAGACCGAACATTGGGACGGGGTGCGCAACTATCAGGCCCGCAACATGATGCGCGACGATATGAAGGTTGGTGACCAGGTCTTCTTTTACCATTCCAATTGCGCTGTGCCAGGGATTGTCGGGCTGATGGAGGTCGTGCGCGAGGGATATCCCGATCATACGGCATTTGATCCACACAGCAGGTATTTCGATCCCGGGAGCGATCCGGGCAGGCCACGCTGGTTCATGGTCGATATCCGCTATCTGCGCCATACCCGGCGGGTGATTACCCTGACGGAGCTCAAAGACCATGATCTCCTTGAAAATATGCCGCTGGTGCGCAAAGGGAATCGTTTGTCGATCATGCCGGTTACCGCGGCACAGTGGCACTATATCCTCGGCCTGGAATAATCCCGGGCCGTTATCCTCGGAGATGAAGGTTGCATGAGACGCATGTATCTGAGCCCGGCGGAACTGGCGCTGCGGCTGGTGGACTGGGGGGCGGATAAAGCCCGGAGCAGCAATCTGCAGCTGTTTGCTCTGGGTGTGCTGGCCGGTGTCTACATCGGCTTCGCTGCCCATCTGGCAACAGTTGTCGGAACCGGCGACTTTGCCTGGGTCGGATTGAAAAACTTCTTCGTCGGAGCGGTGTTCAGCCTCGGCTTGATGCTGGTGGTGATTCCCGGCTCGGAGCTGTGGACCGGCAACACGATGATGACAGCAGCCCTGTTGCAGAAGAAGATCGGTGTCGGAGAGCTGTTGCGCAACTGGTGTTGGGTCTATCTGGGCAATCTGGTCGGCTCGGTCTTCCTCGCCTGGATGATTGTCAGTCAGACCGGCCTGCTTGATGGAGCCTTTGGCGGTACGGCACTGCAGATCGCTTCAGCCAAAGTGTCACAGGAATTTTCCCAGACCTCTCACAGCACAGCCTATTTTTTCCGCGCCATCGCCTGTAACTGGCTGGTCTGTCTGGCGGTACTTCTGGCCATGGCGGCGCAGGACATCGGTGGCAAAATTCTCGGGATATTTTTTCCCATCATGGCGTTCGTTGCGGCCGGATTTGAGCATGTGGTTGCCAATATGTACTTTATTCCGGCGGGGATTTTCGCCAAAGCCCTGCCCGGCGCCCGTGCTGCCGCAGGTATTGATGCTGTTCTGCTTGACCAGCTCAACTGGTGGTCCCTGTGGCAGAACAACCTGCTGGTGGTGACACTGGGCAATTTTATCGGCGGCGGACTGTGCGTTGCGGCCGCCTACTGGTGGATATACCTGGGGCGGCGGGCTGACGAGCCGTCCTCATGAGACGCACTGGTTGCAGAATGTCGCAATTGCCGGAAGCCTGCTCCGCCTGCTCCGCAACCTCAGGTGGCAGGAAACTCGCGTTTACAGAGTGTTGAGATCTGGCCCAGGTCGGTGCACACCAGCACTCCCGGCAATTGCAGCCCGTTGCGTAAGGCATGGCCACCGGCGATGATCTTGACCGGCGACGGCAGTGATTTGCGTAAGTCGGCGAGATCCTGTTTCGCCTGACGTGTCCTGTAGTGAACACTGAAGGACAGGGCAACAGCGTGGCTGCCAAGCTCTGCCACCAGCGGTGCTACCTCCGCCAGGGGTAACTCCTCCTGGATCAGCAGGCATTCACACCCCTCGGCCCGCATGAGAGCTGCACTGAGCAACAAACCGAGCTTGTGCCGTTCGCCACTCAAGGTCAGAAAAAGAATCCGCACCTGTCCGCGAGGTTCCGGTGCCTGGATGATCTGTTTCAGCAGTTCGGTCAGGCGATCGGAGAGCAGATGTTCACGCGCGATACTGATGCTGCCGTCAATCCAGCCACGATCGAGCGCCTGGATCAGTGGTATCGCAAACTCGCTGACGAAGCGCTGCAGACCGAGTTGCCCCAGTTTCTGCTGCAGTTCCTCATCGAGCCGCCGTGGTGACAGCTGCTGTAACCGGTCGAGCAGGGCGTCCTGCTCCGGGGGGTGCTGCCGGGAGAGAAGCTGCTGCCGCTGCCCGGAGCCCATGGCAAAGATTTGCCGGGGACGATAGCCGAGGTTCTGCAGCTTCTTGATCGTTCGCAATTCTTCGACCTGGTCCTCGGGATAACACCGGTGTCCCCGCGCATCCCGCCCGGGTTGCGGGAAGCCGAAACGCCTCTCCCAGATGCGCAGGGTGTCGACGCCGATCCCCAGCTCCTGACTGATTTGTTGTATGGTCATTTTTTGTCCTAGACAAATAATTATCGATTCGAATAATATAACAAAATAAAAAATTTGCAAACCTAAAAACAGCGGAAGAACCGCTACGGGAGATGCGGATGGACAAGAAACTTGAACAATTATTCTACGTTGCCCTCGGCGGCGCCCTGACAATGAAAGACAGGTTGGAGAGGAACAGCGACGAGGTGCGTAAATGGCAGGAGGACGCCGAAAACAACGCGCGGGTCTTTCTCGAGGATTTGGCCAGACGGGGTGAAGCGGAGAAGGACAGTTGCCGCCAGCTGCTCACCAGCCTGGTCAAAGAGGTGATCCGGGATCTTGACCTGGTCACCAGGGAGGACCTTGAGCAGCTGAAAAAGGATCTGGACAACTGAAGGTGCGACATCTTCTCCTGTTCATGCGGCTCAGCGGGCCGGTCCGCAGTTACGCAATCTTTCGTTTTTTGATGACGATCTTTCTGCTCTTTCGCCGCCGTGAGCGCTGGCTGCTGTGGCGTCCCCTGCCGCCGGAGGACCTGGTCGCCAACATCCGTCGGCTCGGAGCCAGTTTTCTTAAGCTGGCCCAGGTTCTGGCGACCCGGGCCGATTTTTTTGACCAGGACTATCTTGAAGCTTTGCGCCAGTTGCATGACCGGATGCCGGCCATGTCGGCGGCCGACCAGCAACGGGTTTTTCGCCGTGCCTTCGCCGAGCCGGAGATTTTTAATCTGTTTGATCCGACACCACTGGCCAGCGCTTCCATCGGTCAGGTTCATCGGGCGCGGTTGCGGGCAACCGGTCAGGTGGTCGCTGTCAAGCTCCTGCGTCAGGACATCCGTTTTGTCGTGCAGACGGACATCCTGTTGCTGAATCTTTTTGTGCGCCTGTTTCGTCCCCTGTTTACCGATCAGACCCGCCATTCCATCGAATCGGTCCTGCGTGCTTTTACCCGGGTGATCCGTCAGGAAGTGAGCATGCTGCAGGAACTGGCCAACCTGGAGCACTTCAGCCAGGTGTACGCTGACGCTCGAATCCGTTTCCCTGTGCCGATCAGGGAGTACTGCAGTGACGATGCCCTGGTCATGAGTTTCGAGGAGGGGGTGCGGATCGACAATGTTGCTCAGCTGGAGCTGTGGGGCGTCGATTTTGCCGGGCTGATGGAGAACCTGGTCCTGTTTTATACCGAACAGATGCTCGTCAAGGGTTACTTCCACGCCGATCCACATCCGGGCAATCTGCTGGTGACCCGTGAAGGGGAGCTGGTGTTGCTCGATTACGGTATGGTCAGCCGGATCCCCCAGGACATGCGCCAGGCCATGATCTATGCGGTCAAAGCGGCTTATGAGCGGGATTTCCAGCTGCTTGTCAGTGCCACCCGGCGCATGGGTGTTCTCACGGAAGAAGCCGATATCCGTGATCTCAGCCGGATTGCGGAGAGCCTGTTTGATATTTTTGACAGCGATCACCTGGATGCTTCGAGCATGCAGGACCTCGCCTTCGGGGTTCTCAACGTGCTCCATGACCAACCCTTCAAGCTGCCCCAGGATGTTATCTACGTTATGCGGGTCAGTTCATTGATCGAAGGGCTGGGCACCCAGCACATCAAAAATTTCAATGGGATCAAGGATATCCTGCCGATTCTCAAAAAGGATCTGCCGCGGGCACTGGGTGAGGAGACAGATACGTTCAAGCGTCTTAAGCAGGAGCTGGTGCAGCTTCCTCTCACCCTGACCCAGGCCCGCAAGGTGATCGAACTGGCGGAGCAGGGTGATCTGACGGTGCGCATGACGCGGGCCGACCGCCAGTTTCTGGTGGAGAAGATGGGAACCTACCTGCGTCATCTGGGGCTGCTGCTGTTTTTTCTGGCGTTAGCTTTTTATTTTCAACTGTTGGACAGCCGCTGGGGTGGAACCCTCTCGGTTGTCAGTCTGGCTGCGGCGGCGTGGACGCTGCGTAAAAAGGGGCGATGAGAATGGACTTTATAGACCTGCACCGGCAGATCATTATGAAAAACCTCACCGGCTTTTTTGCCGATCAGATCGACGGTCAGGAGCAGCAGTTGCTTGACCGGGTTGAACGGGAGCTGCGCAGTCTCTACGTGCGCCAGGGGAACGACTGGACCGGACGCGGCGAGATCGGTGATGCCAGGCTCGAGGCAACAATTGCCAGTCTTGAAGCCGTTCGGGCCGAATGCCTGGCGCAGCTTGAGCAACATCAGTTCCGTAGCGGAGGTTGCCAATGAAAGCAGCAGTTGTTGGTGCCGGCATGGCGGGAGTGACGATTGCCCGGCAACTCCAGAAGCAGGGAGTGGAGGTCACTGTCTTCGACAAGAGCAAGGGGACGGGCGGACGACTGTCCAGCCGGTCCTGGAACGGGGGCTGGATCGATCATGGCAGCCCCTATGTCACGGCGCGATCGAACGCTTTTGCACAATACCTGGAGCAGTCGCTGCCGGGAGCGGTTGTGCAGCTCTGGGACGTGGAGATCAGCGGCAGTCCCGCAGCAGATGAATGGCCCGGTTATATCGGTTGTCCGCGCAACAGCAGCATCACCCGCGGGTTGCTCGGTGATATCGGTTTTCAACCCGCTACCAGAATCGCCCGGCTGGAGCGCAGTGGCAGTGGCTGGGAGCTTTATAATGATGGTGAATCCCTGCTGGGACGCTGGGATCTGGTCATCAGTGCCGTACCCGCGCCACAGGTTCTTCCGCTGGTGCGGGAATTGCCGCAAATGGCCGCTGCGGTGCGCAAGGTCCGCATGGAACCCTGCTGGGTTGCGGCATTGCAACTGGACGGCACGCTGCCTGGGATCGCGAAGATCGTTGTTGCTCCCCATCCAGCGTTGCGCCGGATTATCCTTAACAGCGCCAAACCGGGCCGTAACAATGAACACCTCTATCTGGTGCAGGCAACCAGCGACTGGTCGGAGAAGCACCTGGAAGTCGCACCCGGGGAGGCGGGGACCATGCTGCGGGATCTGTTTGCTGCGACTTTTTCTATACCTTCTGTGCCGGAACTCCTCTTTGCTCATCGCTGGCGCTATGCCTTTGCGGAAGCGCCGCTTGATCAGGACTATCTCTGGAGCCCCTCTGATCACTTCGGTATATGTGGTGACTGGTGCCGCGGGCGTACGGTCGAGGATGCCTGGAGCAGTGCCATGACACTGGCAGAACAGATTTGCCGCGATCTCGGCTGATTCCGCTGTCCCTGAACGGATGATGAGGGGGCACCCTGGCGATGGCCGGATGTCTCCAGGCGCAGGTTCCCTGGCGCTACCGTCCGCAAGCGCCGGTCAGAGACCTCTGGCATTGAGATCCTGCGCCGTTCAGGCCAGGCCAAAAAGCCACAGCAGACCGACGGCGACAAAAACGGCTGGGAGGAGATTGCCGACGGGCAGCCGCTTGATTCCCATCAGGTCGCAGGCGATGGCGACGATCAGCAGACCGCCGACGGCATTCATTTCGATAATCACCGGCGGGGTCAGAATGGCGCGGCTCATCTCGGCCGCCAGGGAGATCCCTCCCTGATAGAGGAAGAGCGGAATAACCGAAAAAATCACCCCGATCCCGAGGGTCGAGGCCAGGGCGACGGATGCGACGCCGTCGAGGAAGGCCTTGGCGTAGAGGATGGTCGGCTTGTCTCCCATGCCATCCTGCAGGGCACCCATAATTGCCATCGCTCCGACACAGTAGAGCAGGCTGGCGGTGACAAAGCCCTCGGCAATTTTTCCCATGCCGGAAAAGCGTCGCTGCAGGCGCTGGCCGAAGGCCTCCAGCTGTCGTTCGATGCCGAGAATCTCGCCGATCAGCCCTCCCAGAATCAGGCTGCCGATGACCACCATCACCTGCTGACTCTGCAGGGCCAATTGCAGGCCAATGAGCAGGACCGCCAGTCCCAGCCCCGCCATGAGCGTTTTTCTGATATTCGCCGACAGGTAGCCCCCGGCCCAGCGACCGATCAGCGACCCGAGGATGATGGCAATGACATTGACGATGGTTCCCTGAAGTAACATACGACCCCTTCATCTTGAGAGGAATGCACCGCTGTACGCGGTTGGCGGCAACAGCGCGCGGGTGCAGCGTGCCGGCAGCGCAGAATAGCTCAATTACGGCGGAAGTTAAAATGATTCTTGACCGTCTCGGACATGGCGGTGCAGAAGAATTGCCGTGCGGGTCCTTTTGTTTTACACTGGCTGGCACAGCCTGCAGCGCTGGCGCACGCTGTCGTTCAACCCCTGCGCCGGAGCAGTTGTTTGCCGTTTTGCCGTAAGAGGATCTATGCCGTCACTTGAAATGCTAACAGAGTTTCTCCCTTTTATCCTGCTCGCTGCTGTCGTCGTCTCCTCGTATTTTGTTGTACGCGGGCTGCTACTGCCGCCATTAAGGCGGTTTGCCGAAGGCAGTCCGATCACGTGGGATGACAAACTGTTCCAGCATCAGGCTGTTCAGCGTGCCGTGCACCTGGTTCCGGCGGTGTTCTTCGCATTCGGGTTGCCCCTGGTCATGGACCGGGAAAACCAGCTGTTTCTACTCCTCCAGCGGATCAACAATGTCTATTTCATCATCGTTGGTTTCTGGGTCTTTGTTGCCCTTCTCAACGTTGCCGCCGACCATTACCAGAGTCATCCGAAGCGTCAGCATATGCCCATCGGCGGCCTTG
>JAWOIX010000086.1:0-6732 GCA_046484405.1 Pelovirga sp.
GGGCGACCCATGGGTCGCCCCTACCATACCATCCAAAAACATTGAATACGCCAAGTTCGCGGGGTTGCGGCCCCGCGCGCCGCCTTACTCTTTTGTCACGCAACAAAAGAGTAAGCAGAAAAATGCGCCCTGCCGGGGGCATGATCCATACGGGATTCACGGTGGTTTTTTCAACGGCGGGTTGTCACGCCAGGGTGGCGACTCTTTTCACGAAAGACAAAAGGCGCCCTCCTCGCTGCGCTCACAAGGGTTAGCGTGAGCCGGCGGTGGTAAAGGCGTGGACCGGTTGTCCGGGCAACAGCCCGGGTTGAATAAAATCGATTTGGTTGTAGGGGCGCAATTTATTGCGCCCTTTGTTGTTGCGCAATGACAATTGGGCGCGATGAATCGCGCCCCTGCAGGGTGGTTAATCACAATTATTCCATGAAAATGAGGTTCGATATGTCAGTGCATCACCACCAAGGGCACGGCACGCCGTGCCCCTACGACAATGACCGTGCTGGGTGGTTCCTATCAAGGGGCGTATTGCCTGCGCCCGATTCAGGTGTATTTCGCATAAAAAAAGCCCGGCGTGTGTGCCGGGCTTTTCTGTTCTGCGTGAGGCGTGCCGCTTAGATCAGACCCATGGCCAGCATGGCGCGGGCCACCTTGATGAAGCCGGCGATGTTGGCGCCGAGGACATAGTTGCCCGGATCACCGTATTCTTCGGCTGTTTCGAAGCAATCCGTATGGATATTCTTCATGATCGCCTGCAGGCGTTCTTCCGTGTATTCGAAGGTCCAGGAGTCGCGGCAGGCGTTCTGCTGCATCTCCAGGGCGCTGGTGGCGACGCCGCCGGCATTGGCGGCCTTGCCCGGCCCGTAGGCGATCTTGGCCTCCTGGAACACCTTGATCCCCTTCGGCGTGGTCGGCATGTTGGCCCCTTCACCGACGGCAATACAGCCGTTTTTCACGAGGATGGCGGCATCCTTGCCGTTGAGCTCATTCTCGGTGGCGCAGGGCAGGGCGATCTGGGTCGGGACCTCCCAGATATTGCCTCTTTCGACGTAGCGTGCATGGCCACGGTAGTTGAGATAATCCTTGATGCGCCGCCGCTCGATTTCCTTGAGCTGTTGCACCAGTTCCAGGTCGATCCCTTTTTCATCGTAGATATAGCCGTTGGAGTCAGAGCAGGCTATGACCTTGCCGCCGAGCTGCTGGATTTTTTCAATGGCGTAAATGGCGACGTTGCCGCTACCGGAAACGGTGCAGGTCTTGCCGTCAAACTTGTCCTTGCGCGCCTTGAGCATTTCATCGACGAAGAAGACGGTGCCGTAACCGGTCGCCTCGGGGCGCACCAGGGAGCCACCCCAGTTCTGTCCCTTGCCGGTCAGCACGCCGGCTTCCCAGCGGTTGTTGAGCCGTTTGTACTGGCAGAACATGTAGCCGATTTCGCGGCCGCCGACGCCGATATCGCCCGCGGGAACATCGGTGTGCTCGCCGATATGGCGCTGCAGTTCGGTCATGAAGCTCTGGCAGAAGCGCATGATTTCGCCGTCGGTTTTGCCCTTGGGATCGAAGTCGGAGCCGCCTTTGCCGCCGCCGATGGGCATGCCGGTCAGGGAGTTCTTGAAGATCTGCTCAAAACCGAGAAACTTGATGATGCCCAGGTAGACCGACGGGTGGAAGCGCAGTCCCCCCTTGTAGGGGCCAAGCGCGCTGTTGAACTGGACGCGGAAGCCGCGGTTGATCTGGACATCGCCACGGGTGTCAACCCAGGGCACCCGGAAGATGATCTGGCGCTCCGGTTCGCAGATTCGTTCAATGATCTTGTGCTTGGCAAATTCCGGGTGTTTGACCAGGACCGGGCCGAGGGATTCGAGGACCTCGCGCACGGCCTGATGGAATTCGACTTCTCCCGGGTTGCGGGCGAGAACTTCCTGGTAGATCGGTTCGATTTTTTCGTCCAGTTGAGTCATCAAAATTACCTCCACGGTGTATGAGTGCCTAAATTTTCGTCACAAAGACGGGTGTTGATGGCGGAGTCGGGGTTCAGGCACAGACTACTAGCAAAATATATGCCTTTTCTGCTCAAAAAAAGAACAGTTTGCCCGTGCGCCCAGTGCAGTGATAAAAAAATAGTCAACAGGTGATCTGGGCGCTGGCGTTTTTTTTGTTGTCGATGCTGTAAGGGCGAGAGTGATGCACAAAATGGCTCTAAGTGTGTAGCTATGAGATCAATCGAGTAGGTGGGGTTGTCGTTTGACGGGGTGGAAAGCTGTGCACGGGATCGGTGTGCCGGTCAGCGGATGCGTTGGCAGAGCAATCCGGCGATGATCAGGATCAGTCCGAAGAATGTCGCCGCGAGGATTTCTTCCCCGAGGAGGAAATGGATGAAGACCAGCGACAGAAAGGGGGCGAGAAAAATCAGGTTGCTCAGGCGGGCGGTGTTGTCGGTGAGCTTCATCGCCAGCAGCCAGAAGACAAAGCAGGCCCCCATTTCAAAGGTGCCGATGTAAGCGGCGCCGAGCAGCCCCTCGAGCGGCGGGCGGCGGATCTCCTCGGTCAGCAGGTAGTAGCCCAGGACAAAGGGGAAACTGCAGAGGAAGTTGACAAACAGGCCGACCACCGGGTCGCGCTGATCACGGGTGCTGAAGATCCAGTAGAGCGCCCAGATGACCGTGCTGATGAGTGCCAGCGCCACGCCCAGCGGGCTGGTGAACTGCAGGCTGAAGGGATTCCCTTCGGTGGAAATCACCACCACGCCGCAATAACTGACAACCAGGGCGAGCCACTGCTGCCAGCGGATCTTCTGCTTGAGCAATGGTACCGCGAGCAGCGACAGGACGATCGCCCAGGTGTAATTGAGGGGCTGGGCCTGTTGCGCCGGCAGCAGGTCGTAGGCCTTGAACAGGATGAGATAGTAGAGAAAAGGGCTGAACAGGCCGAGCATAATCGACAGCAGGTATTCGCGGCGGCTGCATTGCAGCGCCAGGTGCAGCTTGCCCTGGTACAGCAGAATGGCGCCCAGCAGCAGGGTGGAAAAGGAGCCGGAGTAGAGCAGCAGCTCGATCGGACTGAAGTGGCGCAGCGAGAGCTTGAAGGCGGTGGCGACGGTGGACCAGAGCAGGACCGCCGTCAAGCCGAATAACAGTGCCTTACGCTCGCGATTCATAGCGGTTTTCCAGTTTGGGTGAGCGCCGCCGGATGACCAGCACGGCCAATCCGGAAAACAGCAGGAGAATACCGAAAGCGGCCTGGACATTCAGGATTTCACCGAGGACAAAAATCCCGAGCAGTGCTGCCGTCATCGGTTCTGCCAGGGAGAGGGTGACGGCACTGCCGACGGCGACGGTTTGCAGGCCGCGGGCAAACAGCCAGTAAGACAGGGCCATGGTCGCCAGCCCGAGATGCAGGATCACCACCACGGAACCGGGCTGCAGTAGCCATTCGCTATCGATTCTAAACAGCGCTGGCGACAATATCAGGGCGCCGAGGCAGACGACAATCGCCATGACAGCATTGGGACTCTGGTGTTCCAGCAGCCCCTTGATCATCAGGGTGTAGGCGGCATAGGCCGCGCCGGCACAGATCGCCAGGGCGATGCCAAGGGGATCGACAGTGACCTCGCCGCCGCTGAACCCCAGGAACATGCATCCAAAAATAGCCAGCAGGGTCGCGGCGTACCAGCGCCTTCCCGGTTTTTCACCGCGAAAGATCAGCCCCAGGAGTCCGCCGATGATGGGGGCACTGCCAATGCCGACAACGGTGCCGACGGCAACGCCGGTTTTGGCTACGGCGCTGAAAAACGTCAGCTGGTAGGTGGCGGTAAAAAACGCTGCCAGCAGCAGGGGGCGTAGCGGCCAGTCACGAAAAGACCCTAGCTCCCTGCGGTAGAGGGCGAGCAGGAGCAGGGCGATACCACCCACCAGCAGGCGCAGGGCGCCGATTGCTGCTGAATCATAGCCGGCCGGCGCAAAGGCCTGGGCGGTGCCGGTGGTGCCCCAGAGCACGGCCGCAGCCAGAACCAGCCAGGGACCGGCTGCCGGAGAGTAGGATGAGGGTCTGTTTTGGTTCAGGTCAGCCATGATATTCCTTGAAAATTTGTCTGCCGACTGGGCGTTGCAGAAGAACAACCGCAACCAGTCGTCCAATAACATAAGCGCCGGCTGCTGCCGTGACTCCAGCCAGGGGCAAGTATAGCAGCGCGACAAACATCAGCAAAAAAATAACTGCCGCTTCAGCAGCAGTCGCTATGGATACCGGCCTGGTCAGGCGCGTCACAATCAGGATCGAGCGCTGGAAACAGATGAGCACCGTCAGCGCTGGAAACAGGGCCATCACCTGCAAGGGCGTGACAGCAAAGGCCGCCAGCGCCGGAGTGAGTCCGGACACATCCTCAAACCAGAGGCGATTCAGGGGGGTGAGGGCAATCAGCGTCAGGCAGCCACCGGTGGCGACGGCGAGCATCACAGCAAAATTGCGCACCTTGGGGTAGTTGGCGCGATTTTCTCCGAGCAGGGCGATCGCGATCTCCTGATAGGAGAGGCCAACGGCGCGGAACACGAAGGTCAGCCCATAGATCACCGGCATCACCGCCAGGGATTCAACCGGATGGGCGGCGCGACTCAGGAAAAAGGTCACCATGGGGTGAACTGATAAACCGATCAGGGGCGTCAGGGCCAGGGGGAGATAATGATCCCAGATGTCCCGGTAACTTGGGATTCTCGCTTCCGGGTCTGGATCTTTGGCCAGCAACGCCGCGACGGCCTTGTGTGCCAGGACCCGGGTCATCAGGGCTTCGGCGACAACCCCGCTCGACAGGGCCAGCGCACCGATAACCGCCCCGCTGACAGAGGTGGTCAGATAGCAGAATACGGCAGTCGTGCCCATGAAGCTGATACGGAACACAGTGGCCAGAGCCACCCGGCGGGTGTTGTGGTCAGCAATCAGCACCCCCTGGTAAAACCGCCGCAGGCCGATGGCGCCGGGCCATGGCAGGAGAAAAAACAGGGCGCTGCGGGTTAGGTCCGCGACGTCTGCTGGCAGGCCGATGAGGGTGCGCACAACCAGATCATACACAGCAGGGAGCAAAAACAGGGCCAGAGCCAGGGTGACCGCCAGGCTCAGGGCGATGGAAAAATGGCGCAGGCGGCGATAACTGATGCGGTCTTTGCACAGAGCCGTCGCTGAGCTGAGCAGCATGATGACCGGTGCTTCAGCAACCAGGGCAAAGGCAAAGGCCACACCGTAAGCGGCCAGATTCACAGCTTCGGCGCCCATACGCGCAATGATGGCCGCAATGAAGGGGCCCTCGACGGCCATCATCAGCCAGGTCGCAGCGAGGGGGAGCCAGAAACGGAAGATCTGGGGATAGGTTGCAGGTTGCGGGGTTGTGGCCATGTTCGGGTGTGCTCAGCTCATCTGCGTTATGGGGTCGGGTCCCCTTGCCCGGGGCCACGATTGCTTTCCCTGGGTCGTCATCGCCCGCTTGCCTGTCGCCCTTCATGGTGACAGGCCCCCTGATCATGGAACCTGTCATCCCACACCGGATTCTTAAACGGACTCGCCTGGGTTGGTGGAACCTGTTATCCGCCGACCGAGGCGCTCAAACCGTAGGCTGCAAAACACGCAAGCGCCCGCTCAAGATCCTCCTGCGCCGGCGGTTGCAGCGAATCCTCCTGGTAGCTTGATCCGAGTTTGCGGTATTTGTGTGCCGCTATAGCATGGTACGGCAGCACGGCGACAGCCTTTTTTTCACCCGGCAGGCCGGCAATCTCTTCAGCAAAAGCCTGAAGATCCCCGGCGGCGGTATTGACCCCTTTAATCAGGGGGATACGGATCTGAATCTGTGCATTGGTTGCAGAAAGGGCCCGCAGGTTAGAAAGGATCAGCTGATTGTCGACACCGGTAAAATGCCGGTGGCGCCTGGCGTCGATCAGTTTGAGGTCGAACAGGAACAGATCGGTACGTTGTGCGGCGGCGAGGAGATGTGTTTTGGGCACATGTCCGGCCGTATCAATAGCGCGGTGAATCTGTCGCTGGCCGCAACGATCCAGCAGTTCGAACAGATAGTCAGGAAATAACAAGGGTTCGCCGCCGGAGATGGTCACTCCGCCACCCGACTGGTCAAACAGATGTTGTTCGCGATCGATGATCCGCAGCAGCTCATCGATCGATTGCTCTTCGCCGGACATCTCCATCGCCCTGGTCGGGCAGATGCGTGCGCATCTGCCGCACAGGGTGCAGCGCTCACGGTCGGTGCGGATTCCCTCTGCCGACATTGCCAGGGCCTGGGCTGGACAGACCTTGACGCATTCCCCGCAGCCGATGCAGCGCTCTGGAGTGTAGAGCTTTTGCCTCTGGGCAGAGATGCTCTCGGGGTTGTGACACCAGGCGCAGCGCAGCGAACAGCCCTTGAAGTAGATGGCCAGACGGATCCCGGGCCCATCGTTGATGGCGTAACGTTTGATATCGAAAATAAGTGGTTGAGACATGGCGAGGATCAAAAAGACAGAATATGGAAGACAGAATATAGAAGACAGAATGCAGAATGCATTCTGCATGTGTTTCCGCTATGGGGAATGCCCTTATTTGTGTACCTTTTTTTTCTTATGGTTGTCATGTTCTTGCTTCCATCTTCTGAATTCTGTCTCCTGGATTCTGCTTTTAAAAACTCTCATTTTCCGTTCGCTCGATCACTTCCTGCTGCAGGTCGGCGTTCATGTCATTGAAGTAGTCGCTGTAGCCGGC
>JAWOIX010000102.1:0-27953 GCA_046484405.1 Pelovirga sp.
CCGCTCGCGGCGGTTCGCCCCCCCGGGCTTCCGCCGTCCCGACGAGACCGAGGATGCCGCGAACCTCCGGTTTCTCCAGGACCGGCTGACCGGTGTCGAGGAGGGGAAGGGTGGGGCCCGGCCACGGCCGGCGCGCACACGAATCGGGCCCCACGCTTCCCCTCCTCGACACCGGTCAGCCGGTCCTGGAGAAACCGGAGGTTCGCGGCATCCTCGGTCTCGTCGGGACGGCGGAAGCCCGGGGGGGCGAACCGCCGCGAGCGGACGCCCGGGGCGCCGGAGAGGGCATCGACCTCGAGGCCCGAGTCATCCGCCACCACCGGCATGCCGGCCCGTTCATGAAACCACCGGGCCTTCGCCATCGCGTTCTCCTCGAAGGTCTCGTGCACTTCGATCCCCTCCTCGTCCGGATCGGGATCCAGACCCACGTCGCCGGGTGCGACGATGTCCACCCCGGGGAGATCTCCGAGGATTCGCCGGATCTCCTCGAGTTTGGGCCGGCTGCGCGTTGCTACGAGAAGCTTCATGTAGGCTGCGTGCTCCCGCCGCCCTGACCCGCACGGGCCAGCGCTCCTCGCTGGAGGGCCTCCCTCTGAGCGCGGGCCAGGCGCCCCACCCCCGCCAGGGCCAGGTCGAGCAGGGCGTCCAGCTGCGGACGGGGGAAGGGCTCGCCCTCGGCCGTTCCCTGGACCTCGATGAGCCTGCCGTCGTGGGTCGCCACCACGTTCATGTCCACCTGCGCCCGGACGTCTTCCCCGTAGTCAAGGTCCAGCATCGGCTCGCCCTCCACGATGCCCACGCTTACCGCCGCCACGCCCCCGGTGAGGGGGTGGGACGCGATGACCCCGGACCGGACCAGGTGATCGCAGGCGAGAAACAGGGCAACCCATCCACCGGTGACGGCAGCGGTTCGGGTGCCCCCATCGGCCTGGAGGACGTCGCAGTCCAGGGTGATGGTCCGGGGCCCGAGGGCGCGAAAATCCACCACCGATCGAAGCGCTCGCCCGATGAGGCGCTGAATCTCCTGGGTGCGACCCCGAAGGCCATCCCGTTCGCGAGGGTTCCGGGTGTGGGTCGCCCTGGGGAGCATGGCGTACTCCGCCGTCACCCATCCCTCGCCCCTCCCCTCACGCCAGCGCGGAACCCCCTCCTCCACCGAGGCGGTGCAGAGAATCCGGGTACGCCCACAGGTGACGAGACAGGACCCCTCGGCATGGGGAGACCAGTCCAGATCGAAGGAGAGGTCCCGGAGTTCGTCGTGGGTTCGGCCGTCCGAGCGGGGCATGGGGGTTCTCCAGGTCAGCGCGACAGGTGAGGAAGGGGAGACTGCAAGGCGAGCCGAAGGGACCGGTTGGCCCAGGGAGCTCAGCGCGAAAGGGATCCAGGCGTGGAAACCGAGCGCACGGCGTCGGGAATGTCCAGTCGCTCGAGGATCTCGGCGGCGCCTCTGGCCCGCAGATCCTGCGCCACCCGCCGGCCCAGGTCGACGGCTTCTTCCAGCGCCCCCGTGCCCTCGGCGCGCACGAGGTGGCGACCATCGGGGGAGGCCACCACGGCACGGAGCCGGAGGCCCCCACCGTAGGCCAGTCCCAGCGCTCCAACAGGGAGCTGGCACCCCGCCTCGAGCTCGTGGAGAATGGCCCGTTCCGAGGCCACCGCGCTCCGAGTCGGACCGTGGTCCAGCGCCCGGATCCAGTCCTCATGCTCCTGGAGCGTGTCCGTCCGGACCACCACGGCGAGGGCGCCCTGCCCTGGGGCCGGAAGCCAGGCCCCGAGATCCAGCGCGTCGCTGATGCGGGCACTCCACCCCAGGCGTCGGACGCCGGCGGCGGCCAGGAGAATCGCCTCGTATCGTCCCGCATCCACGTGGCCGATGCGGGTGTCCAGGTTCCCCCGCACGGGGAGGATCTCCAGGTCGGAGCGAAAGGCCAGGGCCAGGGCTCGGCGTCGAAGGGAGCTGGTCCCGAGGCGGGCGCCCTGCGGCAGCGATGCCAGTGTCGTGGCCTCCCCCCTGGGACCGATGAGGACGTCCCGGGCATCCTCCCGCTCGGGCACCGCCGCCAGGGTCAGTCCTTCGGCAAATGCCGTGGGCAGGTCCTTCAGGGAGTGCACGGCGAGGTCCACGGCTCCATCGAGCAGGGCCCGGTCCAGCTCCTCGGTCAGATCGTCCGGGAGATTGGTCAGGGTCACCTTGACGGGGTCGAGCACAACCTGACGGCGATGAGCAGTATCATTGAGGTGCTCACGGACGCAGTCCTCCAGTACTGCAAGATCGATCCAGCTGGCGCCCCGGCCGACGCCGATGCGTTCGCAGAAGGTGCGGATGGCTGCGGCTGGATAGCCGCGGCGGCGCATTCCCACCAGGGTCGGCATGCGTGGATCATCCCAGCCGCTGACATGCTGCTCTTTGACCAGCTGCAGAAGTTTGCGTTTGCTCATCACGGTGTAGCTCAGGTTGAGCCGGGCAAATTCTATCTGCTGCGGGGCAAAAATGTTCAGTTCGCGGATAAACCAGTCGTAGAGGGGGCGGTGATCCTCAAATTCAAGCGTGCAGATGGAATGGGTGACCCCTTCAATGGAATCGCCCTGGCCATGGGCATAATCGTACATCGGGTAGATACACCAGGTCGCCCCGGTACGGTGATGATGGGCGCGGAGGATCCGATACATGGCCGGATCGCGCAGGTTGATGTTGGGCGAGGCCATGTCGATCCGGGCGCGCAGGACGTGGCAGCCGTCATCAAACTCACCGTTCTTCATCCGTTCGAACAGATCAAGGTTTTCCTCGACGCTGCGGTTACGGTACGGACTCTCCTTGCCGGCTTCGGTGAGGGTACCGCGGTTTTCGCGCATCTGTTCGGCACTCTGGCTGTCAACGTAGGCCTTGCCGCGCTTGATCAGTTCGATCGCCCAGAGGTAGAGCTGCTCGAAGCAGTCGGAAGCAAAGTAGAGGTGTTCTCCCCAGTCAAAGCCAAGCCAGCGGATGTCCTCCATGATCGCGTCAACGTATTCGGTTTCTTCCTTGCTGGGATTGGTGTCATCAAAACGCAGATGACAACGTCCGCCAAACTCCTGGGCGAGACCAAAATTCAGACAGATACTTTTGGCGTGACCGATATGCAGGTAGCCGTTCGGCTCCGGCGGGAAACGGGTGACGACGCTGTGGCGCCGGCCGCTGGCAAGGTCTTCCGCAATCATGCTGCGGATGAAGTTGGAACCGGAAGGGACGTCCGCTGTGCTCATGCAATAACCCCTGTTGTTTCGTTAAATGAGCAACGCCGCCCGGCGTGCCACGTCTGTGTCTGAAAGGCGGTTGACAAGCACGACCGCGTGCGCGGCAATGCCTTCCCCGCGACCGCAAAAGCCGAGGGTCTCGGTTGTTGTCGCCTTGATATTGATCTGTCCCGCCGCCACCTTGCAGTCAGCCGCCACCCTTTCGATCATTGTCGGAATGTGGGGGGCGAGCCTGGGCTGCTGACAGATGACGGTGGCATCGAGGTTCCCCAGACAATATCCTTTTGTGCCCAGCAGTCTGACCACCCGGCGCAGCAGGACCCGGCTGTCACATCCGCTGTAGGCCGGATCCGTGTCGGGAAAGTGGCGACCGATATCTCCTTCGCCGACAGCACCAAGCAGGGCGTCACAGATGGCGTGGAGCAGGACGTCGGCATCCGAGTGTCCGAGCAGGCCCAGTTCATAGTCAATCCTGACCCCGCCGATAATCAGCGGTCGTCCGCTAACCAGGCGATGGACGTCGTAGCCGTGACCGATGCGCATCATGCCGATTTCTCCTTGCGACTGTCAAGCAGAGCCGCGGCGATGAGCAGATCCGCAGGCGTTGTTATTTTGATATTGCGATCATCCCCTTCGAGCAGATAGACCGGATAGCCGGCGTCGGCCACCAGTGCCGCATCATCGGTGGCGGCGGTGTGCGCCGCAGCGGCCCGGCTAAAGGCCGCGGCGAGGATCGCGTAGCGAAAGCCCTGCGGTGTCTGGGCCTGCCACAGCTGGTGGCGCGCGGGGGTAGCGACAATCCGTCCGGCAACTGCCTGTTTGATCGTATCCTTGACCGGTGTCGCGACGATGCAGGCGCCGTCGCTGCGGATCCGCTCAAGCAGCGCCCCCAGCAGCTGCGGGTCGAACAGGGGGCGGGCCCCATCATGGATGAGAATCGGCCGGTCGGGCTCATTGTAGCCATCTGCGGCCAGCGCGGCGAGGCCGTTGCGGACGGAGTCCTGGCGTTGTTCGCCTCCGGCAACGAGCCGGCGGACGCGGTGAAAACGGTAAGGATCAAGGATCTGTGTCTGACAGTAGGCAATGTCCGCGGCCGGGACTATCGGATAGATTGCCTCGACCAGGGGGTGATCGTCAAACAGGGCAAGGGTATGGGCGAGCAGGGGCTTGCCATCCAGTTCAAGGTACTGTTTGCTGATCCGGGCTCCCATGCGCCGACCGGTGCCGGCGGCGGGAATCAGGAGAATGGCCTTCATCGAAATCGTCCTGGTGTGTTCGCTGGATTGTCACGGGAAAAAGAAAGACCAGGCAACGTTTTGCCCGGTCTTTGGTCGCAGGATGTGGAAGAGCCTCAGTGAAAGATGTTTTCGAGGCGTTTGACCACCTGGTCCTCTTTGGCACCTTCAGCCAGCGCGACCTCTGTCACCAGCAGTTTGCGGGCCTGTTCAAGGACCTTCTTTTCGCCGTAGGACAGCTCTTTGGCGGTCCTGATCTGGTAGAGATCGCGCAGAACCTCGGCCACCTCGAGCAGATTGCCGGTTTTCAGTTTGTCATTATACTCGCGCTGGCGGCGGCTCCAGGAGGCGATTTTGCCATTCTCCGTCGGCTCTGCCAGGGCATCGAAGATTCCGGTAATGCGCTTCTGGTCAATCAGCCGGCGCATGCCGACGCTCTTGACGTTGCCGACTGGAACCATGATCCGCATGTCGCTGTCAACCAGGCGCAGAATATAGAATCTCTGGCTCTGGCCGGCATATTCGCGTACTTCAATGTCTTCAATAACCCCGACCCCCTGGGTCGGGTAAACTGCCATGTCACCGATTTCAAACAAAATGAGACTCCTTTAGCTCGACCTTGCGATCTTACCACGCCTAGAGTTTTTCGTCAAATATTCCTTTTGTTATAACGCTTTGATTTATAGGCGGAAATGGTTTTTTCTGGAGCGGCGAAAAAGGCCTGTGCTAAAGTTCCGGCGACCGTTTTGCCGCCGCGTTCGGACAAATACGTGCAGGGGCCCGGTATGTTGAAGATTTTATCTGTCATGACGGAGGTGGATTATGCGCATTGCCATTGTTGGAGCAGGAGCCCTGGGCCTTTATTACGGCGCCATGCTGCAACGCAGCGGTCAGGATGTGCATTTTCTGCTGCGGCGCGATTATGCGGCCATCGCGAGCGGGGGGCTCCGGGTTTGCTCTGTTAACGGGGATTTTCACCTGGCAGCGGTCAAGGGTTATCGTACCGCGGCGGAGATCGGTCCGGTGGATCTGGTCATTGTCGGGCTTAAAACCTTCTCCAATCACGCCATGGTCGACCTGATCCGTCCCCTTGTCGGCCCCAGGACGGCAATTTTGACCCTGCAGAATGGCCTCGGCAACGAGGACCTGCTGGCGGAGGCGTTCGGCGCCGAACGGGTTCTCGGTGGCGTTGCCTTTCTGTGCAGCAACCGGGGGCGGCCGGGTACGGTCCACCATCTCGGCGAGGGACACATTCGCCTGGGCGAGTTCGGCACCGGGTTGTCGGCGCGCAGCCGCGAGCTGGCCGGGATGTTCGCGCAGGCGGGAGTGCCCTGTGAAGCGGTCGCCGACCTGCGCCGCGCACGTTGGGAAAAGCTGTGCTGGAACATCCCTTTCAACGGGCTTTCCGCCTTGCTTAACCTGGATGTGACGGATCTTTTGGGACGCCCCGCCACCCGCGAACTGATCGGTGAACTGATGCTTGAAGTGGTTGCCGGTGCCAATGCCCAGGGGTTGACCGAGGCGATCGATGGGGCCGCTTTCAGTGCCAGGCTGATCGCCTTTACCGACGGAATGGATCATTACCGGCCCAGCATGCAGATCGACCGGCAGCAGGGGCATCCCCTTGAACTCGAAGCGATCTTTGCCAACCCCCTGCGCCAGGCCAGAGCGGCCGGAACGGCCATGACCCGGGTTGCTATGCTGTACCGGTTGCTGGCGGCGGGGGAAGCCGACAGCTGAACAGATCTGCCGCTCCGGCGTGGCGCTTATTTCCTGCCACGCAGGTTGCCCGGCAGGGCCAGGCTCAGCAGAAAGATCAGGCTCGCAGCAACGACGATACTCGGTCCCGTCGGGGTGTCCCAGTTGAAGGAGCCGAACAGGCCGGTGACGACCGCGAGGCTGCCGAGCAGGCTGGCGAGCAGGGCCATGATTTCCGGATTGCCGGCAAAGCGTCGCGCTGTTGCCGCCGGAATGATCAACAGCGAGGTGATCAGCAGCAGGCCGACCACCTTCATCATCACCGCCACCGTCAGGGCCATCAGTGCGAGAAACAGGCCGTTGATGCGCATCACCGGAATCCCTTCGACCCGCGCCAGGTCCTCATGGATCGTGATGGCCAGCAGCGGTTTCCACAACCATAAAAGTCCGGTCAGCGCGCCCCCCCCGGCGAGATAGATCCACAGCAGATCGACGGTGCCGATGGCCAGAATGTCGCCGAACAGGTAGGCCATCAGGTCCACCCTGACATCCTCCATGAAAGCGAGAGTGACGAGGCCGAGGGAGAGGGCCCCGTGGGCCAGGATGCCGAGCATGGTGTCGCTGGCGAGCTGGCGCTGGCGCTGGCTGACAAAGAGAAAAAGAGCGATGAGCTGGCAGACGATGATAACGCCGATGATCGGTGTCAGGTGAAACAGCAGGCCAAAGGCGATGCCAAGCAGGGCGGAATGGGCGAGGGTCTCACCGAAATAGGCGAGGCGGCGCCAGACCACAAAGGCACCGAAGGGTCCGGCAATCAGGGCGACGCCGAGGCCGCCAACCAGGGCGCGCAGGAGAAAATCATCGATCATGCTGAGGGCTTCCATGCTGATGGTGGTGTTTTTCGTCGTGGCGGTAGAGGGCCAGCTGGCCATACATCCGGATATAGGCAGGATCACTGGAGACCACTGCGGGGGTGCCGCTGCAGCAGATATGCTGGTTGAGACAGAGCACACGATCGGTCGCGGCCATGACCAGGTGCAGATCATGGGAGACCATCAGGACGCCGCAGTTGTATTCGTCGCGAATCTGTCCAATCAGGCGATAGAGTTCGGTCTGGCCATGGACATCGACCCCCTGAACCGGCTCGTCGAGAACCAGCAGATCGGGCTGACGCAGCAGGGCGCGGGTGAGCAGGACCCGTTGCAGCTCCCCCCCGGAGAGATGCTGCATGGCGGTGTCGAGGACCGCGGCGGCCCCGGTGCGCTGGAGTGCGTCCTTGAGCATGGCGGGCGTGCACCCTTTGCGGGCAAAGGAGAGAAAGCGTTTCACCGACAGGGGGAAGGTCGGGTCGAGCTGCAGCCGTTGCGGCATATAACCGATGGTCAGGTGCTGCTGCCTGTCGAGGCGGCCGGATGAGGGGTTGACCAGTCCCAGGGCAAGGCGCAGCAGGGTGGTTTTGCCGGCGCCGTTGGGGCCGATGATGGTGACAATCTCGCCCCTGTCGACGGTGAAGCTGACCCGGTCGATGAGCAGCTTGCCAGCGAGGGTCAGGCTCAGGTCCACGGCTTCGAGCAGATGATCGCCGGTTACGGGCATGGGACCTCCCGACGGGTTCTGCAGCGCGGGCAAAGACCCATGATTTCAACGGCGCTGTGCTCGATGACAAAGCCGCACTGTGCGGCACTCTGTTCGATTTCCCGGGTGATCGAAGCGGTGTTCAGTTCAACACTGGCGCGGCATCCGGTACAGAGGAGGAAGTAGCCTTCGTGGGGGGCATCGGGGTGAGCGCAACCGATAAAGGCATTCAGTGACGCGATCCGGTGAATCAGCCCGAGATTGAGCAAGAAGTCGAGAGCGCGATAAACCGTCGGTGGGGCGGTACGCCCCTGATGCTGGAGTGCCTCGAGAATCTGGTAAGCTCCCACCGGTTTGTGCTGCTGCCAGATCAATTCGAAGACCTGGCGACGGATGGCGGTAAAGCGTTGCCCCTGGCGCTGACAGATCCGTTCCGCGGCAGCGAGCGCCCGGGCGACACAGGCCTGGTGATCGTGATCGGGGTGAACAAAGCCAGGGGGTGACGGACGGGTCATGGAAGATCTCCAGCAGACGCTTGACTCAGCTTTTGTTACAATATAACATTTCAATCAGTTGACCATTTTACGTGATAGCCGGGAGAAAAACAATGAAGAGATCCCTGTTGCTGTTCATCCTGTTGTTCGTTTTCGGTCCTTTGCTGTGGGCAGCGGAGCACCCTGTTCCACGGGTTGTTGTCAGTATCAAGCCACTCCATTCCCTGGTGATGGGGGTGATGGCGGGAGCTGGTGAACCACAACTTCTGGTCGAAGGCGCGGGCTCACCCCATGGCTACGTGATGCGTCCATCGGAGGCGCGGATGCTCGCCGAAGCGGACCTGGTGATCTGGGTTGGTGAGAGCCTGGAGAGCTTTATGGAACGGCCGCTGGCAACCCTCGGACGCTCAGCCGTGCAGCTGGAGCTGGCGACCCGTCTTGCGGACCGGATGCTGCCGATTCGTGAAGGGGGAACCTGGGAGCGGCATGATGCCGACCATGAGGCTCATGGCCATACCACAAACCAGGATCATCACGCCCAAGAGGACACCGGTCACGCGCATCAGGAGCATGACCGGAGTTCCCTGAGCGCCCTTGATCCGCATATCTGGACCGGGCCACTGATGGCACAGCGGATTGTCAGCCTGGTTGCGGAGGCCTTGGCCCAGGTCGATCCGTCACGCCAGAGGCTTTACCGTGACAATGCCGCCACCCTGATCAGCGAGCTTGATCAGCTTTACCGCGAGATCAGTCAGCAACTGGCACCGGTCAGGGACATTCCCTACATTGTTTTTCATGATGCCTACCAGTATTTTGAGACGGACTTCGGGCTCAATGCGATCGGTTCCGTGATGCTCGAACCGGAGCGTACCCCGGGCGTGCGGCGGGTCATGGAGGTGCGGGACAAGATCGTTGCACTGCAGGCGCAGGCCGTGTTCAGCGAACCACAGTTCGAGTCGCGGCTGGTGGCGACGATTATTGAAGGAAGCACGGCCAAAGCCGGGGTCCTTGATCCTCTCGGAGTGGATCTGCCGGCCGGTCGGCAGACTTACTTTACACTGATCAGGCGCCTGGCCGAGAATCTTTGTGCGACCCTGCAGCAATAAGCAGGCGGCGATCAGCCCGCCACAGCGGGCTGATCGCCAGTCCGGTTACGAACTTGCGCGCTGCCGGTCGGGGACGATGGCGAGCAGGTCGTTCAGAATAAAGACACCTTCCTGAACGTAGGGGTCAGTGGCAAGACTCTCTTTGAGAGAAAGGTCACGATCCTTTTCCTCTTCACCATTGTTTTCAGCGGCATTTCCCATCAGCGCGTGGGGCGTCAGGTTCTGCTCTTCCTTCATCTCCTGGCGTTCCCGGAGCAAATCGGACAGGAGCAGCGACTGGCCGGTCTGCTGCCGGCGTTGCTGGGCGCGCTCTGCGGAGGTTCTGATCTGGCGGAACTCGTCGTTTTCCCGGACGCGACGATCGCTGTGTTGGCGCAGGGTTTCGACGCTGGTCACCGCTTCCGGCCAGGGGGTGTAACTGACCGGGTCGATCTGATCCCAGGCGAGGGCGTTGTCCATGTATTTTTCTCCGCTTTCCAGTCCGTCAAGCCGGGACGGGAGGATAATATCAGGAATGATACCGAGTTCCTGGGTCGATTCCCCGCTGATCCGGTAAAATTTCTGGATCGTTACCTTGGCAGCGCCCAGAGGCAGATACTGGGCCATGCCACGCAGACGGACGAAGCGGTCGAGATCCAAAAGCGCCTGCACCGTGCCCTTGCCATGGGTGTGCTCATCGCCAACGATCAGCGCACGCCGGTAATCCTGCAGTGCGCCTGCCAGGATTTCCGAGGCGGAAGCGCTGAAACGGTTGACCAGGACAATCAGCGGGCCATCGTAGGCGACAGCACGGTCGTCATCGCGCATCGAACGAATACTGCCGGAGCTGTCGCGCACCTGCACCACGGGGCCGGCATTGATGAACAGGCCGGTGACGCTGACGGCGTCGGCCAGAGACCCGCCACCATTGTTGCGCAGGTCGAGAATCAGTCCGGCAATCCCCTCCCGCTGCAGCCTGAGCAGTTCTTCACGGGTGTCATCGGTGCTGTTCCGCTCTGTTTTGCCGCTGTGATCCCGATAGAAGGACGGGATTTTGATGTAGCCGAAACGCAGGCCGCTGTTTTCGTCGTCAAAGGTGGTTCCGCGCACGAAGGATTCCTCGATTTCGACGACGTCGCGGATAATCGGCACGACCAGCCGCTGGCCATCCGGTTTGCGCACGGTCAGGCGCACCTCTGTTCCCTTTTTGCCGCGGATCAGCGCGACTGCGTCGCGCAGGCGGGCATTGGTCACCTCGATAGGCTCAGCCGTGCCTTCCGCCACCTTGAGAATGATGTCATCTGCATCCAGCTGGCCCTGGCGGGCAGCGGCACTGCCGGGAATGATCCTGACTACGCGAATGAATCCGTCATCCTCGCGCAGGGTGGCACCGATCCCCTCCAGGGATCCGCTCATCTGGATGTCAAAATCCTCCTTGCTGGTTGGCGGCAGATAGTTGGTGTGCGGATCGTAGGCGCGGGCGACGGCATCGAGATAGCGGTCGTAGTGGTCCTGCTCTGTTTCTCCAAGCATCCGGTTCAAGAAGTTGTCATGGGATTTGCGAATACTGTCACGTGCCTGTTCGAGCAGCTCCTGGTGGGTCTGTTCATCGACGTCAAGAAGTTCCCCTGACGAGTCGAGGCCGATATCGTTTTCCCGCAGACTGATGTAACGGCTGAGAATCTGGAATTTGAGGTTTTTCCTCCACTGTTCGCGTAACTCGCCGAGACTGACAGCGAAGTTGTATTTGTCCGGGTCGCTTTCCAGTACCTCTGCCACTTCAGGATCAATCGGCTCCTGCAGCAGTTCGGCGGTCATGGTCTGAACCTGGCGGATGCGTTCGTGCAACAGGGCCCGTCCGGTGATGGGGAGGTCGATGCGGCCACGCCGGATCGCACTGTCAATCTGGCTTCTGAACTCACGCAACTGCTCGACATCCTCCTCAAGCAGGAAGCGCTTTTGCGGATCCAGCTGTTTCATGTAGAGATCAAAAGCGGTGTGCGACAGCTGGATATCAGAGATTTTCTGGTTGTAATGCTGACTGTCGAGCTGCTGATGGAGAATGTGGCCGAGCAATCGGGCCCGATTGGTATCAATCGCTTCGGCAGCCAGGCTGGCAGAGCTCAAGGTCACCAGGCACAGCAGGGCCAGAACAAGACCACGACGAACGGTTTTTTTCAAAAACAACATGATGTCTCCAGCGTCCCGCAAGGGCGGAGCGCAAAAAAGTGTGGGTAAGTATACGGGTAGAGTGCGTTTAATCCAGCAGTATACCCCTGACCCGCTGTTCTTCGCAAGCCGTGGCTTGACTTGCGGATTGACATCGGTGTACGGCCGGGTGACCGGACTCTATCCGGCGGCCTGGACCTGCTGGTGCAGCCTGGGGGGCAGGGCAGTGGCGATCCTCACAGGGGGATGCGCATTTTTTTGCAGTAGCTGCGCAGAATCATTTCGGCCTGACCGAGGCGGATAAGGCGGGTGTTTTTACTTTTCAGGGCCAGCACATCATCAAGGGGGATCTGCACCTGGCGGATATCGCGTTTTTCCAGTTCGAGATTGTTCAATATCACCTTCAGATCCGCCGCGGAATGACCTTTGAGCAGTGGCGGAGACAGCCTGAGAAAGCCATCTGCAACAGACTGGGCGAGCTTTTTCGGGTTGCCGGAAATTGTCATCAACAGCCCTCCTTTGCCGCATCATACCGCTATGCATGACGGACTGCCAGGGGAAAGAAAAAGCAACTTGCTTTTCTGTGAAGGCTGTGAGATCAATCGCCGCCATGGGACTTTCCGAACATTCAAAAGGTCTGCTGCTGACCTTTACCGCCATCCTGATTCTCAGCCCCGATGCCCTGCTGGTGCAGCTGATTCAGTGCGATATCTGGACCCTGCTGTTCTGGCGTTGTCTGTTGACCAGCGGCATGATGGCTGTTTTTTTGCTGCTGGTTTACCGTCGGGGGTTTTTCCGCAGCTTCCATGCGATCGGCTGGACCGGGGTGCTGTCGGCACTGACGATCACCATCGGCTCGCTACTGTTTGTCTCGGCTCTCAAGCAGACGGCTGCCGCCAACGCGCTGATTATCCTTGCGGCGACGCCGGTCATCAGCAGCCTGCTGGGATGGCTTTTCCTCGGCGAGAAGCCCCCGATCCACACGCGCCTGGCGATTCTCGTCTGCTTTGGCGGCATTCTGCTGATTTTTTCAGGCAGCCTGCGCAGCGGCCTGTTGCTCGGCGACCTCCTTGCCCTTGGCGCCACCTTCATGTGGGGTGCCAACATCGTTATCATCCGCAGCGGCCGGCATATCAACATGATTCCGGCCAACCTGCTCGGTAACCTCGGGGTCGTACCGATCGCCCTGCTGGTGGGCGGCGCCCAGCCTCTGGCGGTCAACCCGGCGGACGCCGGACTGCTGTTGCTGCTTGGCGGTTTTCTTCTGCCGGTGGCCTTTGCCCTGATTACCCTGGGGCCACGTTATCTTAACGCGGCAGAGGTCAGTCTGATCCTGCTCCTTGAAACCATTCTCGGCCCGCTCTGGGTCTGGCTCGTTCTGGGGGCGGTTCCGGCCGGACCAACCCTGATCGCCGGCGCGGTGATTGTCGGTACGCTGGTGCTGCACACCCTGTTTTCCTGGCAGCAGGGACGCGCGATGAAGCCTCCTGCCCTAGAGCAGGCAGGGCTCCTGTAGCGCGGCCATCTGCTCACGCAACTCCAGAATATGTTCTCCCCAGTAACGGATGCTGTTGAACCATGGAAAGGCACGGACAAAGGCCGGGTCACTCCAGCGTCGCGCCAGCCAGGCACTGAAATTGAGCATGCGCAGGGTGCGTAACGCTTCGATCCATTGCAATTCCCGCCGGTCAAAATCAAAAAACTCCTCGTATCCCGTCATGATCCGCTCCAGCTGGCGGCGTTGCTGAGCGACCGGTCCGGACAGCAGCATCCACAGATCCTGAACCGCGGGCGCCATTCGCGCGTCGTCAAAATCAACAAAATAGGGGACCTGATCACGCCAGAGGATATTGCCGCTGTGACAGTCGCTGTGCGTACGGATCCTTCTGATGTCGGGAATCCGGGCAAAGTGCTGGTCAATCAGGAGCAGCAGATCACGGGTCAGGGCGCGATAAGACTCCCGGTACTCCGGCGGAATGAAGCCATCGCTGATAAAGCTGACGCTCTGATGACCGTAGCTGTCACTGTCAAGTACCGGTCGCCAGGTAAAGGGTCGAATGGCGCCAATAGCATGAATTCTGCCAAGAGCCCGGCCGATACTTTCCAGATGATCGAGATTGTCCAGCTCCGGGGCCTGTCCGCCCTGTCGTGGCGACAGGCTGAAATCGAGATCGGCAAAGTGCTGCAGGGTCCTGCCGCGGTGGTCTGCCAGGGGCGGGATGACCGGCAGTTCATGCTCGGCCAGTTCAGCGAGGAAGCGGTGTTCTTCAAGGATCTGCCGTCGGTTCCAGCGCCCCGGTCGGTAGAACTTGACGATCAGCGGGGGCTGCTCTTCAATGCCGACCTGGTAGACCCGGTTTTCATAACTGTTCAGGGTGAGAACCCGGCAGTCGCAGCGGAAACCACAGGATTCCACGGCATCCATGATGAAATCGGGAGTGAGTTTTTCGAAGGGGTGCGTGTTGTTGGCGTTGGTCGTGGTCATCAGTGTCCGTCGCGTGCAAGGGGTAAAAAGGTCCTGCCGGTCGTGGCCGCCGTCAGCCGAAGAGCAGAAAAACCAGCAGCGTGACGACAGCGCCGAGGAGCGCACCGAGAAACACCTCTCTGGGAGTGTGGATCGCCATCAGCAGGCGACTCTGGCTGACCAGTAACGCGAGGATCAGCACCAGCATGCCGATGAGAAATCCGGCGCCCGAAAGCAGGGTTGAGACCGCTATGGAAAACGCAACGGCGGAGTGACCGCTGGGCATGCCGCCATGGAGGGGCGAGCCGTGGTTGTAGCGGGCCTTGAGAAGAATCACCAGGATAATGACCGCCAGCAGGGCCCCGACCGGAATCGTGCCGCTCGGCTCCCGTGCCAGGGTCGGCGCACTGTCAAACAGCGGGAAGATGTGGCCGGAAAGAACCAGGTAACCGAGTACCACGGCTCCGATACTGGTGACCAGGACCGCCCCGGCAGCAACATCCTTGGCCAGTTTCGCCAGTTCGTGGTAGTCGGGAGAGGCCAGATCGACGACTGTCTCAATGGCAGTGTTAATCAGCTCGGCAAAGATCACCAGTATTGCCGCGAGGACGAGGAGAAAGAACTCCAGCGCCGAGACGCGAAAAAACAGGGCGAGAAAGAGAACGGCCAGCGCGGCGACCAGGTGATAGCGGACGTGCCGTTCGCTCTGGGCCGCCCAGAGGATGCCTTCGATGGCGCAATTGAGGCTTTCTAGCCAGCTTTTTGGTTTCATTCACTCTCCGCAGGGCCGGGGCGATGGCAGAAAGTAGAAGATAACAGGTTCGCGACAAAGCACAAACACCATTTGTTGCGTTTGCTTTGGCGGATAAAAGGGGTTAGTCTGGCTGCCAGCGGTGACTTTTTTCCCAGCAAAAGGATGGATGTATGAACGATGATTTTTCCGCAGGGGACGGGATGGAGTTCGAGGATGAGGACTTTGCCGCAATGTTCGAGGCCAGCCTGACCGGCGTTGGTCAGGAGCTCGAACCGGGCAGCAGGGTCGATGCCAGGATTCTGCAGATTGGTGCCGAATGGACCTTCATTGATGTCGGGCAAAAGGGCGAAGGGATGCTTCCCAGTGCAGAGCTCCTCGATCCCCAGGGAGCACCACTGCATGCCGTCGGCGACCAGATCCCGGTCTACTTTCTTTCGGGCCGCTCAGGAGAGCTGCGTTTTACCACCCGGGTTGGCGGCAGCGGGTCCGGAACTGAACAGCTGGAGCAGGCTTACCAGGGCCGGATCCCGGTGGATGGGCGCATTGAAAAAGAGGTCAAGGGTGGCTTTGAAGTGACCCTGTCAGGCAATGTCCGCGCGTTCTGCCCCTTTTCCCAGGTCGGCCTGCGTCACGCGGATGCCGCCGGGCCGATTGGTCAGAGCCTCCCTTTTCGGATTACCCAGTTCAGTGAGCGGGGGCGCAATATTGTCGTCTCTCACCGGGCACTGCTGGAAGAGGAGCGGCAGCGCCAACGAGAACTTATGCGTCAGACCCTGAAAGAGGGGATGCTGGTCAGCGGGACGGTGACCAACCTGCGCGAGTTCGGTGCGTTTGTCGATATCGGCGGCATTGAAGGGCTGCTGCCGATTTCCGAAATCAGCTACGGTCGGGTGGAGGATATCACGGACATTCTGCAGGTTGGACAGCAGCTCGAACTGACTGTCAAGCGGATCGACTGGGACAATAATAAATTTTCTTTCAGCCTGCGCGATACCCTGGCCGACCCCTGGGGCAAGGTTGGTACGACCTATCTGGTCGGGGGGCAATACAGCGGTCGGGTCAGTCGTCTTGCTCCTTTCGGGGCTTTTATCACTCTGGCAGAGGGAGTCGACGGGCTGCTGCACATTTCGCGCATGGGGGATGACGGCCAGCGGGTTCGTCATCCCCAGGACCTGTTCAAGGTTGGACAGGAAGTGGCCGTAGTCATCGAGACGATCGATCAGGCGGAAAAGCGCATTGGTCTGGCCCTGGCCGGACAGGCCGCCGCCGGTGAGACCAGCTACACGGATGTACCTGCCAGCAGCAGTCTTGGATCCCTGGGGGAATTGCTCAAAGCCGGGCGGCAGAAAAAGGAGCGCCGTAACCGTCGATGAACCGGGGTTCATCGCGCAGCGCCGTCCTTTTCGCGGTCTGCATGGCACATTTTCTGATGCCTTTCATGATGTCATCGGTGGGGATCGCCCTGCCGGTGATCGGTCGGGAGTTCTCCGCCAGTGCGCTCCAGCTGGGCCTGGTGGAAACCAGCTACGTCCTGTCGGCTTCAATTTTTCTGCTGTCAATGGGACGTTTTGGCGATATCTATGGTCGCCGCCGGGTCTTCCAGGCCGGCTTGCTGGTGTTTGGCGGCATGGGTGGGTTGATCTCGCAGGCCTGGTCCATCGAGGGGGTCATCCTTCTGCGTTTTCTGCAGGGGATGGGCGGCGCCATGGTCATGGCAACCAGCATGGCGATGATTGTTTCGGCCTTCCCCGCCAAACAGCGTGGAAGAGCCCTGGGGATTGCCGTAGCCAGTGTCTATGCCGGCATTTCCTGTGGTCCCCTGATCGGTGGTCTGCTGGTTGAGCTGCTTGGCTGGCGTTCCCTGTTCTACCTGATTTTTCCTTTAAGCCTGCTGACCTGGATAGTTACCCGCTGGAAGATCCGCGAGGATTGGGCTGAAGCTGCAGGAGAGCCCTTTGACTGGCGCGGGGCGACGACCTATGCTGTGGCGATCATGCTGCTGGTCGTCAGCGTAACCCATCTCAGTGATGGTCTCTGGGCCTGGGGCGGGGTGGTGCTTGCCAACATCTGTCTGTTCCTGTTCCTGCGGCAGCAGGCACAAAGCCGCTATCCCTTGCTTGACGTCCATCTGCTTCGCGAAAACCGGGTCTTCGTCCTGAGCAACCTGGCGGCGCTGTTCAACTACGCAGCGACCTTCGGCGTGACCTTTTTTCTGAGCCTTTATCTCCAGTATGTCAAGGGCATGGGGCCGTCGCAGGCGGGGATGGTTTTGATTCTTCAGCCGGTGGTGCAGACGATCTTTTCCCCGTTGTGCGGGCGTCTGTCGGACCGGCTTCCGGCGTCCCTGGTCGCCACTGCCGGCATGGCCCTTTGCGCTCTCGGCCTCGCTGTGGCGGCGACCTTGCAGGCCGATTCCCCATTGAGCGTCATCTATCTGCTGCTCGTCCTGCTCGGTCTCGGCTTTGCCCTGTTTTCCTCCCCCAATGTCAGCCTGATCATGGGGAGTGTTGAACCGCGCTATCTCGGCATCGCGTCGGGATTGAACGCCAGTATGCGGACCCTGGGGATGATGACCAGCATGATGATCATCACCCTGGTCTTTGCCTACCTGATGCAGGATCAGCCGGTTACACTGGCCACCCGGCCGCAGTTTCTGGCGAGTATGCGTCTCGCCCTGCTGCTCTTCAGCGCCCTTTGCGTCATCGGCATCGGCTGCTCCCTTGGACGGATAAAAAGGTCGCGTCCGGCCAGCCCCTGACGGGATCGCGGCCATCTCCATCCGGATTTTTTGCGCGGCTCAGCGGTCGCTTTGTGCAAGCTCGACACTGATCCTTTGAGAATGGGGGTAGACCGCCGGTCCGAACTGGTTGTAGGTGGCGACGTCGGCAGCATCCCGCCCATAGCCGATTGTCACATAGCCGCCTTTGTGTGTCGCCTGGGTGGCATCAAAGGGATACCAGCCCCCGGCCACGTAGGCTTCGAACCAGGCATGCAGATCCATCGGAGCCAGTTCATGGAGATAGCCCATGGCAAATCGTGCCGGAATACTCAGGCTGCGACACAGGGCGATCCCGAGATGAGCGAGATCGCGGCATACCCCGGACTGTCTGGCGCTGACTTCGGCCGCCGAGGTCGGAATGTTGCTGCTGCCCGGCTCAAAACGGATCGCAGAACGCAACCAGCGCTCAATCGCCAGAACCTGGTCATAGCCGGGCTGGTGGCCTGCGCTGATAGTCGCGGCCATCTGTCCGAAGCGATCCGACTCACAGTAACGGCTCGGCAACAGATAGCAAAGGACCTGGTCAGGAAGATGCTGGATCTCGACAAAAGGGGCTCCCGGCGCCTGCTCCGGTTGACCTGCCGTCATGACCCTGGCACTGGTACGAACGGCAAAGGATCCCGGGGGGGCGACCAGGCGCTGACAGAGGTTGCCGTAACTGTCGGTAAACTCGTAGACAGGGATCTCCGGGAAAATCCGGTATTCTTCCCGCGCGATCCATTGCCGGGCGCCGCTGCGTGGCCGCAACATCAGAACAAAAGGCGTCGCCAGAGCAATCTCAAACTCAAGATCACAGCTCACGGATAACCACATGGAGAATCTCCTTTTTCGGGGCAACCGGGTGAAGCAGCCGTGGCGGACAGCTCTATTTGCCGGACAGGGATTTTTTTGCCTGTGACAGCTATACGCCAGCAATGAACAAAAGGCAATGACGCCTTGGTTTGTTCGCCGTTGTTCCAGTTGGCACAGTTCATGTATTCTTTTTCAAGAGGGTTTTACCGGGAACGGAATACGTTGTTGCCTGTCTCTCGCTGCCTGCTGTCGACAGTTTGCGAGCGGCGGGTTTTTCAGGAGTTGTCCATGCGCATCCGCCTAGCAATCAGATACACCTTCATCTCCAGTTGCGTTCTGCTGGTGATCATGCTGGCCTCGTCCTTTTTTCATATCAACAAGGTCGAACAGATCTTCGCGGAGACCTCGCTGCATGATGCCGATGCGGTCGCCGATCTGATTCTGCGGAATTCCTACCATTTGATGCTTGAGGATAACCGTCGTCATCTGCAGTTGATGATCGAGGAGGTCGGCGGCAATCCCCGGGTGCATCGGGCGCGGATTCTCGGACGCGAGGGGGTGATCAGTTTCTCCACCAACCGCGACGAGATCGGTACGCGACTGAGCTCTCAGGACGAGAGCTGCTCCTTCTGCCATATGCCGGATGCCCAGGCGCTGATCAATGTGCCGATCGAGGAACGTACGCGGACCATGCCGGGGCGGCAGTATCTCAATGTTACCCAGGGGATCTATAACGAGCCGACCTGCTATACCGCGGCTTGTCACGCCCACTCGCCGGAACAGAGCAAGCTGGGGGTACTGGATATGGTGGTGTCCGTCGACCACATGACGCGGCTCTCGAATGTGCTGCAGGGGGATGTGATTCTGTCGACCGTTGTCATGCTGCTGATTCTCTCCCTGTGCCATTATCTGCTGACCCGCAAGTACATCTGCCAGCCGATCGAGGTGCTCCTGACGCAGACCCAGGCCCTTTCCCAGGGAGACCTTTCGGCCCGCATTGACGCGCCATCCAACGATGAACTCGGAGAACTTGCCCGGTCCTTCAACCATATGGCACAGAAACAGGAACAGGCACAACTCGAGTTGAAGGAGTGGGGCGATACCCTGGAGCAGAAAGTGGAAGAACGTGCTGAGGAACTCTCCAGTATGCAGAACCAGCTGCTACGTTCGGCAAAGCTGGCATCCATGGGAGAGCTGGTAGCGGGGATTGCCCATGAAATCAATAATCCTCTGACCGGGATATTAATGTTTTCATCGCTGTCGGCAAAGACCCCCAATCTGCCACCCCAGGTGAAGGATAATCTGGATCTGATTGTCGCCGAGACCGGCAGATGTGCCAAGATCGTCCGCGGACTGCTGGAGTTTGCCAGGGAGTCCATCCCGGAAAAGAAGCAGACATCCATCAATCGGATTATCGAACAGACCCTTGAACTGGTCTCACACCAAGCAATGTTCCAGGATGTGGAGATTCGTTGTCTCTTTGCTGAAGGTCTGCCCGAAGTAGAGCTGGACGCCGATCAGTGGCAACAGGTGTTCCTCAACATGATCATCAATGCAGCCCAGGCAATGCCGGACGGCGGATCCTTGACCCTTGCCACGGAGCTGATCGAGGAGGATAACGTCCTGTCGATCAGAATCGAGGATACCGGTACCGGCATCAGCCAGGCCAATCTCGACAAGATTTTTGACCCCTTCTTTACGACCAAGTCACAGAAGGGCTTCGGCCTGGGCCTGTCGGTGACCTACGGCATCATCAAAAATCACGGCGGAACTGTCGATGTCAGGAGTGTTGAGGGGGAGGGAACCTGCTTTACCATCCTGCTCCCCATCGACAGTAGCGCGTTACCGGGGGGAGAGGACTCAGACTGAAGGGCGCCGGGCAGTCTCCGCGACCGTCCGGCGGCATCAATGGGCGGCGTGATCCTTGACCGAGATGTTAAGCTTCTTGAGCAGCGCCTGGAAGTTCGGTCGGAGCATGCCGGTTTCCTCTGCCGCCTTGGTGACGTTCCAGCCGTTTCTTTCCAGGGCAGCGAGAACGAAGGCCTTCTCTACCGGCTCGACGGCCTGTTCGCGCACCTTGCGTTTGACTTCCTTGAGTTCTTCCGTGTTCAGAGGTGCGACCAGTTCTTCGGTCTCGGTCGTGGCGTTCTGTGTTCCGGGAAGCTCCAGGGCATCACGCTGAATGATATCGCCCTGCGTCAGGACCACCGCCCTTTCAATGATATTCTCCAATTCCCGGACGTTGCCGCGAAATGGATAACTGTGCAGAGCAAAATGGGCGTCAGGCGATAAGCCCTTGATCTCCTTGCCAATCTCTTCGGAAAACCGGCGCAGGAAGTAGCCGATCAGCAAGGGAACGTCGCCGGTCCTTTCGCGCAACGGCGGCAGCTCGATAGGAATGATATTGAGGCGGAAATAGAGATCGTCACGAAAGGTTCCTTCCGCAACCATCTTGTCCAGGCCACGATTGGTTGCGGCAATCAGGCGAATATCAATGGGCGTCGCTTTTGTGCCGCCGATGGCCGTGACCTCGCGTTGTTGCAGGACCCGCAGGAGTTTGGCCTGGGTGGCCATGCTGAGGTTGGCGATTTCATCGAGAAACAGGGTGCCGCCGCTGGCGACACAGAACAGGCCCGGCTTTGACTGGGTCGCGCCGGTAAACGAGCCCTTGACGTGGCCGAACAGTTCGCTCTCAAGGAGGTTCTCCGGCAGCGAGTTGCAATCAATCGCGACGAAGGGTTCGTTTTTCCGCGGACTGTTGTTGTGGATGGCACGGGCCACCAGCTCCTTGCCTGTCCCGCTTTCACCGGTAATCAGAACTGTGCTGCTGGTCGGCGCGACCTTGAGGATGCGTTGAAAGACTTTTTTCATCGGCGCACTCTTGCCGATGAACGTCTCCGATATGCCTTCTTCATCGTCAAGGCCCGTCTCCACAGCCTCAATGTCCAGTGCCAGTGCGCGCTTGCAGATGGCTGCCTGGACTTTTTCAACGATCTGGTCGGGGAGAAACGGCTTGGTGAGGTATTCAAAAGCACCATTCTTCATCGCCTCCACCGCCGAATCGACGGAGGCAAATCCGGTGATGATGATGACCGGGACATTCGGCTGCAGGACCTGGATCGCCTTGAGGACTTCCATGCCACTCATGACCGGCATTTTCAGATCGCTGATAACAACACTGAAACTGTCATTCTGCAGCTTTTCCAGCCCGGCTTTGCCGTCTGCCGCGACAACGACCTGATACCCTTCAAGGGTGAGGGTCTGGCGCAGCCCTTCACGAATAATCGCTTCGTCATCGATGACCAGAATCTTGTTGGCAGCATTTTCATTCATGCCGATTGCTTCACCTTCCAGCGAATCGCCGTTAAAAAGTCAGATGGTGTGAAGGAATGGAAAGAGGGGGTCGGTTCGCCTGCACCGAAATCCTGCAATCCTGGTGCTGATCTGCAATGCAACTTCTGAGCCAGCCACTGACGGAGGTCGCACGGTTGCATGGCCGTATCTTCCGGGTGCGACGCCCCCGTCGCCGAGTGTTTTTCACAGGCGGTCGCAAAGTGCTTGCGTGATGCTTCCGAGAATCCGCGCAGGCCAACATAACTAGTCAATTTCAAAGAATTTCATACTAGTCCTGGAGACAATAACAGTCAAGGTGTTAGGCCCTGTTGTGCGTGCTACGGGCAGGATTGTCCGGCCAGCCCCGTGGCAAAAAATCCTTTGTGCAGGAGTGCCAATGACCAGAGCGGAGGCAGGATAACGCTGGGTGAAGGGGTTTTCCCCGTCGGGGGTGTATAAAATTTTTATTCACCTGGAAAATCCGCTGAAGCGCCCGCTACAGCTCGCGACAAATCCCGTAAACAGCTGGTTTTCATTGTGATTCCGGCTCATTGTATACAATCTTTATGCATGGGGAATGCTCTTGTTTATCAGCGGGTTAGGAACAAAAGGCGGCTGAGTTCGGGCTGCCGGCGGGCTGGATGTATAAAATAATTATACATCCAGTTTTGAGTGACATCTTTCCAGAAGCCGCGTGATATTCATAAAAGAACATTAAAACAAGGGGTTAGTTGTTTTTCCAGGCGGCTTTTTGCAGCTGGCATGTCCCCTGCATGTGTCCCGAGCAAATCTATTTGTTCACATCAAGGAGAAGGTGCAATGAAGGTTTTGGGTTACTGGCTGCTGTCTGTGGTGCTGTTGTGTGTCGTTGTTGCGCCAGCGGCGGCGGCGGATAGTGGTGCAGAGGGTGGAGCCATGGTGCTGCTGCTGCTGTTTGCGGCGTTTTGCGCCCTGATCGTTGTTTTTCAGCTGGTTCCGGCTTTTTTTCACTTTGTCGCGCTGCTCAGAAAGTTGTTCAGGCCGGCGGCAGAAGGAAACAAAAAAACCGGCAAGGTCTAAAAATATTTTTTTTATACAGTAAACTTCTTGGCAGAATCGATAAGCAAACACATGAACCGCTAACCAAGAGAAGGGATAGTTGCAATGGTCGATTTTTTTCTAAATGTCGGGAATGTTCAGCAGATTTACACCGTCGTTGATTTTTACACCTATATCAAAGGGCTTGAGTACCTGATCTGCCTGCTGCTGTTTTCCATCTTTCCGATTTTCTACCGTTATATCCACGGTGGCGACAAAAAATAATCTCTCCGGTGTAACGGTCCGGACATTTAATGGGTTCCGCTCGTCACCCGATGTGGCGACGGAAAATGCATGCAAGGAGCAAGGCTATGGTACGTGCCGGTCAAAAATTTGCGACAGGACTGGGGATGCTGCTGCTTTCCACCCTCCTGGTTGTGAATTGCTATGCGATGGATTCTTATCCGGAGGAAATCAACATTGATTCGTTGGCGGAACTCTACGAGGGGGTCGTGTTTGATCACGGGCTCCACGTCATGATGACGGAAGGATGTGCCGCCTGCCATCATCACACGACAGGAACTCCGGTGCTCGATCCTGCCTGTGCCAAGTGTCACGCCAGTGAAGAGCCGATGACGACGATTGCCTGTCAGGATTGCCATTCCAGAGAACCAGTTACTGCGGGGAGTGTCCGGCAGGAAAAGCCCGATTACCTTTATCACGATGACAAGCCTGATCTGAAGGGTGCCTATCATCTGAGCTGTGTCGGCTGTCATCAGGAGATGGGTGCTCCGGTTGGTTGCCTCGACTGCCACGCCAGATCGGAAGCGGGTGATAAATTCTATCGTTCCGGTCAATTTGCCCCGGCGCCCCCAGCCAGCGGAGCGGGCCACTGATATGTTCTTCGGGTTTGAAGGAATACAATCAAGGAGAGGTCGTCATGAGTAATTGTAAAATAACACGCAGAAGATTTTTAGCCGGTGGTGTAGCAGGAGGTGCTGCTATTGCCATGGCCCCGACCAAAAAGGCGTTGGCAGCAGCGACGCTTGAAGGATTCCCCGACGGCATGGGTGTGCTGGTTGATATGACCCGCTGTGTCGGCTGTCGTACCTGTGAGGCCGCCTGCAACCAGGAACAGAACCTGCCGGCGCCGGACAAACCCTTTGATGATACGTCCGTGTTCGACGAAATCTTTCATGGCGCAAAGCGGCGTCCCACCGAGCGTGCCTACACGGTGGTCAACCGTTATGAACCAGAGCAGGGAGATGGCCCGGTCTACCGCAAGATCCAGTGCAATCACTGTAATGAACCGGCCTGCCTGACCTCATGTTTTGTCAACGCGTATACCAAGACTCCCGAAGGCGCGGTTATTTATAATGATAAAGTCTGTGTCGGCTGTCGAAATTGCATGATTGCCTGTCCCTTCAGTATTCCAGCGTACAGTTACAGTTCGGCGTTCAATCCGATCGTGAAAAAATGCATCTTCTGCTACGACACCCGGTTGAAGAAGGGACTTCCCCCTGCCTGTGTTGACAGTTGTCCGCAGCAGGTGATGGTTTTCGGCAAGCGTCAGGAGCTGCTTAAAATCGCGCGGGATCGGATCAGAAAACATCCGGGAAAATATGTCGATCAGATCTATGGCGAGAAAGAGGTTGGCGGAACCGGATGGCTTTATCTGTCCAGTGCGCCCTTCACTCAGGCCGGTTTCCACGGCTCCCTGCCGAACGAGCCGATTATCAATAACGTCAAGGACTTCCTTGCCATCGTTCCGATGGTGCTGGCAATCTGGCCGGCGCTGTTCACCGGTTTCCATCTGCTTGCCACCAAAGGGAAATCACATGGACATGGGGATGATCACAGCCATGATGGGCAGGAGGGCCACTGACAATGAAAAAACTTTCGAATCACGGAATCAAGCCGCACGATGCGGCGCTGAAAGCGAACGGACAGCAGTGGAGTTTTATGGAGAAATTGCTGCTCGGGCTTTCCCTCGACCAATATATCAGTCAGGTTCTGCGCAATAAGTTCAACTGGTTGCTGGCCTGTATCTTTGCTGTTGGTATCCCTTTGATCATTTACCGCTTCATTTTTGGTCTGGGGGTTGTCACCCATAGTTCTTATGATTATCCTTGGGGCCTGTTTCTTAGCTTCGGCCTGTTCTGCATGGTGCCTCTGTCAGCATCGGGTTTCATGCTCGGGACAACGGTCGAAATATTCGGGCGCCATGATTTTGAGCCGATCGAACGCCTGGCTCTGCTCAACGGCCTGCTTGGATACTTCTTTGCCGTTGTCTATCTGCTTGTCGATCTGGGGCAGCCCTGGCGACTGGCTTACCCGATGGTTTATTCTTTCGGCCCGGCTGCCGTTCTCTTCCTGGTCGGCTGGCATGTCGCCACCTACCTGTCAGTCCAGGTGGCCGAGGTTTCGACCGCCTTTTTCGAGTGGATCGGTTTCCGCCGCGGCTACGAGTTTATCCGTAAAGGGACCGTGGGCCTGACCGTTTCGGGAATTATTCTGTCGACCCTGCACCAGGGCGCTCTGGGTGCCCTGTTCGTCTACGCTCCGGGGAAGGTTCACCCGCTCTGGTACTCGGCACCGTTCCAGTGGATTCATTTCTTCGTTTCATCCATCCCGGCTGGTTTGAGTATGGTGATCTGTGTCAGCACGGTTGTCTACTATACGATGAGATGGCGCTGTGATCAGCGGTTTCTTGACAGCCTTGACCGGATTACCATTTCTTTGGCCAAGGGTGCGGCGATGGGTCTGATCACCTATCTTTTCATCAAGTTCCTGGCGGTTGCCCATGATAACGAGTGGGCCTATTTCGCGACGGGCTGGGGGCTCTGGTGGCTGGTGGAAATTGGCTTCGGCGTGATCCTGGCGTTGGTTGTTCTGTCTTATGGCATTCATAACAAAAATGTCACCATCTGCCGGGTCGGTGCTCTGATTACGGTACTGGGCATTTTGCTCAACCGTCTGAATACTGCGCTGATCACTTTCAATTGGAACCTGTATCAGGAGATTCCTCATCTTTTTGAGGTCATTATCAGTATTACGATCTTTGCAATCTATGTCACAACCTACCGGTTCATTTTGAATCGTTTACCGATTCTTTATCAGTACAAAGCCAGGGCCGATGAGTCTTAAAACCGTGAAAAGCTGATCGTGCACGGTCCGGTTGGCGGGATGCTGGTCCCGCCAACCGGACCTGATCTCTTTTCTGCGCGGTATGAGGAGTACTCCGATGTTCGATAACCTGATCGCCAGAGCAATCGTGCCGGTTACCATAGCGGTCACCGGGTTTGTCATTTTTGGCTGTCTGTTGCTGTATTCCTTTATCAAGGCAGACATGACCGAAGAGGCCGTGCGTCACGTCGACGGGCTGGCGGAAACCGTTGTCCGGGCGACCCATTATGCGATGATGACGGATGATCGGGATTCACTGCGTAACATCCTCGCCAACGTGAGCAGCCTGTCCGAGGTTGAACGGATCCGAATCTATGATCAGGCCGGCAAGCCGAAGTTTTCCGATCTAGAGGGGGTGACCGCGCCGGGTTCTTTTTCAGTGCTTGTCGATCAATGGTCAATTGCCTACACGCGCGAAAACCACCCCGGGCGCAATATGACCCAGCACCAGGTTGATCACGACCACGGCTATATCGCCGTCAACATGCCGATTCTCAATGAGCCGAAATGCTCGACGGCAGCTTGTCATTTTCACGCCGAGAACGAACCCGTCCTGGGGTTTTTGAGCCTTGGTTTCTCCAGTGCCCATCTGGAGAAAACCCTTGCCCTGCTGAGAAGCCGAATGATAGCATTCAGTGTGATGGTGCTGTTTCTCACGGTTGGCGGGGTGGCCGCTCTGCTACGCATGAATCTCTTTCTCCCGATTCTCAATCTGACACATAACATGGAACAGGCGGTTCAGGGTGTGACGGAGTCCGATTTGCCCGGGGTCGATCATAAACTGGGTCGATTGAGCAAGGATTTCCGCTTGCTGGTCAAACAGCGTGACCGGGCATTGCAAGACTTGCAAGCGCCCCGCCGTGCTGAAAATGCAGTCAGAGGAAGCGATGACAGAGCCGACGAAACAACAGCCGGAGGAGCATCTGCCGGACATCAGCCCACTTCAGAAGCAGGTTCAGGCAAAGCTTAAGCGGTTGGAACTGCTTTCCAGCACCGGCCTTTGGATTCTTGCGCTGTTTACCGCATTGAGCCTCGGCGCTTATCGAAATTTTGATTTTCTCCCGCCGTTAAGTGAGGGGATCCGTAATGCTTTGGGCGCCGGACCGCCAGTCAATTATATTAACTGGGCCCTGGTCATGTACGGGTTTTCCGCGATTATCCTCGTCCTGACCCAGATGGCGAGCAACAAGCGACCACGAGGGGCCCTCGCTCATTTTGGCTATCTGGGGGCCTTCTATATTTTTTATCACTTTTCTGATGGCCTGGAAGAAAACTTCTGGGCAATTTTCACTGTTGGGTTGACGATTCTCGGACTGCAGAGTTATTACGTGTGGAACTATTACCATGAGAAAATCCAAGAACAACGGGAAATTCTTGAGGAATTGAACAAGCTCGCGGATTAGGCCGCCGTCTCGTTTTGCATCCCCTGTCGTTCGAAGAAGAAAGAACCAGTTGCAACAGGTTGACGGCACTTCGGAGACAGTATGCAGCGCTTGCCTGGTGGTCCAAAAGCATTGCTGGAACGACCGCCCGTCAGGAGTGCCGGAAGGACCCGCCTGATCTTGCAGAAAAAGACAAAGAGAGGGCAACCGTCTGGTTGCCCTCTCTTTGTCTGAACGGGTCCGCTTAGCCCGGCAGCGTCGCCGGGGTCAAGGCAGAAGGGGTCGTGCTGGCCGTTCCTATCTGCTTTTCACGGCGACAGCCTTGTGCTTTTTCTCGGCGACGCTGCGACCGGCCGCCTTGGTCAGGCCGAAGAGCATCAGCACGGCCGGGACGAGCTGGGCGACGATGAGCAGGGCACAGAAGCCGACAAAGAGCAGAACCAGGATGCCGCTGCTGTAGGTGACCGTGGTGTCAACGGCGAAAGCGGGAACGGCGAGCAGGCTCAGGGTCAGGGTCGTGAACAGGGCTTTCATGATATCTCTCCTTGGTCTGTGTGTGTTTATAAGTGTCTGCGTAGTCAACGTTGTTGCCGCTGGTCGGCCGGGTGGTCTGCCGCTTGCTTCAGCGGGAGTGGCTCGAAATTTCCTTGCGGTCGCGTCCGAACAGGCCTTTGAGCATGCCGATCATCATCAGGGTCGCCGGCACCAGCTGGAAGACGACGATCAGGGCAAAGAAGCCGATGAACAAGGAGACGA
>JAWOIX010000113.1:0-21065 GCA_046484405.1 Pelovirga sp.
GGCAGTGTGGCCGTAAAACCGGTCCCGCCGATGCTGGTGTGAATCCGGCGGCGGTCGACCTTGCCCCGCTCTACAGCAGCGCAGAACCGCCAGCAGCCGTGAGCAGCGACCGCCGCCGGATTCACACCAGCATCGGCGGGACCGGTTTTGCGGCCACACTGCCGGCGCAGCGACCTGACGCCGCACCCCAATCCGGCGGGCGGCGGATCACCGGCAAGGATTCCGGACATGAACCGGCGGCCGGCGCGCAAACCACGGTGCTGTCGTCCAATGAACCCGCGCTGGTGACGCTGCCACCGGAGCAGCACCCGTCCAGTGATTTTCACGCCGCGCTGAGCGCCAGCGCTGACGCTCACGCCGCCTACCTGAGCCTGGCGACAACCCTGGAGCAGTCGATCAGCCGGACCATCGCCCGCCAGTTCGCGCTGCTGCGCCAGGGCGCCGCTTTTACTCCCGCCGCAGGACCGGAGCAGGGCAGGGGAGCGCTGTCACCACCCCCCGTTGCGCCTGCCGCAAAGGCCACGCCGCCGTCCACCGCGGTGGTTTTTGACCGTTCCATGTGCCTTGAATTCGCCGTCGGTTCCGTCGCTGCGATGCTCGGCGCCGCATTCGCCGAGGTCGACAGCTTTCCGACCAGGGTACGTCTGCCCGACGAGCCGCTGATGCTCGTCGACCGGATTGTCGCCCTCGAGGGGACAGCGCGTTCGATGAGCAGTGGCCGCGTGGTAACGGAACACGACGTGACGGCTGATCGCTGGTATCTCGACGGCGGGCGGATTCCGACCTGCATTGCCGTCGAAGCGGGACAGGCCGACCTGTTTCTCAGCGGCTACCTGGGGATCGATTTCATTACCCGCGGCAAGGCGGTCTACCGCCTGCTTGATGCGGTGGTAACCTTCCACCGTGGGCTGCCGGTGGTCGGCGAAACCATCCGTTACGATATCCGGATTGAACGCTTTTTCCGCCAGGACCAGACCTACCTGTTCCGTTTCAATTTCGAAGCGACGGTGGCCGGCGAACCCCTGCTGAGCATGCGCAATGGCTGCGCCGGTTTCTTCTCCGCCGCGGAACTGGCCGCCGGCAGGGGGATTGTGCACACCCGCCTTGACCAGCAGCCGCAGCCGGGCCGTCTGCCGGACGACTGGCGCCCCCTGGTGGCGATGGCCGAAGAATCCTATAGCGATGAACAGATCAGCGCCCTCTACGCCGGCGATCTTGGCGGCTGTTTCGGCAGCCTGTTTGCCGCGCTGCCGCTGCACCGTCCCTACACTCTGCCCGGCGGCCAGCTGAAACTGGTTGACCGGGTGATCAGTCTCGACCCCCACGGCGGCCGTTATGGACTGGGCCGCATTGTCGCCGAGATGGATATCGTACCGGACGCCTGGTTTCTGACCTGTCATTTTGTCGATGACCGGGTCATGCCGGGAACCCTGATGTACGAATGCTGCATGCATACGCTGCGCATCTACCTGTTGCGCATGGGCTGGATCGGCGAGAGCGGCACAACCTGGTGCGAACCGGTCCCCGGCGTCGACAGCGGGTTGAAGTGCCGCGGCCAGGTGATTGAAACGACCAGGAAGGTCACTTACCAGGTGAGTATCAAGGAACTGGGCTACCGTCCGGAACCCTATGCCATCGTCGATGCGCTGATGTTCGCCGACGGGCACCCGATCGTCGAGATTCCCGACATGTCGGTGCGCCTGGCCGGACTCGACCGTGACCAGGTCGAGGCGCTGTGGTCCACAGCGGCGGAGAAGCCCGCTGCTGCTGTGCCGAAAACCGTTCTGTTCGACACCGACCGGATCACCGCTTTTGCCATCGGCAATCCATCCGCGGCCTTCGGCGAACCTTACCGGGTTTTTGATCATGAACGCCGGATCGCGCGTTTGCCCGGTCCCCCGTTTCAGTTTCTCGACCGCATCGTCGCGATCACCGGTGCGCCCTGGAAACTTGCTGAAGGGGCCATCGTTACGGCAGAGTATGATGTGCCCGCCGATGCCTGGTATTTCGCCGCCGGGCGCTCGCAGCGGATGCCGTTCAGTGTGCTGCTCGAGGTTGCCCTGCAACCGTGCGGCTGGCTCGCCGCCTATCTCGGGTCGGCGCTGACCAGCCCGACCGACCTGTCCTTCCGCAACCTCGACGGGCAGGCCGTCCAGCACCGCCCGGTGACGGTGGCATCGGGCACCCTGACCACGCAGGTGGAACTGACCCGGGTCGCCAGCAGTGCCGGCATGATCATCCAGGGCTACCGTTTTTCCGTCAGCGATGCCATCGGCCCGGTTTATAGCGGCACCACCCTGTTCGGCTTTTTTTCCGCCGCGGCCCTGGCCGAGCAGGTCGGTATCCGCGCTGCCAAACCGTGGCAGCCCAGTGCAGCGCAGGAACACCAGGCGTTACGCTTTGCCTATCCGCAGGAGCCCCCGTTTGCCGATACGATGCTGCGGATGGTTGACGAGATCGAGCTGTACAGCGCCGACGGTGGCCCACAGGGGCTCGGCTTTATCCGCGGCAGCAAAAAGGTCGATCCGGCCGAGTGGTTTTTCAAGGCCCATTTCTACCAGGATCCCGTCTGTCCCGGTTCCCTCGGTCTTGAATCCTTCCTCCAGCTGCTGCAGGTGGCGGCGGCGCGGCGCTGGGGGGTGACGCCGGAGATGACTTTTGAGACCCTCGCCTGTGGCCAGGAGCACAGCTGGAACTACCGTGGCCAGATCATTCCGACCAACGAGCGGATTGTCATCGAGGCGGTCATCACCGCGGTGGACGACGCGCAGAAGATCCTCCATGGCGATGGTTTTCTGATTGTCGACGGCAAGGTGATCTACCAGATGAAGCAGTTCTCCCTGCGTCTGCTGCCCTGAGCGGACGCCTGACAACGGTCGCTCTTCACCTGCAGGTCTTTTTGTGTTACAAGACCGTTTCGCGCTTTGCTATTGTCAACTCTTAGCTGCTGCAAGTTCACGATGAAATACACCAGAGTTCATATTGAGTCGGTCGGTTATGAGCTGGCTCCCGTTGTGATGACGTCGGCCGAGCTGGAAACCCGCCTCGAGCCGGTTTACCGGGCCCTGCACATTGCCCCGGGTCAACTTGAGGCCCTTACCGGCATTCGTGAGCGGCGCTGGTGGAAGCCGGGTACGCCGATTTCGGCAGGAGCCATCGCGGCGGCGAAGAAAGCCATCCAGGAGCGCAACATCGCTGCCGAGGATATCGGCGCCGTGGTCTATGCCGGTGTCTGTCGTGAGCATTTCGAACCGGCGACCGCCTGCCTGGTGGCGGCGGCGCTCGGGGTGCGCGGCGATGTCGCCGTCTACGACATCTCCAACGCCTGTCTCGGCGTCCTCAATGGCGTGCTCGATATTGCCAACCGCATCGAACTCGGGCAGATCCGCGCCGGTCTCGTCGTCGCCTGCGAGAGTTCCCGCGAAATCAATGAAATCATGATAGCGCAGATGCTCGGCAACCCGACCATGGAACTCTTCACCCAGTCCCTCGCCACCCTGACCGGCGGCTCCGGCGCAGCGGCGGTACTGCTGACCGACGGGTCCTTTTCCCCATCGCGCCGGCCGCGCCTGCTCGGCGGCGTCAACATCGCCGAGCCGAAGTATCATCAACTGTGTCGCTGGGGTTTGCGGCGCGAGTCTCCGGAAAACCATACCCCCTTCATGCAGACGGATGCGGTTGCCGTCATGAAGCACGGGGTCGAGCTCGGCAAGCGCACCTGGGATATTTTCACCAGCAAGTTCGGCCTGTCAGCGGATAAAATCGACAAGGTCATCTGCCACCAGGTCGGCGAGGCCCACCAGAAACTGATCCTGCAGAGCCTCGGCATCGATCCGGCGAAGGATTTTCCCACCTTTGAATTCCTCGGCAATATGGGGACGGTTTCCCTGCCGATCACCGCGGCCATCGCCAAGGAGCGGGACCTGTTGCGTCCCGGTGATACGGTCGGTTTTCTTGGCATCGGCAGCGGCCTGAACTGCCTGATGATGGCGATCCAATGGTAATTGATTCCCCCCTGTTCAAATCGGAATATCCGTTCAAGAGCCATTTCCTCGACCTTGACGGGCTCGCCTACCATTACCTTGACGAAGGGCAGGGGGAGCCGATCGTCATGCTGCACGGCAACCCCTCCTGGTCATTCTACTACCGCAACCTGGCGCGCCAGCTGAGCCGGCGCCACCGGGTCATTGTCCCCGACCATATCGGCTGCGGTCTTTCGGTCAAGCCGGCCGACTCCCTCTACAGCTACCATCTCAAGCAGCGGGTTGACGATCTCGAACGCCTGATCGACCAGTTGCAGCTGCCGCAGAAAATCACCCTGGTGCTGCACGACTGGGGCGGGATGATCGGCATGGCCTGGGCGATCCGCCATCCGCAGCGCGTTGCCCGCCTGGTGCTGCTCAACACCGCGGCGTTCCATTTGCCGGCGACGAAAAAACTGCCTCTTGCCCTGAAAATCTGCCGTGACACCCAGTTCGGCGCCTTTCTGGTCCAGGGGTTTAACCTGTTTGCCCGCGCCGCGGCACGCATCGGCTGTCGGCGCCAGCCGATGCCGGCAGAAATACGCCAGCTCTACTGCAGCCCCTACGACAACTGGCAGCATCGCATCGCGACCCTGCGCTTTGTCCAGGACATTCCGCTGCAGCCAGGGGATCCCAGCTATGCGCTGGTCAGTGACGTGGAAAAGGGGCTGGCGCAGTTTGCCGACCGTCCGGTCTGTATCTGCTGGGGCGAGCAGGATTTTGTCTTTGATCACCACTTTCTCAAGGTCTGGGAAGAGTACTTTCCCGCGGCCGAGATCCATCGCTTTGCCGACTGCGGTCATTACGTTCTCGAGGACGCACCGCAGGAGATCATTCCGATTATCCGCGACTTTCTCCACCAGCACCCCGTTGCCGGGGCACCCGCCGACAGATGAGCCGCCCATCGGCTTTCGCCAATATCGCCGCGTATCTTCCCGACATGGCGGCACGGCAGCCGGACACCACGGCCCTGTATTGCCCGACCGGTGCCTTCTCCGCAACGCAGATCTATGAGCAATACAGCTACGCGCAACTGGAGGACCTGAGCAACCGGACAGCCACGGCCCTGGCCGCTGCCGGACTGCAGCGCGGGGATCGCACGGTCTTGATGGTGACGCCCGGCCGCGATTTTTTCGCCCTGACCTTCGCCCTGTTCAAGCTTGGTGCAGTGCCGGTGCTGGTTGATCCGGGAATGGGGATCAGGCATCTTAAAACCTGCCTGGCCGAGGCCCAGGCCCGCGCCTTTATCGGTATGCCGCGTGCCCACCTGGCGCGGCGCCTGTTCGGCTGGGCGCCGACGGCAACGCTGTGCATCACCACCGGGCGACGTCACTGGATCAACGAAGTCTCCTATGCCCGCCTGCTGGGCAACGTCGCGCCGGGGCAGCGATTCGCGCCGGTTCTGCCGGCAGCCGAGGAAACGGCGGCGATTCTCTTTACCAGCGGCAGTACCGGTATCCCGAAAGGGGTGGTCTACACGCATGGTCATTTTCTCGCCCAGGTTGCAGCGCTGGAGCAGATCTACGGGATCACCCCGGGCGAGATCGACCTGCCGACGTTCCCCCTGTTCGCGCTCTTTGCCCCGGCCCTGGGGATGACGTCGGTGCTGCCACAGATGGATTTTACCCGCCCGGGCGCGGTTGACCCGGTCAAAATCATTGCAGCAATCAACCGCTTCCAGGTGACAACCATGTTCGGCTCACCGGCCCTGCTGCGCCGCGTCGCCCGTTACGGTATCCCTGCCGGAACAACCCTGCCGAGTTTAAAGCGGGTCATCTCCGCCGGTGCTCCGGTAGCGGCAACGACCCTGGAGGATGTGCGCCGGCTGTTGCCGGCAGACGCACTGATCCATACCCCCTACGGTGCAACCGAGGCCCTGCCGGTCTGTACGATCGAGGCAACCACGATTCTGACAGAGACCCGTCAGCGTACGGATCAGGGCGCGGGGATCTGTGTCGGCTACCCGGTCCCCGGAACCGATGTGAAAATTGTCAGGATCAGCGACCGGGAGATGGAGATACTTACCGATCAGGTCGTCCTTGGTGAGGGGGACATCGGCGAAATCACGGTCCGCGGACCGCAGGTGACACAAAGCTATTATGGTCGGCCCGAGGCCACCGGTCTGGCCAAGATCACCGATCCGCACAGCGGCACAGTCTATCACCGCATGGGGGACCTCGGTTACCGCGACGGGCAGGGCCGGATCTGGTTCTGTGGGCGCAAGGCGCACCGGGTGGAATGCGCCACGGGAACCCTTTTCACCATTCCCTGTGAAGCCGTGTTCAATACCCATCCGCAGGTGTTTCGCACCGCCCTGGTCGGCGTCAAGGTCAAAGGCAGCCAGGTTCCGTTGCTCTGCGTCGAACTGGAAGAGGGGACAGGGCGCTCAGAACATGCCCGGATCATCGACGAATTGCGCGCCCTGGCAACAACCACGGCGGTGACCCGAAGCATCGAAAGATTTCTTATCCATCCCGCTTTTCCCGTCGACATCCGTCACAATGCAAAAATTTTCCGGGAAAAGCTTGCGCTCTGGGCGCAGCGCCGGGTGCGCGAATGATCCTCGTCACCGGTGGGCGCGGATTTCTTGGTGGTGCCATCGTCCGGCAACTGCGCGCCCGGGGGGAGTCTGTCCGTTCCCTCGCCCGGCATCCCTGCGCGGCTCTGGCGACTGCCGGCGTTGAAGAATTTATCGGCGACCTGGCGGATCCGGACCTGGTCGAGCGCGCGGTCAGCGGCTGCGAGCTGGTTTACCATGTCGCTGCCAAAGCGGGGGTCTGGGGAGACGAGGCTGAGTTTTACCGCACCAATGTCGAGGGCACGCGCAACATTCTTGCGGCCTGCCGCGCCCGTGGCGTGACCCGCCTGGTCTACACCAGTTCGCCGAGCGTTGTGTTCACCGGCGCGGACATGGCCGGGGTGAACGAGTCTGTTCCCTATCCACGCCATTATCACGCCAGCTATCCCCGCACCAAGGCCCTCGCCGAACAGCTGGTCCTCGCCGCCAGCTCACCGCAGCTCGCCACCGTGGCCCTGCGGCCTCACCTGATCTGGGGGCCGGGCGACAATCACCTGGTGCCGCGCATCCTCGACCGTGGCCGCAAAGGCCAATTGCGCCGCGTCGGCAGTGGCGACAACCTGGTTGATACCCTCTATATCGACAATGCCGTGCACGCCCACCTGCAGGCCGCGGCCGTTCTGGCGCCGGGGTCAGCCGTCGCCGGCAAGGCCTATTTCATCGCCAATGGCGAACCCCTGCCATTGTGGGAGCTGATCGACCGGATCCTGGCGGCGGGAGACCTGCCGCCGGTCACCCGGAGCATCTCTCCAGCGCTGGCATACGCCGCCGGTGCGTTGCTGGAAGGTGTTTATCGCACCTTGCGCCTTGCCGGTGAACCCCGCATGACCCGTTTCGTCGCGCGGGAACTGGCGACGGCGCACTGGTTCGACCTGACAGCCGCGCGCACCGATTTTAACTACTGCCCCGGGATCACTGTTGCCGAGGGTTTGCAGCGGCTGCGCCAGTGGCTGCACCACGAGGTCGCCGGTGACCGCTGACCTGGGTGGCTGGCAGCCTGCGCCGCTGCACCTGCAGCCTGCCCCGGAGCAACTCTACCTGTGGCGCTTTCGTACCGATGATCCAGCCCCGCGGCAGGGGGCCCCGGCCGATTGCCTGAACGCGGCAGAACGGCAGCGCGCCGCCCGTCTGCGCGACCCGGCCAAAGGGCGCGCGTTCTGTCATGCCCGTGCCGCCCTGCGGCTTGTCCTGGCGGCCTGTCTCGACTGCACCGCCTCAGCTGTAGCGCTGGAATATGGTGCGCAGGGCAAGCCACGATGCGCGGCATCACACCGCTCTGAGGTGCAATTCAACCTGTCCCATTCGGGTTGCTGGGGCGTGATCGCACTGCGCGTCGGCGCTGCGGTGGGCATCGACCTGGAACAGGTTGATGCACCACGCAACATTCCCCAACTGGTTGATTTCGCTTTTACCGCCGAGGAAAAACTGCAATGGCAGGCGCTTCCGCCGGCACGGCGCCGGCGGGGCTTTTATCGTCTCTGGACCGCCAGGGAGGCACGGCTCAAATGCGCAGGCGTCGGTCTGACGACACCGACATTGCCGCCTGCTCCGGCACTGCTGCGCTGGTCCCCGCTCAGCCGCCATTACCTTGCCGCGGTGGCCAGCGCGGCCCCGGTTGCTGCGCTGTCACGCTTTCATCTCGATCTCGCAGCACTGGGCGGACCCTGAGCGATCTTCACCGGCGGGCAGGACCGGTTGCAGCGCCAGCGAATTTCCTCGAATAGATCGCGCAAAGGATTTTCTCCTTGACACTCCATGGGCGATTTGGTACTTCAATCCCCACGCCTGATCGGCGCACAATGGCCCCGTCGCCAAGTGGTAAGGCAGAGGTCTGCAACACCTTTATCAGCAGTTCGAATCTGCTCGGGGCCTCCACACATGCAAAAGTGCCAGCCGTTTACGGCTGGCACTTTTTTTCTGGCGAGGCGCATGGATATTCTGACTCCGCAAATACTGCTGCTGACCCTGTTTTTCGGCGCCGCCGCCGGCTTTCTCGCCGGCTTGCTCGGCATCGGCGGCGGTGTGATCCTGGTGCCGCTGTTTCTGTGGCTTTTCCCCCTCGCCGGATTTCCTCCCGAACTGGTTGTTCACAGTGCCTTTGGTACCAGCCTGGCGATTATCCTGCCCACTGCCGTCAGCAGCACCCTGGGGCACCGCAAACGTGGTAACGTCAACTGGCGCATGGTGATGTTTCTTGCCCTCGGCGGCATTCTTGGCGCGGCTGTCGGTTCGACCCTCGCAGCGCTGATTTCCGGCGCCATCCTGAAGATCTGCTTCGGTCTGATGCTGATCGCCATCAGCTTGAAATTACTGTTTTACCGGGACACCTACCTGCCGCCGGAAGATCTGCAGCGGGCGCGGCGCCGTCATCTGTTCGCGGTGGGCTGCGTCGGTGGCGGGTTCTCGGCGTTTTTCGGTATCGGTGGGGGCATTATTACCGTACCCTTGCTGCTGATCCTGCTGCACCAGCCGATCCGCCTTGCCGTCGGCAATTCCAGCGCGCTGATCGTGGTGTCGTCCGCGGCGGCGGTTGCCGGCTATATCTGGCATGGCCTGCAGCAGCCGGTTGCGGTACCCTTTTCCCTTGGCTATGTCAATTACCTGGTGGTGTTTCTGGTCGCTCCGGTGACCATGATCTGTGCCCGCCTGGGCGTCAAATCGGCCGCCAGGTTCAGCCAGACCAGGCTGATCCGCACCTTTGCCATCGTCCTGATGCTGATCGGGGCAAAAATCGTCTTAGGCCAGTAGGAGGAGATATGATTCGTCAACCTGCCGTCGCCGGTCTTTTCTATCCTGCGGGTGCTGCGGCCCTGAGCCGCCAGGTGGCCGGGTTCCTGGCTGGCGACACCTCACCGGTGGATGCCACCGCGGTCATTCTGCCCCACGCCGGTTATGATTATTCCGGTGCGGTCGTCGGTGCCGTGCTTGGCCGCATCCGCGTGCCGCGCCGGGTGATTCTGCTTGGACCCAACCATTACGGGCGCGGTGCCGCCGTAGCGGTGACCGGCGCCACGGTCTGGCAGACCCCTGCGGGTGCCGTGCCGGTAGCTGTGGATCTGCTCGAGCATTTGCGGACAGAGGCCCCCGAACTGGTCGTGGACGAACGCGCCCACCAGCAGGAGCATTCCCTCGAAGTGCTGCTGCCGTTCCTGCGCCATTGCCAGCCGCAGCTGCAGATCGTTCCCATTGCCCTGAACCACCAGCTGGAATGCGCAGACTGCGTGAATCTCGGCCATGCCATCGCCCGGGCGGTAAGCTCCTGGGATGAGCCGGTGTTACTGGTGGCAAGCAGCGATATGAATCATTTCCTGCCGGCCAGGGAAAACACCCGGCTCGATGCCCTGGCGCTTGATGCGATGACCGCCTTCGATCCACAGCGCCTCTACCAGGTCGTCGAGGATCATCACATCAGCATGTGCGGTGTGCTCCCGGTCGTCACCGTGATGACGGCGGCCAGGGATCTGGGCGCCCAGGCTTGTGACCTGGTGCGCTACACCCATTCCGGCGAACAGAGCGGCGACAACAGCCGCGTCGTCGGTTACGCCGGAATGATGATCAACTAAAGTGCTCTTCACCCGTTTCCATCAAGGAGTCTTCATGTCGGAATTGCGCGTTCGTTTCGCTCCCAGTCCTACGGGATACCTGCATATCGGCGGGGCCAGGACGGCCCTGTTCAATTACCTTCTGGCCAGGCAGCAGCAGGGGACCTTCGTGCTGCGCGTTGAAGACACCGATCTGCTCCGGTCATCGGAGGAGTCGGTCACAGCGATCCTTGACGCAATGGAATGGCTCGGACTGAACTACGATGAAGGGCCCTACTACCAGACGGAGCGCTTTGGGCTCTACCAGCAGAAGATTCACCAGCTGCTCGGCCGCAACCGCGCCTATCGCTGTTACTGCACCGCCGAGGAACTGGATGCGCGGCGTGAACGCGCCCTGCAGGAAGGCCGCAAGCCGAAATATGACGGGACCTGCCGTAACCGCACCGATCATCCCGATCTGCCCCACGTGGTGCGCTTCAGGCTGCCGGCAGGCCAGGAGGAGACAACCTTTGTCGATCGCATCAAGGGCACTGTGACCTTCCGTCATGAGGAGCTTGATGACCTGATCATCCAGCGCACCGACGGCAGCCCGACCTACAATTTCGTCGTCGTGGTCGATGACGCGGAGATGGATATCTCGCTGGTTGTCAGGGGCGATGATCATCTTAATAACACCCCGCGCCAGATTCTTCTCTACCAGGCGCTTGACTACCCGGTCCCGGAATTTGCCCACGTACCGATGATTCTCGGAGCCGACAAGAAGCGCCTGTCAAAGCGCCACGGGGCGACATCAGTGATGGCCTACAAGGAGATGGGCTACCTGCCGGAAGCATTGATCAACTATCTGGTCCGTCTCGGCTGGTCGATGGGTGACGAAGAAATCTTCTCGATGAGCGACCTGGTCGAAAAGTTCAGCCTCGCCCAGGTCGGCCGCTCGGCCGGGGTGTTCAACCCGGAAAAACTGCTGTGGCTGAACAGCCACTACATCAAAACCGCTGATCCCGAGCGCCTGGCGACCCTGCTGCCGCCCTTTCTGGCGGCGCAGGAGGTGGTGACTGACGGTGGCCCTGATCTCGTCGAGGTGGTCAAAAGCCTGCAGGAACGCTCAGCGACCCTGGTGGAGATGGCCGCGGGCGCCCGGTTCTATTATCAGGATGAGGTGATTTTTGATCCGGCAGCCAGGGACAGTTTCATTACCGCGGAACGGCAGCCGCTTTTTAGCCAACTCGTCGAGACCCTGGCGGATCTGCCCGCGTTTACCAGCGACTCCCTGGAGCAGGCCTTTGCCCGGGTGATGGATGCGACAGGACTGAAATTCGGCAAGATTGCCCAGCCGTTACGCGTGGTTTTGACGGGCGGCACGGCAAGTCCGGGCATTTATGAAGTGATGATGGTTCTCGGCAGAGAACGGGTGCTGCAAAGGCTCCGGCGGGTCTGCACTGGCAACCAGGCCGATTGATGTTGAAAGCAGATGCCGGGATGCCCCGTCGACGGATTGTCGGCAACGGGGTGTTCCGGCATCTGGCGGATTGCTGACCCTACTGCGCCGGGTTTTATTGCCGCGAAAAGCTAGGACCCTGCCTGCGCTTTCACCCAGCCGGCCAGCTGGTCGGACACCTCGTCGGTCAGATCGACAAACCTGATCCCCATGCCCGCCTCGAAAGGCAGGTGGCTGCCCATCGGCCGCTTCCATACCACTTCACACAGGCAGCGCGCCTGACCAACCAGGGGCGGGGGGAGCTGGAACGTGAGTTCAATCCGTGCTCCGGCTTCGATCGGGTTGGTGGTCGCGATGAACATGCCGCTGCGACTGATATTCTTGCCGTAACCAAACAGGGTCAGGCGATCACCACCGAGGTGGACCTTCTGGATAATTGTCGGCGCGCGCAGGCTTCTGCGCAGATCGGCGGTTGGACGTTGTATCGTTTCCGTCATTGTCATCTCATCCTTGCTGGACATCGAACCACATTCTGCCGAGCGACAGCATGCCATAAAATCGACTGTATGTCTTTGTTCTTTTATTGATTTGTTACGGCATTGGAGTAAACTCGACTGCGTTCGGGTTTTTTCGGGGAGGATCATGGCCGGCATCAGAGAACAGAAAAAGCAGCAGACCAGGCAGGCGATTCAGTCGGCCGCCGTGCGTCTTTTCAGTGCCAAGGGCTTTGATGCCACCAGCATGGAGGAGATTGCCGCGGAAGCGGGAATCGGCAAGGCGACAATCTATGGCTACTTCCCTGCCAAGAAAGAGATTTTCCAGCACTACTGCGACGAACGGATGAGTGCAGCGTTCGCACGGTTCCGCGAGGATCGTGATCTGCCCCTGGCACTGGTCGATCAGCTGGTCAGGTTCTTCATGTTCAAGTTTAGCTATGTCACCGAAAACCGTGAATTCGGCCGCCATCTGCTGCGTGAAATGATCTTCCCCAAAGAGACCAGCGAGCAGAGCGGGCAGCATGACCAACGCTATTTTGCCATCCTTGCCGAGGTCTTTGACAGCGCCGTCGAAAAGGGGGAAATCTCCCCCTGCAATGACCGTTTTCTCCTTGCCGCACATTTTTTCTCTCTCTACCTCGGTCTTTTTGCCGGCTGGTACAACGGCTATTTCTCCAGCCTCGCCGACGTTGAGGAAAATATGCGCCTGCTCTTTCTCCAGGCCCTTGAAGGAGTGAAAAAATGATTCTACCGCGCGCAGCCCGATCCACTTTGCGCCGGGCGGACCGGATCGCCACCGCCGGTCCGGTTCCGCACCACGCGGCCACGTGCGGACGCAGACATGAGCGCCTGTTACGGACCTGCCTGCTGCTTGCTGTCCTGCTGCTGTCCGCCTGCACGGCTTCCGTCAGTGAAGACACGGACAACAACGATGAACGCCGCATCAGGGTCGTCACGCAGACCCTGGTGCCGACGGATCTGACGGAAACCTTTACCCTGCCGACCCAGCTCGAGGCCCTCAAGGACATCACCCTGTCGGCGGAAATTGCCGGCAACCTGGTGCGGGTTCATGTCGAGGAGGGGGCGGCGGTCACGGCGGGGCAGGTCCTGCTCGAAATCGATGCTGACACGATCCGCAGCCAGCTGGTGCGGGAAGAGAAGAATGTGGCCGTCCTGACCCGCAAACATGACCGCCTGGCACGGCTGGAAGGCCAGGGGCTGGTGAGCCGGCAGGAGCTCGATGAGGTGGTCAACAGCCTGGCGGCGGCGCAAGCATCGCTGCGCCTGGCGCAGATTCAACAGGAAAAAAGCACGCCGCGGTCGCCGATCAACGGCATCGTCGATCGCCGCCAGATTGAGCCGGGCGAATATGTCGACCCCGGTACTGCGCTGATGCGCATTGTGATGGTTGATCAGCTCAAAGCGGTTGCCGATGTGCCGGAAAAGGATGTTGCGTTTCTTGCGTCCGGCCAGCAGGTGGATATCGTCCATGCCGCAGTGCAGGGCCGCGATCCGGAGAGGGTGTCCGCTATCATCGAGCATATCGCCTTTGTGGCGGATCCGGCGACCCGCACCTACCGGACCACCATGCTGATCGAAGAGCCGGGCACAATGCTGCGGCCGGGGATGATTGTCCGCGCCACCTTTGTCCGTATGGAACATCAGCAGGCTATTGTCGTTCCGCTCTCTGCCGTGATTGACCGCCAGGGCCGCAAGATCGTCTATGTTGTTGAAGAGGGAACGGCCCGTGAGATCGAGGTCGTCCCCGGCAGCTTTGTCGGCAGCCAGGTGGTTATCCGCTCCGGGCTGGAGGCAGGACAGCAACTGGTGACCAAGGGGCAGCAGCTGCTGATCGACGGGGCTCTCGTCACGAGCGCTGAGAACTAGCATATGCTGATTACCGACGCCGCCGTCGACCGGCGCAGCAGTGTTTTTTCCCTGATGCTGATCATTCTGGTGGTCGGGATTTACAGTTATGTCATCCTGCCGCGGGAATCGACGCCGGATGTCACCGTCCCCTATGTGCTGGTGGTGACCCCCTACGAGGGTGTTGCCCCGGTTGATATTGAAAGCCTGATCACCCACCCCATCGAGCGCAAGCTCAAGGGCCTCAAGGACGTCGAGGAAATCCGCTCGGTCAGTGCCGAAGGCTCCTCGATGATCATCATCGAGTTCATTCCCGATATCGATATCGACGTGGCACTGCAGTGGGTCCGGGACAAGGTTGACCAGGCCAAGGGGGACCTGCCGGCCAACCTCGAGAATGATCCGAGTGTTCTGGAGATCAACCTGTCGGAGTTTCCCATCCTGATGGTATCAATCGCCGGGATGGCCGACGAGTCGGTGCTCAAGAAGGTTGGCGAGGAGCTGGAAGACTGGATCCAGACCATTCCCGGGGTTCTTGATGTCGTGCTGAGCGGCGGCCGTGAACGCGAGATCCGGATCGAGTTCGATCCTGACCGGATGTTTGCCTCCCGGATTTCCCTCGCCGAGGTCCTGAGCGCCATCCGCCGTGAAAACGTCAACATCCCGGGCGGCAGCATTGACATCGGCGCCGGGAAATATCTTTTGCGGATTCCCGGGGAATTCAGCGAACCCCACGAAATCGATAATCTCGTCCTGACCCAGCGCGGTGGACGGATCATCTACTTCAAGGATGTCGCCGATGTCGTCGATGCCTTTGAAGACCGCACCAGTTATGCCCGTCTCAACGGCGAACAGAGCGTGACCCTGGCGATCAAGAAGCGCAGCGGCGCCAATATTATCGAAGTGGCGGACCGGGTCTTCGCCCTGCTCGGCGAAGCGCAGGACCTCCTGCCACCCGGGGTCGACCTGGCGGTGACCTTCAACCAGTCGGAAGACATCCGCCGGATGGTTGCCGAACTGGAAAACAGCATCATCAGCGGTCTGCTTCTTGTCATCGCCGTGCTCTTCATGTTTCTTGGTCTGCGCAATTCTTTTTTCGTTGCCCTTGCTATTCCCTTTTCCATGCTCCTTGCCTTCGCCGTGTTGCTGTTTTTCGATATCACCCTCAACATGGTGGTTCTGTTCAGCCTGATCCTCGCCCTGGGGATGCTGGTCGACAACGCCATCGTTATCGTTGAAAATATCTACCGCCACATGCAGGAAGGGCACAGCGGCGTCAGTGCCGCCAAAACCGCGGTCAGCGAGGTCGGCTGGCCGGTGATCAGCTCCACCGCGACCACCCTCTGCGCGTTTTTCCCGCTGTTGTTCTGGCCCGGCATCATGGGCGAATTCATGTCTTTTCTGCCGATGACCCTGATCATTACCCTGTCGGCGTCCCTGTTCGTCGCCCTGGTCATCAACCCGACCATCTGCGCCCATATCATGCGGGTACGCAAGCGCCGCCCCCTCGATGTCGATCCGCCCTGGATCCTGCGTTTTTATGCCCGCTCCCTCGCATTTGCCCTGAACCATCGGGTCCTGGTCGTGGCCGCCTCAATTTCCCTGCTGGTCGGCATTGCCCTGCTTTACATGATCTTTGACCACGGCGTGGAACTCTTTCCAGACACCGAGCCGAATCGGGCCTTTGTTGAAATCGAGGCGCCGGAGGGAACCAGCCTCGATGCCTCCGACCTGCTTGCCCGCACGGTCGAGGCCATCGGTGCGGCGGAGCCCGATATCCGCTTTGTGATCGCCGAGGTCGGCACCACCAGTGCCCAGGAGGGCGGCGGCGGCAGTGTCCAGTCCAACCTGAGCAAGATCTCCCTGGAATTTGTTGATCGCAGTGTGCGTAACGAGGATGCCAACGTGGTTCTCGATCGCATCCGCCAGGCTGTTGCCCCGATCGCCGGCGCCCATTTCAAGGTCGAACGCCAGGAGGAAGGCCCGCCAACCGGTCCGCCGGTGAATATTGAAATCAGCGGTGACGACATCGCCGTGCTGGAAGGCCTTGTCGCCACGGTGACGGAAAAGATCAAGTCGGTGCCGGGCCTGGTGGACCTGCAGGACGATCTCTCCCGCGCCCAGCCGGAAGTGCGGGTGATTGTTGACCGGGAAAAGGCCAGCCTGCTGCAGCTGTCCACCGCGGATATCTCCGAGATGGTCAAGGCGGCGATCAGCGGCACCAAGCTCGGTGTCTACCGCGAAGGGGAGGATGAGTACGACATCATCGCGCGCTTTCCGCCGGCACGGCGCGCCTCGCTGGCGGATATCGACAATCTGCTCATTCCTGCTGCCGGCGGCGAACCCGTTCCCCTGACGACGGTGGCCCGGCTCGAAACCGGGGTCGGATATGGATCGATCCGGCATCTCGACATGAAGCGGGTCGTCACCCTGTCGGCTGATACCTTCGGGCGCAACAGCAACGAAGTCCTTTTGGAGGTGCAGGAACGCCTGGCCGATCTGCGCCTGCCGGGCGGCTACCAGATCAGCTATACCGGCGAACAGGAAGAACAGAAGAAGGCCACGGCCTTTTTGTCCAAGGCCTTTATCGGTGCCATACTGCTGATCATGCTGATCCTCGTTACCCAGTTCAACTCGATGTTGCAGACGCTGATTGTCATGACCACGGTGATCCTCTCCCTGACCGGGGTTTTCCTCGGACTGTTGATCACGGCGAAGCCTTTTGGCATCATCATGACCGGCATCGGCGCGATCTCCCTGGCCGGGGTCGTGGTGAATAACGCCATCGTCATGATTGACTACATCAACCAGCTGGTTGCCAAGGGGATGGCTGTCAAGGAGGCGCTGATCCAGGGAGGGATGGTTCGCTTTCGCCCGGTGCTGCTGACTGCCGCCACAACCATCCTCGGACTGTTACCGATGGCCCTCGGAGTCAGTCTCGATTTCCGTGCCCTGAGCTGGGAAATTGGCGGAGAGTCCGCCGACTGGTGGGGTCCGATGGCGGTTGCGGTGATTTTTGGTCTGGCCTTCGCGACCATGCTGACATTGATCGTCGTGCCGGTTTTGTACTCCCTTGCCGATTCCCTGCGCAGACGTTTCTGGATGACGGAAAAGGGCTAGTTTTCTCTTGACGCTGTAAATTTTCTTTGTTAGATATTCCAACTTCTGTGATGGGGCGTCGCCAAGCGGTAAGGCACCGGATTTTGATTCCGGCATTCCCAGGTTCGAATCCTGGCGCCCCAGCCATAGAAAAAATAACAGCAGGATCTCCACCGCCAGGATTCGAAGCGGACCGAGCGCTGACTTAATGTCAGAAGAGCGGCCAGGACGGCCGCGGCAGCGAGGGGAGGGGAGCTTTACGCAGGAAGCAGCGTGATGCTGCTGACGTAGTGGGCGAATCCTGGCGCCGTAAGCCATAGAAAATAGTCATCAGAAGGTGAAGCGTCGCTGCTTCACCTTTTTTTATGGCCGGTCACTGATAAATTGGTATGACCGGTTGATAAAAGATCATTTTTAAGTTAGATTTTCGCAGTCAACTCACAAGGCAATGCAACATGACAGACACGTACGACACACCTCTGGATCCTGAACAGTTCAGCTTCTGGTTTGCCCCTGCCGGCATGTCCCTGTCGATTGGCGAGGAGCAGGAGCTGCCCCTGCCAGCAATCCCCCTGCCATTGCGTAGCGCGGATCTGCCCGCTGACCCAGCGGTGGTGCCTGCAGAACGGCTGATCGGAGAGGGCCTCTACGACTATCTCTGCAGTTTTCCCGAGTGTCCCCACGCCGCCGCCTATGCCGACATCCTGCGCCAGGCCTACCCCTTTCTGATCGCGGATCTCGGGGCACAGCTCCTTGTTCTCGATCTCAGAAGCAGCGATGTCTCTGCCCTGCGCCACAAGATGGCACTGCTGAAAATCCTGCTGTATCTTGAGCCGGACAACTTTGGCCTGTTGCACAAACTCGGCGTCGCCAGCCTCAACCTGGCCCTGCACCCGACGCAACTGCAGCAGATCCGCACGCAGCTGCTTGACGCCCGCCAGTGGTTCGAGAAAGCACGCCGGGCACAGGCGGATGACGTCAGCAATCTTGATTATCTCGGTCAGGTCTGTTACCTGTGCGGCAACTACCACCAGGCACAGATCTACTGGCAGTCAGCCCTCCAGCAGGCCGGCACAGAAAAGGTGTCAGGGGCACTGGCGGAGCGCATCGACAACCTGACAGCAGGGACGGTTCCGTTACGACCGCTGCAGGAGGCTCTTGAACAGGTCGGTAGCGCCCGGCAGCATTATGACCGGGGCGCCTTTGACCAGGCCCGCACGCTCCTGGAAGAGGTGCTGCACCAGGGCGATCTGCCGCGCGCCATGCCCTTTGCCGAGTTCTTTTACCTGCTCGGTTTGTGCCGCGAGATTGCCGAAGATTATCCCGGCGCCTACGAGGCGCTGATGACGGCCACCACCTTGGACGATAAACACGAACTGGCACAACAGGCGCTTGCGCGGGTCATGCCGGAGCAACGGGAGGGATGCTGATGGAAAACTTTGGGCTGGCCGAAATTCTTCTGACCCTGACGATCCTGCTGATAACCCTGGCGATCCTCTACCTGGTCGATCGTGCGCGCAAGCCAAAGCGCTCCTCTGCGCTGCCGCCACAGGACCCGCCGACCGGGCCGGACCACAAGCGTTCAACCGATGTTTAACCGTGGCGCAGTGCCACTTCCTATCCTGACTGGAGGAGTAAGATGAACCCACTTGCCGTGGAATTGAATGAACTGATCAAAAAAAACAATCCGCACACCTATGACATGTTGTCGGACCTCGGGAAAAACCTGTTTTTTCCGAAGGGGATCCTCAGCCAGTCTGCCGAGGCCAAGGATAAGGCCCATAAATTCAATGCCACCATCGGTACCGCGACGGAAAAGGGGGGACCGATGTTTCTCCAGTGCATTCAGGAGAAGCTCAAGGATTTTGACCCGAAGGATATCTATCCCTATGCTCCGCCTGCCGGCAAGCCGGAACTGCGCAAGCTCTGGCGTGAGAAGATGCTGGTGGAAAACCCCAGTCAGCAGGACAAGCAGTTTGGTGTGCCGATCGTCACCAATGCCCTGACCCACGGCCTGTCGATTATTGCCGACCTGTTCATGGACCAGGGGGATCATGTCATTCTGCCCGACATGATGTGGGGCAACTACAATCTGACCTTTGTCACCCGGCGCGGTGCCGTGGTCAAGAAATACACCACCTTCACCGAAGCGGGCGGCTTCAATGTCGAGGCCTTCAAGGCCTGCCTGCAGCAGACTGCCGCCGAAAAGGGCAAGGCCATCGTCCTGCTCAACTTCCCCAACAACCCCAGTGGCTATACACCGACGGTTGCCGAAGGGGATGCCCTGGTCGCAGCTCTGAAAGAGGTGGCGGCCTCCGGCTGCAACCTGGTGACGGTCACCGACGACGCGTACTTCGGGCTGTTCTATGAGGACTCCCTGAAGGAATCCCTCTTCGGTAAACTGGCCAACCAGGACCCGCGCCTGCTCTGCATCAAGCTCGACGGCGCCACCAAGGAAGAGTTTGTCTGGGGTTTCCGGGTCGGCTTCATTACCTACGCCGACGGCAGCAGCGCAGACAGCAGCGAGATCCTGACGGCGCTGGAGAAGAAAACCCTCGGCATCATCCGCGCGACCATCTCCAACTGTCCGCACCCCTCGCAGACCTTTGTCATCGAGGCGCTCAAGTCGCCCGACTTCGACCGCCAGAAGCAGGAGAAATTTCTGGTGATGCAGGGGCGCGCCCTGAGGGTGAAAGAGGTCCTGGCAAATCCCGCGTATGCCGATTCATGGAATTATTACCCCTTCAACTCCGGCTATTTCATGTGTCTTGAACTGAAGCGGGTGGATGCCGAAAAACTGCGCGTGCATCTTCTTGACAAGTACGGCGTCGGGACGATCTCGATCGGCAGCAAGGATCTGCGCATTGCCTTCTCCTGCATCGAGGAAGAGGACATCCAGGAGCTGTTTGACCTGATTCTGCAGGCGGAACAGGACCTGGCGTAAGTTACATTGCCGATTATCCGCTTAGCTTCTAAGGGTCTGCAGCATACGTGCGCAGACCCTTTTTTTTAACGGTTGGTGCCATGGAAACCGATGACCTGCTCGAGCGACTGCGTCGGCAGTCCTCCCTGTTCGGCGAGCTCTGCAGCGAGCTGCGGCACAGCGATCTGCCGGCCTGGCTGGTTGGCGGATGTCTGCGCGATCTGCTGCTCGGTCGTCCCTGCGCCGATATCGACCTGGTCACCAGCGCGGATCCAACCTCATGGGCACAGTCCTGGGCGCGGGGCAGGGGGCACTGGTTCTGGCTCGACCGGCAGCGCCGACAGAGTCGCGTGCTGCTGCCCGGCAACCTGAGTATCGATTTTGCGCCGTTGCGCGCTGCCACCATCGCAGCGGACCTGGCGGCGCGTGATTTTACCGTCAACGCCATCGCGCTGCCCCTGTCTGCCGTATCCACAACAGGACTGTTCGACCCGCTTGAGGGTCGCCGCGATCTTGCTGAGCGCTGCCTGCGCCACTGCGCGGCGGACAGCTTCAGCGCCGACCCGCTGCGCATCCTCAAGGGGATCCGCCATGCGGTCAGCCTCGATTTTCATTTCGCCGGGAGCACCTTCGCCCTGATGCGGGATGCAACGGCCGGGCTGAACAGGGTCGCCGGGGAACGCCTGCGCGACGAACTGCTGCAGATTCTCGCCAGCGGTCGCGACTGCCGTGCCCTTGAACTGCTCAGCGACGGGGGCTTTCTCGAAACCCTGTTCGGCACACCGGGCGGCCCCTGGGATGCACAGGCGACCGGTGCCGCTCTGCGGCCCCTGCGCGCGAGAATGGCCGCGTTTGCGCAGCAGACCGCCACCGGGGAGGCGCTGCTGCCGCACTACCCGGCAGAGCTGTTCCTTCTTGGTGCCGTGCTGCGCTCCTACGCCCCGGCGGATCTTGCCGGGGTGCTGCAGCGCCTGCGCCTCAGCCGCGCCTGGCAACGGCTGCTTGTCGCCCTGCAGTCACCGCCCGAGCGCGCGCTGCTGCAGCTTCAAGCAGCACTCAATGACCGCCGCCGCGCGCTGCTGGTGGAGCGGCTTCACCCC
>JAWOIX010000125.1:0-5425 GCA_046484405.1 Pelovirga sp.
TAGCCCCGTGTAAAAAAACTGTCAACGACTATCGGATCTTGGCGACGAAATACCTCCACGCGCGAGAAGTATAGAATGCCGTTTTACTTTTGTCTACAGAGAAGCAACTCGGCGGACCCCTCAGCGGACGATTTCATCACTTCCCGCAACACGCTGGTGGCGTAGCTCCCCTTGGGCAGGGAAAACTCCAGTATCAGGCGGCCGTCCGGTGCCGGGCTGACCCGTGCCTGGCCGAGGGGGACGCGCAACGGGCGTCGTTCCCCGGGCATGGCCAGTCCACGTTCCAGTTTCCAGCTGTTCAGGTCGAGACCGGCACTCTTCAGCAGGGCCGTTTCGGCGCGCCCCGGTTCCCCGGCGGCGATCATCACCTTGTAGCCGAACAGGGGCGCGGTCGGGCTGATCTCAAAGCTGTCCGCCCGCGGTTGTTCGGTGTCCGCCGCGGTGACGCGAAAACAGGCGCCGTTGGCATGCTTGTAGGCGATGTCCCCGTGCTTGAGCTGCTCCGGCGCGGTGATGCGATCGAGCAGGAGACGGTCAAAAAAGGCTGACTGGGCCGCTGACAGATAGAGCCGCAGGCGCTGGCGCGGCAGGCCCAGCGCCGCTGCCCGATGGGACTTTCCCTTGATCAGGTCGCCGAGCAGGCGCTGTTCGATCCGCATGCCGCCGGGCAGACAGGCGACAGCTTGTGCCAGCTCGTTGCGCCGGTACGCCTGCGCCGCACGCTGCCACCCCGGGTGCTGGATCAGCTCGGGGTCGCCGATCAGTTCCTCGCAGAAGGCGGTGTAGCTGCCGCTCAACAGCAGCTCGCCGAGGCGCCCCGAATTACCGAGAATACCGTAGCGTTGCTCGCCAAACAGGTTGGGGACGCCGCGTTGCCCGAGGATATCGAGGATCGCCGCGGCGCGTTCCGCCGCCGCGGCGGTGGTCGTGTGCAGGCAGATGCGGAAGCGGTTGCCGGCCAGATGCCCCTGGCGCAGCTTGTTGCCGTGCTGCTCGACGGCGAGGATCCGCGCGTTGTCGAGCTGCAGTCCGTCGAGCTGCTGCCGTTTGGCCACCGGAATGGACAGCCACTGGCGGGTCAGGGCGCGGCTGTCCTTGAGCCCGGCGTAACCGATGGCGTCTTCCTTCAGGCCGGTGCCCCTGGCGATGCGGCTCATCAGTTCCATGGTGCTGATGCCGGTTTTCTCGACCCACAGATACAGGTGCTCGCCCACACCGGAACAGGGGTAGAGGGGGATTTCCTCAACCTCGAAATCGGCCGGTGTCTCCTTGTAGCTGCCGCCGACGCCGGGCAGTGCGGCCGTCAGCCAGCTCATGCGTCCTCCTCCGGCCAGGGGATACGGAACCCCTTGCTCAGAGCCGGCGGCGCAATCACGCTGTCGGCTTTTTTCCGGTAGCGGCACAGGTAGATCGGCTGTCCCTGATCGAGAAAGCGGCGCATGTACTTGGAGACCGGGTAGCTGCCCAGATCGTTGGTGAAGGGGGTGCTGTGGAGATTGACGAGACGCGGGTCATGATCGAGCAGTTCCGCCGCCGAGAGGCCATAGTCGGCAAAATCGGTACAAAAATTGAGAATACCCTGGTCTTCCAGGCAGTAGAGGGCGAGCTGGACGAATTCAGCGTTGAGCAGGCGGCGCTTGCGGTGACGTTTTTTCGGCCAGGGATCGGGGCAGTTGATATAGAGTGCCCGCAGGCTGCCGGGGCCGAGATACTGATGCATCAGAAAACGCGCTTCCATGCGCATGACCAGGATATTGTCGAGCCCCGCGGCTTCCACCCGGGCGCAGGTCTGCTTGCAGCCCTGGTTGAAGATGTCGATGGCGAGGAAGTTGCGGTCGGGATGACGGGCGGCCACCTGGACAATGAAATCGCCGATTCCGCAGCCGATTTCCAGCTCGAGGGGGCGGTGCCGGCCAAACAGATCGGCAATACTGCCGCAATGTTTCAGCGTCGTCTCGGACACAAAGACCGGGGAGTTGATCAGCAGCATACGTTGGGACATGGGGCATTCTTCTCAGGCGTTAGCGCAGGTTATAGAGATAGGAGCCGATCAGTTCCAGCTCCTCCGGGGTCAGGGTCGTGTAGGTCGGCATGAAGTGCCCGGTGCGGGTGACCGTATGGGCGCTCAGGATGGACATGATTTCAGTGGCGGTCAAGCGGCTGCCGACAGCCGTCAGATCCGCTGCCAGTGAGCCGCCGTACCCCTTGATCTGATGACAGCCACGGCATCCCAGGGTCTCGATCAGGCGCCGGGCCGGCGCATCGGCATCTGTCACCCCGTCGTCGGCAACGGCAGGGGCGAAACAGAGCAGCGCCGTAAGCGGCAGCAGCGCCGTGCAGAGTATCATTCGCAAGTTCATGGAGATTTTTTCCCGCAGATAGCAGATTTCTGGTCACTCTACTGTAGGTTCCGGCCGTAATGCAACGGGATTCCCCCCCCGCGGAACTGGCGCCAAAAGGGTTGCATTCGTCCCGGCCGGGGATTAAGCTTGGGCGCACTGAACCATTCTCCAAGAGGTTGTTTTTATGTCGATTCCCCTGTCACGGCGGGCCCGCCAGGTTGAGCCCTTTCTGGCCATGGAGCTGATGGAGCGGGCCAATCTGTTGCAGGCCGAGGGGCGCAGGATCATCTACCTGTGCCTGGGCGAGCCCGATTTTCCGACCCCGCCGGCGATCGTCAGCGCTGCGACGGCCGCCCTCGCCGCCAGCGCCACCTCCTATACCCACTCACTGGGACTGCTCGACTTGCGCCAGGAGATCTGCCGCTACTACCTGCGCACCTATGGGGTGACGATTGTCCCGGAGCAGGTGCTTGTCTCTTCCGGGACCAGTCCGTTGATGATGTTGCTCTTTTCCGCCCTCCTCGAAGAGGGGGACGAACTGATTCTCAGTGACCCCGGCTATGCCTGTTACTCGAGCTTTGTGCGTTTTGCCGGCGGCGTACCGGTGACGGTGACAACCGCTGCAGAGTGCGGTTTTCAGCCGCGCATCGAACAGGTCACAGAGGTGCTGTCGCCGCGCAGTCGCGGCCTGCTGATCAACTCGCCGGCCAACCCGGCCGGATCGATCCTTACGGCGGCCGACCTGGCCGCTCTGGCAGAGTTGCCGGTGCCGATCATCTCTGATGAAATCTATCATGGGCTCAACTACAGCGGCACCGACCACAGTATCCTCGAATACACCCGCAACGCTTTTGTCCTGGGTGGTTTTTCCAAGGCGTTTGCGATGACCGGCTGGCGTCTGGGCTATCTGATTTCTCCACTGGAGACGATGCGTGTCCTGCAGACCCTGCACCAGAATTTTATGATCTGTGCCAACCACTTTGTCCAGCGCGCCGGGATTGTCGCCCTGCGCGACTGTGAAGCCGATGTCATCCGCATGCGCGAGGTTTACAATCAGCGGCGGCTCTACCTGATTGACGGCTTGCGCCGCCTCGGTTTTGGTGTTCATTTTGAACCGCGCGGTGCCTTCTATGTCCTTGCCGACGCCCGCCATATCGACGGGGATTCCCTGCGCCTGGCCCTGGATATCCTCGAGCAGACCGGGGTCGCCATTACTCCGGGCGTGGATTTTGGCACCGCAGCCGAAGGCTATCTGCGCTTTTCCTACACCCGCCCGCTGGAGGACCTCGCAGAGGCCCTGGAGCGGCTTGAAGTCTATCTGGTCCGCCGGGGCGTCATGCCGGTCTGATCGTCCAATGAAAGGGTTCGATCCATGTTGATTGTCATGCATCACCACGCCAGCCGGGAGGATATCGATCGGGTGGTTGCCGCCGTTGTCGCCATGGGGCTCACCGCCGAGCCGATCCCGGGGAGTCTGCGCACCGCTATCGGCGTCCTCGGCAACCAGGGCTACGTCGATGATTCGACGATTCGCAACCTGCCGGGGGTGCGCGAAACCATCCATGTCAGTAAACCCTATAAAATGGCCTCCCGCGATTTTCATCCCCAGGCCACCATCGTCGAGATCGCCGGGGTGCGTTTTGGCGACGGCCTGCGCCCGGTGATGATCGCCGGTCCCTGTTCCATCGAAACTGAAGAACAGATGCTGGCGGCAGCGGCGGCGGTCAAGGCGGCCGGCGGACAGATGTTGCGGGGCGGTGCCTTCAAACCGCGTACCGGCCCGCATTCCTTCCAGGGCCTCGGCGTCCCCGGACTGTCGCTGTTGCAGCAGGCCGGCCAGTCCCAGGGCCTGCCGGTGGTGACGGAGGTGATGCGCATCGAACAGCTTGAAGCGGTCGCCCGCCATGCCGATATGATCCAGATCGGTGCGCGCAATATGCAGAATTTCGACCTGCTCAAGGAGGTTGGCAAAAGTCGCCATCCGGTGTTGCTCAAACGCGGCATGAGTGCGACCCTGGAGGAATTTCTTGCCGCCGCCGAATATATCCTGGCAGAAGGCAATCCCAACGTCGTGCTCTGCGAACGGGGGATCAGAACCTTTGAGCGCGCGACCCGCAACACTCTCGATCTTTCCGTTGTCCCGCTGATCAAGGAGCTCAGCCATCTGCCGATCATCGTCGACCCGAGTCACGCCACGGGTAAACGTTCCCTCGTCCCGGTCATGACCCGCGCGGCGCTGGTCGCCGGCGCCGATGGCGTCATGGTGGAAGTGCATCCCGACCCGGCCAAAGCCCTCTGTGATGGCGCCCAAAGCCTCTCGGGCGAGGATTTCGCGGAGCTGATGGAGACGGTCCGGCGACTGCTCGAATATCTTGGTTTTTCCAACTGACGTTGATTGCGGTGACGGTGACGCCCGAACGGGACAACAACAGTCATGCTCCCGCTGCTGACCAGGCGGTTGCGTGGATTGCCGACCTGGCGGTCAACGTACCGTTACGCCAGCTGTTCAGTTACCGGGTTCCCGTAGAACTTGGCGGCCGGGTTGCCGTGGGCATGCGCGCGCAGGTGCCTTTCGGGCGGCGTGCCGCTGTCGGAGTGATCGTGCGGCTGCGGCAGGGCAGCAGTGTCGACCTCAAGGTCCTGGGGACACTCCTCGATGAAGCGCCACTGCTCGATCCCGAACTGATCCGGCTGCTGCGCTGGGCGGCTGACTACTACCACTACCCGATCGGCGGGGTGCTGTGTTCTCGCCGGTGGTGCCTTAAGGTCAAGATCAGGTCCCCACCTACCCTTGGCCCCGCGCCTTCCTCTAGAACGGGCAGTCGGACTGAAACGTCATCCAGTGCCCGCCGTCGGGGTGGCGCAGCCTCAGCCCCTGCGCATGCAGCATCAATCGGCCCCAGCCGTCGCGTGCCGGGCCGCTGGCGTAGAACGGGTCGCCCAGGATCGGATGGCCGAGTTCGCGCATGTGGACGCGCAACTGGTGGCTGCGTCCGGTGCGGGGGGTGAGGTGGGCCCTGGTGGTGTCGCCTTCGGGCGAAGTTTCGTGCCGGACCACGCGCCAGTCCGTCGTCGCGGGGCGG
>JAWOIX010000136.1:0-112292 GCA_046484405.1 Pelovirga sp.
GACGATCATGCGCAGTTCCGTCTCCAGCGCAGCAGAATCCCGAGCATGCTCAGGATTCTGCTGCGCTGGAGACGGAACTGCGCATGATCGTCGGCGGGCTGACGCAACTGGGCTACCTGCAGCGGTCGCAGGAGGACCGCTTCCGCCTGCAGCTTTCCCTGGAGCGGGGGGCACTGCGGCTGAGCGACCAGCCATTGCCGGGGTTCTGAGCGAAGGAGGTGACGTCCCGGTTGTCCGTTTCTGATTGTGGCCATGTGTTATCAGCCCCGTCCGCCAGGCAGGGCTGGGCCAGAACGCTGGTGTCCTGTCTGGTTCGTCCTTGCAGAGAGTTCTGCGTGTTGCTAGGGGGCTTCGCCGCAGGCCTGGTCAAAGCCCGGCCGCTGAGGGGTGCTAGATGGTCAGGTTAATCTGCTTGTCCGTATAGAGGCCGTAGTTTGTTGCGGTGCGCTGGTAGAGGATCGCTCTGCGCCCGGCGTCATCGACCTCACCGACCCCGATGATAAAGTTGACATCAAGTTCCAGGGCCGTATCGTACTGAACCTTCACCAGCGGCCGGAACAGCAGCTGCAGGGACTGGGTGGCACAGCGAAAGTGGCCCTCCCTGGCGATGGCGTCAAGCAGCTGCGGGCCTTCCTGCCCCGGCAGCAGTTCCAGCTTGTCATAGCGCAGCTGACATTCCCGCAGCCCGCTGACAAACAGCGGGAAAACATTGTTGCTTTCGACCAGTGCCGGCCCGATCACAACATCATCCGGACCGCTTCTCTGGCGGAGCTGTCGTTTCAGGTGGTTTCTCCCTGCCGCGCTGACACGATGCTGTTGCAAGAGAGCGATCAGCTCCCTGCTGCTGATCGCAGTGGCAATCTGGTGGAGTTCTCTGGTCAGGGTCTGGTAGTCAACATGGAGAATCCGTCCCGACTCTTTGAGCCCTGCGATCAACTTGCGCATGGCACCGAAGCGCCGGCGAGCGTGCGGAACAGGGGCTGTCTGCACCTCCTTTTTCGCCGGGGTCTGTTCCTCGCGCGGTTGTTGCGCGTCGATCCGCGGGTAAGGCTGGAGCGGCTCCACCTCGCGGTACAGCCGGTAAGCCCGGGTTTCACTGACGCGCAGTTTCGACATCATCGGTCGTCTCCAGACAGACAGGGCTCAAAGCCTCGTGACAATTTGCGCTCCACTGTACCGTTGTTCTTTTCCCTTCTTCGACCGGCGCCAGCCGCGACTTGAGAAAAATTTCCTTTCCGTCAGGCTCCGTAGTGACGGCGCCGCTGATCCGGCTGCTACCGCGGTCCTCGATGGACCGCCAGCGCATTCCAGCTTTGACAGACCGGCATGACCTCCAGGGTGTTGATGTTGACATGGGCGGGCTGGTTGACGACCCAGTAGACCATTTCGGCAATATTCTCCGGCTGCAACGGTTGCGTGCCCTGGTAGACCGTGGCGGCCTGCTCCGCGTCCCCCTTGAAGCGGACGTTGGAGAATTCACTTTCTGCCATGCCGGGAGCAATACAGGTGACCCGTACCTGGCTGCCGTGCAGATCGGCACGCAGATTGCGGCTGAACTGCTGGACAAACGCCTTGGTTCCACCATAGACATTCCCGCCCGGGTAGGGCCAGCTGCCGGCGGTCGATCCGATATTGACAATATGGCCGTGATTCCGTTCAACCATCCCGGGCAAAAGGGCACGGGTGCAATAGGTCAGCCCCTTGATATTGGTGTCAATCATCGTGTCCCAGTCGTCCGGATTCACTTCCCAGGCGGGCTCCAATCCCAGAGCCAGCCCGGCGTTATTGAGCAGGACATCAACCGGTGGCAGGGGCGTCAACAGATCAAACACCTGCTGACGGTTGCGGACATCGAGGGTAAGGATGGCGCTGACCGCACTGCCGAGTTCGTCCCGCAGCGCCTGCAGGCGCTCCGTGCGCCGCCCGGTGAGAATCAGCTGCCAGTTACGTGCGGCAAAATGCCGGGCGCAGGCACGGCCGAAGCCGGCCGTAGCGCCCGTGATTAAAATGGTCTGGCTCATAGTGACGTTCCTCTTCCAATGTTTGACGGTTGATCGGGGTCTGCCCCCTGGACGGGATCTTCCCGCTCTGCTGTGCCGTCATCGGCGTTGTCTGGCAATGGTGATGAGGATGCAGCCGGTTCACCGGCGTCCGCGGTTTTTTTCTTCCTGGTGCGCGCCCGCCGCATGATGACCATGAGCGCACCAAGAAGAATTCCGCTCGCCAGGATGGAAAACAGCAGCAACGCATGGGGGACGCTGACGTGCCATTTGAGAAAGCGCAGGGTGACCGGCCCACTGTTCTGATAAACAAAAGTCAGCACCGGGGCAAGAAGAATAACGAGGAGGGTCAGCTTGGCTTTCATGGAAAAACTCCTGTTGCTTGATCAGGTGCCGTGGTGCAAAGGCGCAAAATGGCCGGGGAGGAAAGAACCAGAAACAGTCTACCGCAATCTGACCTTATTTTAAGCGGATTTTAGACAAAAAAATGGGGAACCCTGCTGATTCCCCAAAGTGAACGTAGGAGGCGACGTCCATTGAATATATGTTGTGGCCGGCGCACGCTGAGCAGGGCGTGACCGGCCCGGGTGGATCTTTACTTGACCCGCAGGGCCAGGTAGCGGCTGGCGTTCCCCTGGCGCACCAGGAGCAACACCGTGTCCCGCTGGCTTTCAGCGATCAGGGAGGCAACCTCCTCCGGCTCGCTGACCTCGACGCGATTGACTTCTTCGATCAGGGCCCCGCGCTGAATTCCGGCCAGTGCGGCGATGGAGCCGGGCTCCACGGCAGCAACGAGAACGCCGCGGCCCGCCTGGTAGCCGAACTGTTCGGCCAGTTCCGCCGTCAGTTTCTGCAGGCGCAGGCCGAGGAGGGGAACTTCGCCGGGGCTCGTGGCCTCGACCACTTCCGCTTCCAGGGTGTCAACGACGATCTTGTGCTGGCGGATTTTGCCTTTGCGCAGGATTTCCAGTTCGACCGTGGTTCCGGGTCTGGTCAGGGCAATCTGGTTACGGAAGGAGGCAACGTTGGTGACGCTGTCGCCATTCAGCTTGAGGATGACGTCCCCCTGCTGCAGTCCGCCCTTGTCGGCAGCGGAATCTTCCATCACCTGGGAGATCAGGATACCCTGGCGCTGATCGATGTCGAACGACTCGGCCAGTTCCCTGGTCAGATCCTGAATGTAGACCCCGATCCGGCCGCGGGTGACGGTGCCGTGTTCGGCGAGCTGCAGATAGATGTTACTCGCCATGTTGATGGGAATGGCAAAGCCGATGCCCATGTACCCGCCACTGCGGCTGAAGATGGCGGTGTTCATGCCGACGACCTCACCGTCCAGGTTGACCAGCGGGCCGCCGGAATTGCCGGGGTTGATGGCCGCGTCGGTCTGAATGAAGTTCTCATAATCGGTCAGCCCGATGCCGCTGCGCCCCTTGGCGCTGACAATACCCGCCGTCATTGTATGGGACAGGCCGAAGGGATTACCGAAGGCGAGAACCCAGTCCCCCACCTCGAGACGATCGGAGTCGCCGAGTTTCAGGAACGGCAGGTCCTCGTCGACCTCGATTCGGATCAGTGCCACATCCGTCGGCGGGTCAGCACCGATCAGGCGGGCTTCGAATTCACGACCGTCCTGGAATTGTACGCTGATCTTGTCAGCATCGCCGACGACGTGATTGTTGGTCATGATGTAACCATCAGCGGAGATCAAAAACCCCGATCCCTGACCGGTCGCTCTGCGCTGCGGGGCTCTTTGCTGGGGTTGCTGTTGCTGCGGCGGCTGGCCGAAAAAACGTCGGAAGAACTCATCACCGAAAGGCGATCCTTCAAAGGGATTGCTCCATTGCTCGCGGGCCTGGACCTCTTTTTCGACCTGAATGTAGACGACGGCAGGAGAGACTTTGCGGGCAACGCTGCGGAACGCTTCACCGGTTTCACGCAGGTTTTCCAGTCCCGGATCCTGAGCGAAGGCGCTCGGGGCAACGCCGCCGGCAAGCAGCAGCACAGAGAGCAAAAAGGGCAGAAGAATTTTATAGCGTGTCATGGTCGGCTCCTCGAATTGCGGTCATTCCGGAGACAGATACCTTCAACCAGGGCAATCATTTCATCCAGATCGAATGGCTTGTCGATGGTTGCGACGGCACCCAGCTGGCGCGCGTTGTTGTGGGTCTGCTCATCGCCAAATGCGGTCATGCAGATAAACGGAGTTGCCAGCTCCCTGCCGCACTGTCGTTCGAGGACCTCCAGACCGCTGAGCCCGGGCATACGCAGGTCGCTGATGATCAGGGCGTGGTCGTCCGCGCTCTCCATCTGGCGGAGCAGCTGCAAGCCGTTGGCGCACTGGGTCACCCGGTAACCGGCCCCCTCGAGGACCAGCGCCAGAAGTTCCCGCAGCTCCGCATCATCTTCGGCAAGCAGAATATGGGGTGCCGGTGCAAGACAGACAGCTTCCATGCAGACATCGTCTCCGAAACAAGAATCATAAACGGTTATTTAGTTATTTACAGATAGCAAGTGCCGTGCCAAGCAGAGACCCTGCTATTTTGGCGGGTTGTAAAGGGAGCGGCTGGGGCAGAAGACCCCGTTGGGGCAATGTGCCCCAACGGGGTTCAGGTTTCCTTGAGTTTTCGATAGAGGGTCTTGCGGTCAATGCCGAGGAGGCGGGCAGCGAGGGTGCGATTGCCATCGAGTTGTGCGAGAACCTGCTGAATGTAACGCTGCTCCATCTCTTCAAGAGGGAGGATGGTTGTCTCGTCGAACAGGCTGGCCGGCAGCGGCGGATTCCCCTGTGGATGGCGGATGGCGTCGGGGAAATCGTCGATCGTGAGCTGGTCGTGCAGGGTCAATGCCACCGCGCGCTCAATGGCGTTGCGCAATTCCCGCACGTTGCCCGGCCAGGAGTAGGCCAGCAGGCAGGCGGCGGCGGGCTGTGACAGGCCGGAGACCGACTTGTTGAAGCGTTTACTGATCTGCTCGATAAACTTCATTGCCAGCAACAGGATGTCGTTGCCGCGCTGACGCAACGCCGGCAGTTCCAGCTGAATCACGTTGAGACGGTAGAACAGGTCGCTGCGAAAGGTGCCGGCCGCCACCGCTTTGGCGAGATCCCGATGGCTGGATGCCAGCACCCTGACATCACAGGCGATTTCACTGCTGCCGCCGAGGGGACGGACCTTGTGATCCTCCAGCACGCGCAGCAGTTTGGGTTGCAACGACAGGGGCAGCTCGGCAATTTCATCCAGCAGCAGGGTGCCGCCGGACGCTTCAAGAAACAGCCCTTTGCGCTGTTCACGGGCATCGGTAAAAGCGCCCCGCACGTGACCGAAGAGTTCGCTTTCGAGCAGATTTTCCGGCAGTGCGGCGCAATTGATGGCGACAAAGGGGCCAGCGTGGCGATGGCTGTGATGGTGGAGGGAGCGGGCGACCAGTTCCTTGCCGGTGCCGCTTTCTCCGGCGATGAGGACCGACGTGTCAAGATCGGCAATCCGCACGATCTGCTGCTTGAGACGGAGCATGGCGGGGCTTTCCCCGAGCAGTTCACCGTCCGGCCGTTGGCGCCGGACCTGCTCTTGCAGCAGCCTGACGGTCTCCTCGAGATGACGGTGCTGCAGACCGCGGTTCAGCGAGACGCTGAGCAGGTCGAGATCGACCGGCTTGGTAACAAAATCATAGGCTCCGGCACGCAGGGCAGCGATCGCCGTCTCGAGGCTGCCGAACGCCGTCATGATGATCACCGGCAGGTCAGGGCGTTGGCGGTGGAGTTCGGCACAGAAATCGATACCACTGGTTTCCGGCAGGTTCAGATCGGTCAAAACGATATCAATCTGGTGTTGCTGCAACAGTTCCCGTGCCTGCGCCACCCGCAGGGCGGTGAACACCTCATGACCGCGATGGCGCAGGTCCTCCTCGAGAAGTTCACCGAGGGGCTTGTCGTCTTCGACAACCAGGATCCGGCCGGGTGTTCTGGTCATGCTCATGCTGCCTCTTTCGGGTCGCTACAGGGGAGATAGACACAGAACCTGCTCCCCTGGCCGGGACTGCTGTCCACAACAATCCAGCCGCCGTGCTCCTGGATGATACCATAGGCGATCGACAGCCCGAGTCCGGTTCCCTGGCCGACATCCTTGGTCGTAAAAAACGGATCGAACATGCGTTGCTGGACCTCCGGTTCGATGCCGGTGCCCTGGTCGGTGACCTGCAGGCAGGCCCAGCGCTGATCGGTGGAGCCCAGCTGTTCCGGCGGCTGTGCGTCAGGTGCCGGGGCGCAGGCAAGAAAGATGGTGCCACCTTGCGGCATTGCCTGAATGCCGTTAAGGATGAGATTGAGCAGCACTTGCTGGAGCTGGGCCGGGTCGGCACAGACCGGCAACTCTGCCGCAGTGCCGCTGATATCCAGTTCGATCTGCTGGGCGTTCAGGGTCGGTTCGAGCAAGGGCAGAACGGCATGGATGACCTGGTTCAGATCGACGCGCTGCTTGCGCGCTTCGCCCCGCCTGGCAAAGCTTAACAGTTGCTGCATGATGCCGGTCATGCGTTGTGCCTGTTCGTGAATAATCGTTGCCGAGCGGGCAATGTCGGCGGACGACAGGCCTTCGCGACCGATCAGCTTGGCGCGGCCGGCAATCACATTCAGGGGCGTGCCCAACTCGTGAGCCATGCCCGCCGATAGCTGTCCCAGGGTTGCCAGACGTTCGGTATGACGGAGTTTCTCGAGGGCTTCGATCTTTGCCGCGTTGGCCAGCTGTTCCGCTTCGCGGGCCTGGGCGAGCTGGCCACGCATCCGTTCGATGGTATTGGACAATTCGGCGAATTCATCCGTACCGGGCAGATTGACGCTGGTGGTAAAGTCCCCCGTGCCGATGCGCTCCGCCTGTGCCTGCAGTTTGCGCATCGGTCGGCCGACCCAGATGCTGCCGAGAACGGTCATCAGCAGCAGCCCGGAAACAACGGACGCGCCGATGACAATGGCCGAGCGGCGCAGGCTTTCCTGGACGTAATCGTGCATTTCTTCCATCGATTCCGAAAGTTCAATGGCACCGATGCGGCCGGCCGGTGTTAGCAGCGGCAGGTAGGTCAGGAGGAAATCCTGCCCCTCCGGCGACCCCGCCATCAGGGTGACGGTTTCTTCACTGAAGAGTTTCTCCAGGTGGGTCAAAGGAACCCGGGGCTGAAACTGGGTGGGGATCTCTTCCGTGAGCCAGACCCAGCGCACCAGGGTTCCGGAGTATCCCTGGCGGGTGCGCTGCAGGAAGCTCAAGGCCGCTTCCTCGCCACGCTGGTGCCAGAGTTCGGTGACGATGACGCGCAGGCTTTCGCCGATATGGCGGGCTTCGCGGCTGAGATTGCGTTTGAGCTGTTCGCGCTCGCGCTGAATGGAGAGATAGCTGTAGACCGAAAAAATCAGCATGACGCCGAGAAGTACAGCCAGGGTGATTTTGATCGTCAGACGCATTGCAGACCTAGTCCCGGACCCTGTCGTGAGGGGTTGTTCGACCCGCTATTGCACCGGACTGCAGCAGCCGCAGCGGCGCCGTGCCGCGCAAAGAGATGCAGCCCCAGGGAACCCGCCCGGTTATTTCGTTTCTCCGGTGACCGCTTCATCAGGCAGCGCCTCGTCAATCTTTGGTTTGCCGAACAGGCGGGCGGCAAGGATTCCCACTTCGTAAAGAACGACGAAGGGGATGGCGATGGAAACCTGTGAGATCAGGTCCGGCGGGGTCAGAACCGCACCGATGATAAACGCCACGAGCAGTGAATATTTACGTTTTTGTGCCAGCCAGACGTGATCGACGATCCCCATGCGGGCGAGAAAGAAGATGACAATGGGTAACTCGAAAACCAGGCCGAAGGCAATCAGCAGCCGGGTGGCCAGGGTCAGGTAGGCGCCCATGGAGAGCATCGCCTCGACCCCGCTGACGGACGTTCCGTAGTTGACCAGGAAAGAAAAAACCATCGGGAAAACCAAGGAAAAACCGAAGTAGGTGCCGCTGGCGAAACAGAGGGAACTGACCAGGACGAAGGGGATGGCAAAACGTTTTTCGTGACCGTAGAGCCCCGGTGCGATAAACATCCAGAGCTGCCAGACGATCACCGGAAAGGCAACGACGAGACCGGCCAGCGCGGCCACCTTGAGAATGGTAAAAAAGGGTTCGGTGGCGTTGATGAAGACCAGGGAACTGCCTTCCGGCAGGGCCGCGCGCACCGGGCTGGCAATTTCCTCAAACAGCCTTTCGCCGAAGGCGTAGCAGGCGAGAAAAGCGACCAGCCAGGAGCCTGCCGCGATCATCAGCCGTTTGCGCAGTTCGGCAAGATGATCGGTTATCGCCATCCCCTCAGACATCCGCTTTCATCTCCTGCGGGCGCGTGTTATCAGCTGTCCCTGGGGTGTCATCTGCCGGCGCACCCTCATCCGCTGCGGCGGTGACCGCCGTGGCTTTTTCTTCCTGCAGTCTGGCGGCCTTGTTGCGATAGGTCTCGCGCAGTTCCTCCCGGTAACGATCTTCTTCCGCTTTGGTTTCCAGGTCGATGGCACTTTTGAGTTCGTTGGTGGCGCGCTTGAACTCGGCAAAACCCTTGCCCAGCGACCGCGCCAGATCAGGGAGTTTTTTCGGCCCCAGGACAACCAGCGCCAGCGCGGCGATGAGGAGCATTTCTGTCATGCCGATTCCAAACATTGCACCTTGTCCTTTGTCCCGGGCGGGCTGGCAATGGCCGGGTGGTGAGGCCGGCATACCTAAAAAAAGCCGGCGGTTAACTGCCTGAAAACTGGCTGATGGGGGGGAGAATATCCCCTTGAGGCCCCTCTGTCAAGCATCCAGCCGGGGTGAAACAATTGACATATCAGGGGGTTTGATCTATCATCCGGAACATTTTCCGATTCCCTGATTAAAGGTGAAAAAAGGCAATGAATCAAGAAGAATTAAAAGAGCGGATCCGTCAACTGGCCCGGCAGCGGAATGCCCTGTTGATTGCTCACAACTACCAGCGGGACGAAATCCAGGAGATTGCCGATATCACCGGCGATTCGTTGGCTCTGTCGATGGAGGCGGCCCGGACCGACCGCGATGTCATCGTTTTCTGTGGTGTCCATTTCATGGCCGAAAGCGCGGCGATCCTGGCCCCGGAAAAGACGGTTCTGCTGCCGCGCCCCGATGCCGGGTGCCCGATGGCCGACATGGTAACGGTCGAAGGGCTGCGCGCGATGAAACAGCAGCACCCGGACGGAACGGTGGTCACGTATGTCAACTCCAGTGCCGCGGTCAAGGCGGAAAGTGACATCTGCTGCACCAGTTCCAACGCCCTGAGCGTGGCCCGCTCGATTGCCGGCAGGAAACTGTTGATGGTGCCGGACCGCAATCTCGGCCGTTACATCGCGCGCCAGGTCCCGGACAAGGATTACGTTTTCTGGGAGGGCTACTGCCCGACCCATGATCGGCTCAAAACCGGGGAAATCGTTCAGGCCAAGGCCGATCACCCCGGAGCCCTGTTCATGGCCCATCCGGAGTGCCGTCCGGAGATCCTTGATCTGGCCGATCATGTCTGTTCTACCAGCGGCATGTACGAGTATGCCCGCAGTAACCCGGCACAGACCTTCATCGTTGGCACCGAAGAGGGGATTCTCTGGCGCCTGCGCAAGGAAAACCCGGAGAAGACCTTCATCATCCCCAGCCGCGGGCTGATCTGTCCCAACATGAAACTGACCAGCCTCGAAGATGTCTGCAAGAGCCTGGAAACCCTTGAACCGAGAGTTACCGTGCCTGAGCCGATCCGGCTGCGGGCACTGCAGTCCCTGGAAAAGATGCTCGCCGTGCCGCGCGACTAAAAGCGAGCGGCACCGCGTGAACAGCGATCGATCCGGGCGTGCCAGCGGCACGCCCGTTCCTTTTTTCATAGAAATGCCGGCATGAGCCAGACAGAACCACAACAGATTCGCAATGCCACCCTGCGCAGCTGCCTTGACGAGCTGGCAAAGCCAGCACAAACCGTTGCAATAGCCGGTCTGCGCGATGGTGCCGAGGCCTTTTTGCTGACCCGTCTGCTGCGGGAGAGCAAGGGTCTGACGGTGATGCTCTGTGCGACCCAGGAGCAGGCCCGCCAACTGGTAACCGATCTGCGTTTTTTTCATGACCGGGCCGAGCAGATCGGCTTGCTGCCCCATTGGGAGATGAATCCCTATGACGCACTGACCCCTCACCCCGAGCTCGAGGCGCTGCGCCTGTCCACCCTGGCGGCCCTCAACGATGGCCAGCTCAGGGCGCTGGTGCTGCCGGTCAGGTCGCTGATGCAGCGGGTGATCCCGCGCCAGGTCCTCGATCGGTTGACCCTGCCGCTGCTGGTTGATGAGGAGTACCCCCGTCAGGCACTGCTTGATTCCCTGTTGCAGCTCGGGTACCAGGCAGTTCCCCTGGTGGAAGATCGCGGCTCCTTCGCGGTTCGTGGGGATCTTGTCGACATCTTTCCTGCCGATGCCGAAGCGCCGGTGCGGATAGATTTTTATGGTGATTATGTCGAGCGGATTCGCTCCTTTGATCCCGCCACGCAACGCTCCGCCACAACAGTGCTGGAGGGTGTCAGGTTGATACCGGCCCGGGAAATGATCCTGCACGGCCCCTTTCTCGAGACCCTCTCCGAGCGGCTCAAGCAGCGCTGCGATCAGCTGTCGATTCCGCGCGCGGAACGGGAGGCGATCATGGCCGAATTGCGCGAAGGCATTCTCTCTCCGGGTCGCGCCTTTCTGTTACCGCTCAACTATGCCGCCCTCGATCCGGTCCCGGCTTATTTTGACCATCATCGCCTCGTTCTGGTTGATCCGCCGGCGCTTGAGCAACAGGTCGATCTGTTTCAGCGCGATATCCGCGACGCCGAAGCACGGATGCTGGCGGGCAATCACCCCCACGCCGCGCGGCAGTCTCTCTACCTCGACGCCGACGAGCTTGACCCGCTGCTGCATGGCGCCGGTCATATCGAAATCTCCCGCTTGCAGCTGCTTCAACTCGAGGATCAGCGCCTGCGTTTTGTCTTCAACTGTTTCGGCAATGATGGCCTGCGTGCCAAGCCCGGCGCCGGCCAGGATGGTCTGGAGCCGCTGCTCGAGCAACTGGCGCGGTCGCAGCGAGAACACTGGCGAACCCTGCTGGTCTGTCGGCAGCAGAGCCAGGCAGAGCGATTGCAGGAGCTGCTGGCCGGCCACGAGATGTTCATCGATATCGACAGTTCCCGACGTCTCGACGGCCTGTCGCCGGGTCAGGTGACACTGACCATTGGTACGGTCAGCAGCGGCTTCTGCCTGCCTGACGACAAATTGCTGATCATCAGCGAGGAAGACATCTTCGGTCGACGCAGTCATCGACGCGCGGCGACCGGTGCCCGGCAGGCCCGCCGGCTGCTCAACAGTCTCGCCGAACTGAAGGAAAACGATTTTATCGTTCACACCGACCATGGTGTCGGCCGTTATCGCGGCCTGATTCATCTGCAGACCGGTGATACGCAAGGGGATTTTCTCCACCTGCAGTACGCTGGCAGTGACACCCTCTATCTGCCCGTGGAACGGATTGAGAAAATCCAGAAATACGTCAGCGCCGAGGGGCAGACGCCAAAACTCGACAGGATGGGGGGACAGGGTTGGGAAAAGGCCAAACTGCGTGCCCGGGCGGCGGTGGAAGAGCTGGCCCGTCAACTCCTCGAACTCTATGCCCGGCGGGAGCTGCGGAAGGGGTATGCCTTTTCGCCCCCGGACAACCTGTTTCGCGAGTTCGAGGCGACCTTCCCGCACGAGGAGACCACGGATCAGCTGCAGGCGATCAACGACACCCTCAAGGATATGCAATCAGCCAGGCCGATGGATCGACTGGTGTGCGGCGACGTCGGTTACGGCAAAACCGAGGTGGCGATGCGTGCGGCGGTAAAAGCGGTCCTTGACGGCAAGCAGGTGGCGGTGCTTGTCCCGACCACGGTTCTGGCCCGTCAGCATTGGCAGAGCTTCCGACAGCGTCTCGAGGATTTTCCCGTGCGCGTTGATATGCTCTCGCGTTTCCGCACCAGCGCGCAGAATCGCCAGACCCTTGAGGCGACCGCTGCGGGCAAGGTTGATATTCTCATCGGTACCCACCGCCTGTTGCAGCGCGATGTCCGCTTCAAGGACCTTGGCCTGCTGATTGTCGATGAAGAGCAACGCTTCGGGGTTGCCCACAAGGAAAAGCTCAAACAGCTGCGTGCCGAGGTGGATATCCTCACCCTGACGGCTACGCCGATTCCGCGGACACTGCACATGAGCCTGAGCGGTCTGCGGGATCTGTCAGTGATTGAGACGGCCCCGGTGGACCGCCTGGCGATCCGGACCTATGTCACCCGCTTTGATGAAACCCTCATCCGTCAGGCGATTCTGCGCGAACTCCAGCGCGGCGGTCAGGTGTATTTTGTGCACAACCGGGTACAGACCATCGCGGCGATGGCTGATCAGCTGCGCCGCATTGTTCCTGAGGCGAGCCTTGCCGTCGGGCATGGTCAGATGCCGGAAAAGGAGCTGGAACAGGTGATGCTCGATTTTGTCAGCGGCACAAGCAACCTGCTGCTGGCATCGACGATCATTGAAAACGGACTTGATATCCCCCGGGCCAACACCATTATCATCAACCAGGCTGATAACTTCGGCCTGTCACAGCTGTATCAGTTACGCGGGCGGGTCGGGCGCAGTGACCGCCGCGCCTATGCCTACCTGCTGATTCCGGGAGAGGCGGCCCTGACCCGCGATGCGCGGGAGCGGCTGCGCATTCTCCAGGAACTGACCGAACTGGGTGCCGGATTCCGCATTGCCAGTCATGATCTTGAATTGCGTGGCGCCGGGGATCTGCTCGGCGGCAAACAGTCAGGACCGATTGCGGCCATCGGTTTCGAGATGTATACGGAACTGCTGGAAGAGACCATCGACCGGCTGCGAGGCCATGAACGGCAGGAACGGATCGATCCGGAGATCCGCCTGGGTCTTTCGGCGTTTTTGCCGGAAGCCTATGTTGCCGACCCTAATCAGCGCCTGCAAATGTATCAGCGTATGGCTGCGGTGGCAGAGGAAGATGCGTTGTTCGATCTGGTTGAGGAACTGCGTGACCGTTTCGGCGAATTGCCCGAAGCGGCACAGACCCTGGTCGGCGTGATGCGCCTCCGTATTCTGCTGAAACGTCTCTGGATCGAGCTGCTGGAATATGACGGCAGACGCCTGATCCTGCTGTTTCACGCGGCGACGAAAATTTCGCCGGAGCAGATTCGGCGGCTGGTTACCGAAGAACCGGAACGTTTCCGCCTCGGCAGCGATTACCGCCTTGTCATCGAGCTGGGCCGGCTCAAGCCGACGGAACTGCTCGTGCGCACCCGCAAGGAGCTGCAGCAGTTTGTCTGAGCTGCGGGCGTTACGGCCGGGCGTGCCAAAGGAGGGTGTGTTCGGCGCATGTCTGTGATAGGTTGTTTTTTTCGTCTTCGTTGAGGAGCCTGGGTATTTTACGTCGATCGATCCGTTACTGTCTCTGGTTTCTGTTGCTGCTTGCCGCTCTGCCGGCCTGCCGGGAGCGGGACAGCGGCAGGAACCTTGCTGCCGGTCAGGAACCTGTCGCGCCGTTGCTCGAGGTCGGCGAGAGACGCCTGACCCTGCAGCAGTTTGAGGCGGAAGTGGCGCTGCGCTATCCCGCCATCGCTGCTCTGCCGGAGCAGGAAGGCATCGCACTCAAGGTTCAACTGCTCAACCAGCTGCTGGAACGGGAGCTGCTTCTTGCCGAGGCAGAGCGTCTGGAGGTTGCTCTCTCTGCAGCAGAGATCGAGGCCGCCATGGTCGAGATGCGCGGTGAGTACGATGCCGCGGAGTTCGAGCAGGTCCTCCTGCGCTCGGGTCAGTCATTCGAGAGCTGGCGTGACAGCCTGCGGTTGCAGCTGCTGACCGACAAGGTCATCGCAGCAACGGTTGGCCGGCAGATCGACATCACGGAGCAGGAGATGGAAGCCTACTATCACGCGCACCGGGAGGCGTTCCGTCGACCCCTCGAGGTGCGTGTCCGACAGATGCTGTTCCGCACCCATGAGGAGGCGCTGGTGGTAAAAAAGCTCTTGCAGGACGGAGCGGATTTCGCCACCCTTGCACAGCAGCACTCCGTTTCTCCGGACAGTGCTGAAGGTGGCTTCCTCGGCTATGTGTCGGCAGGGTACCTGCCGCCGGAGTTCGATGCGGTGATTTTCCGGCTGCCCCTCAGGCAGGTCAGTGAACCGGTCGAAACCTCCTACGGCTACCATCTGTTTCAGGTCGACCGCCGGCGCAAGGCCGGACTGCGTCCCTATGCCGCAGTCCGTGAGGAAATCGCAGGACGGCTTTACCAGGAGCGCGAAGAGGCGGTCTACCGGGAGTGGCTGATGCAGTTACGCGAGCGCAGCCAGGTCAGGGTGGACTGGAGCATGATCGACCCGGCTTTATCCCGTTAACAGGATCACTGGCAAGGACCAAGAATGATGAGATCGACCCTACTGCTGTTTGTTTTGTTGTTGCTGGCGGGCGCCGGCAGCCCGGCCTTCGCCCGGACGATCAACGGTGTTGCAGCGGTGGTCAACACCGAGGTGATCACCACCTACCAGCTTGACCGTGCGGTGGAAGACGTTGTCGCACAGCGTGCTTCGGTCACCCCGCTTGCGGAGAGTGAAAAGGCCAGCGTCAGGCAGCGGGTTCTCGAACGGCTGATCAACGAAAAACTGCTGGCACAACGCAGCCAGGAGCTTGGTCTGCGTGTTGCCGATGAGGAAGTCAACGTCGCCATCGAAGATGTCATGGTCAGCAACAATCTGGATCGCGAGGGCCTTGAAGCGGCGCTGAATGCCGAGGGATTGACCATGGCCGCCTACCGGGAGCAGATCAGCAACGACATTCTGCGTTACAAGTTGCTGGCGCAGGAGGTCAATCACCGGGCACAGGTGACCAGCGCCGAGGTGCGCAGGTATTTCAACGAGAATATCGAGCAGTACGACACGCAACCGCGGCTGCATGTCAGCCGCATCAGTTTTTCGCTGCCGTCCGACCGTCATAGCAGTGAGTTTGCGCTGGTCGAAGAGCAGGCCCGGCGCAGTCGTGAGCGCCTCCTCGCCGGGGAGCCCTTCAGTGAGGTTCTGGCTGCGGTGGATTCCCGTGCCAGCGGTGGCATCATGGGGGAACTGGTGCTGACCGATCTGGCTGAACCACTGCAGGTCGCCCTGCGCGATCTGCCCGTCGGTGCGGTCACCGAACCAACGGAATGGAATCGTCAGCTGCACCTGTTCATTGTCACGGATCGTGTTGCCGCAGAGGATAACGCTTTTGAGCAGGCGCGAAAAAGCATCGAAGAGCGTCTGAAGCGGCAGAAAACCGAAGAGCGTTTTGTCGAGTGGGAGAAGGAACTGCGCCAGGCCGCCTACGTCGACAAACGGATCTAGGCCGGATTGCCGCGCACGCCGTAGCCAGGGCCCTGGTTCCGCAGGGCAAACTGTTCGGCTGATCAGGTGAACACCCGCAATTCCGCCTTGCGCAGCGGGAGTATCGATTGTCTCTCCAGCTGCAGGAAAGCCTGTCATGGCAAAATCCGCTGTTATCTTCGTGGTCAAGGAAAGCCGGCGTCATTTGCTGGCCCGACGCATCAGTGATCTGCAGATTTTTGATCAACTGCATTTCTGCGCCTCCACCAAGGAACTGCGGATTCTGCTCAAAAGTGCGCCGGTTGACGTGGTGTTCTGTGAACATGATGAGCCCGATCCGCCCCACCGGACTCTTCCCCAGTGGGCTGACCTGGTGCGGGAAGGGCGCTGCCGTCTGATCTGCCTGACCGGCAGAATGTCGAGTGGCAGCATGCGCCTGCCCAGCGGCAGTTGCTACCTCCCAGAACAGAGCGATGCGGCAGCCCTCGCCCAGGCGGTTGAAACGGTTCTGCAGCAGTCCCTCGACAGCCCTCCGCCGGCCGGTTCGCGCTTTGCGGAATATATGAGCGAGGATCAGGAAAAAATTTACAGTCGTTTTTATTTCGACACCTTCGTTGAGAAAGAACTGTCACGCAGCAGGCTGACCGGACGTCCGGTCAGCCTGCTGTTGCTCGAACCGCAGCTCAGCAGCACGTTGTTGCGTGATGAGCAATTGCTAGAACCCCTCCTGGTGCGGATCACGCGGCTGCTGAAAAGCCGGATCCGCTCCTCTGACCTGATCTGCCGCTACCAGCGCCTGCGCCTGGCAGTTCTGTTGCCCGAGACCGCCCCGCACCAGGCAGAGAAACTGCTTGAACGCCTCATTGTCAGCCTGCGCGGCAGTTTCCCGGAGTTGGTGATCCCCTGGCGAACGGCGATCGTGGCACCGTCCGCCACCCGCTCCGAGACGCCACACGGTCTTCTGCAGCAGGCGTTAGTCCTGCTTGAAAGCTGCCCGCCGCGCTACTGATCCTCCATGGTGCAGGTCTTTTTCTCCATTGATCCTTGTCTCCGCAGAGGGGCATCCGTTATATTGATCTATTGTTCAGTGGCACAATGGCAATAATCAGGAGTCGTGATGCGTCCGCTTTTGCTGACCATGGGAGATCCGACCGGAATCGGTCCGGAGCTGATTGTCAAAACCTTGCTGGACGGTGATCTCGGCGCCCTGCCGGTGCCGGTGCGGGTGGTTGGCGATCTGCGCGCTCTGCAGCAGGCTGGACAGGTTTTTTCTGTCGATGCCCGGGTGACGGGAGGGAGAAATTCCCTTTATCGGCTCGATTTTGCCGGCCGCATCCTCGAGGTTTTTGCTGCCTCCTCCCTGCCGGAGGCCAGCCTGGTCTATGGTCGGCCCGACCACCGCTGTGGCACGGCAATGGCCGTCTATATTGATCATGCGGTGCGCCAGTGCCTCGAGGGGTCCGCTGCCGGGATGGTCACCTGCCCGATTAACAAGGGCGCCATCAACGCCGCTGGATGGCACTTTCCCGGTCACACGGAACTGCTGGCTCAGCGTTGCGGCGTTGATCAGGTGGTGATGATGCTGGCCGGGGAGAAACTCCGAGTCTGCCTGGTGACAACCCATACCGCCTACCGGCAGGTTCCGGAGCTGCTCTCTGTTGTCGCCATTCAGACCACGCTGCGGCTGACTGCCGCAGCCCTGCAACAGGATTTCGGTCTGCCGCAGCCGCGTCTGGCGGTGCTCGCACTCAATCCCCATGCCGGCGAAAATGGCCTGTTCGGCGACGAGGAAGAACGGTTTATCCGGCCGGCGATTGCCGCCGCGCGGGCCGCAGGGATTGACGCCAGCGGGCCTCACAGTGCTGACACGCTGTTCCATTTTGCTGTACGGGGATCCCATGATGCGGTCATCTGCATGTATCATGACCAGGGGCTGATCCCGTTGAAACTGCTCCACTTTGATGATGCCGTCAATGTCACCCTCGGCTTGCCGATTATTCGCACCAGCGTCGACCATGGCACCGCCTATGATCTGGCCGGCAGTGGCAGGGCCAGCAGTGCCAGTCTCCGTGCCGCCCTGCGCATGGCTGCCGCCATGGCCGCTTCACGCAGTTCTTTCCCACAGGACCATAAATCAGGCAATGATTGATCATATCCGAATTCGCGGTGCCCGCGAACACAACCTGAAAAACCTCGATATCGACATCCCCCGTGACCAGCTCGTCGTCATCACCGGGGTGTCCGGTTCCGGAAAAAGTACCCTGGCGTTCGATACCATCTATGCCGAGGGGCAGCGGCGCTATGTCGAGAGTCTGTCGGCCTATGCCCGCCAGTTTCTTGAGCAGATGGAAAAGCCCGACGTCGATCAGATTGATGGACTGTCCCCGGCGATTTCCATCGAACAGAAAACGACGTCGAAAAATCCCCGCTCGACCGTTGGTACCGTTACCGAAATCTACGATTATCTGCGGCTGCTCTACGCCAGGGTCGGGCAGATTCTCTGTCACCGTTGCGGTCAGACGATTGCTTCGCAGACGGTGGAGCAGATGGTTGACCGGGTCATGCTGCTGCCGGAGAAGACCCGGGTCATGGTCATGGCACCCATTGTGCGCGAGCGCAAAGGGGAATATCGCAAGGAGATGGCGCAGTTGCAGGCCGACGGCTTCGTCCGTATCCGGATTGACGGCCGGATGCATGAGCTCGGCGAGCCGATTGCCCTCGACAAGCAGAAAAAGCATACCCTTGAGGTGGTGGTCGACCGGCTGGTGATCAAGCCGGACATCGAATCGCGCCTCGCCGATTCCATCGAAACGGCGCTCAGGCTTGCCGATGGACTGGTGCGGGTGGAAATTCCCGATGGCGCGAGCATGATTTTTTCCGCCCAGCACGCCTGTATTGACTGCGGTCTTTCCTACCCGGAAGTGACCCCGCGCATGTTCTCTTTCAATAACCCCCACGGGGCCTGTCCCGACTGCAGCGGCCTGGGAACCCGGATGCTGTTTGATCGCGACCAGGTGGTTCCCAACCCGGAGCTGTCCCTGCGCGACGGTGCTGTTGTTCCCTGGGACAGCCGCACCGGCTATTATTACCAGGCGCTTCTCGAGGCCCTGGCGCTGCATTATCAGTTTGACATGAGAACCCCCTTCGCCAAGCTTCCCCCGGCGGTTCAGGAGGTGATCCTGTTCGGTTCGGGCGCTACCGGCATCCGCTTTTTTTACGACCAGGGAGAAAACCGTCACTATTACGAAAAGCCGTTCGAGGGGGTGATCCCCAACCTGGAGCGCCGCTACCATGAAACCGACTCGGACGGGGTCAGGGAAAATCTCGAACGTTTCATGAACGTGATTCCCTGTTCGAGCTGCCAGGGGGCACGCCTGCGTCCGGAGGCGCTGCATATCACCATCGGCGGCCAGAATATCCAGCAGGTCACCGCCATGTCGATTGCCGAGGCGGAAGGGTTTTTTGCCACCCTGGTCCTGGCGCCCAAGGAGATGGAGATCGCCCGGCGCATCTTCAAGGAGATCCGCGAACGTCTGTCGTTTCTGTCCCATGTCGGTCTTGACTACCTGACCCTGGACCGCAGTGCCGGAACTCTCTCGGGCGGCGAGGGTCAGCGGATCCGCCTGGCAACCCAGATCGGCTCGTCGTTGACCGGCGTTCTCTACATTCTCGACGAACCTTCCATCGGGCTCCATCAGCGTGACAACCAGCGTCTGCTGACCACTCTCAAGCGCCTGCGCGACCTGGGCAATACCGTGCTGGTCGTGGAACATGATGAAGAGACGATCGGCGCCGCCGACCACGTCATCGATATGGGCCCGGCGGCCGGGGTGCACGGCGGAGAGGTTGTTGCCCAGGGCACGCCGCAGCAGATCATTGCCTGTGAGGGGTCACTGACCGGTGACTACCTGGCGCGCCGGCGCCAGATCAGGGTACCGGCGCAGCGCCGCGAGGCATCGCGCTGGCTCGAGATACGCGGTGCCAGGGCCAACAACCTGCGCGACGTCGATGTCAAAATTCCCCTTGGGGTGCTGACCTGTTTTACCGGTGTCTCGGGCTCGGGCAAATCGTCCCTGGTCATTGAGACCCTCTACAAGACCCTGGCGCAACGCCTCCACCGGGCGCGGGAGAAGGCCGGACCGGTCAGGGAGATTCTCGGGCTGGAGCAGCTCGACAAAGTCATCGATATCGACCAGTCGCCGATCGGCCGGACACCGCGCTCCAATCCGGCGACCTACACGGGCGTGTTCACCGATATCCGCGACCTCTATGCCCAGCTGCCGGAGGCGAAAATCCGCGGCTACAAGCCGGGGCGGTTCTCCTTCAACGTCAAGGGGGGACGCTGCGAAGCCTGTACCGGTGACGGCATCCTCAAAATCGAGATGCACTTTCTTCCCGACGTCTACGTCCAGTGTGATGTGTGCAAGGGCGCGCGCTACAACCGCGAAACCCTCGAGGTCAAGTACAAGGGAAAAAGTATCGCAGATGTGCTGGCGATGACGGTCAACCAGGCCAGCCAGTTTCTCGAAAATATTCCCAGGATTCACAGCAAGCTGCAGACGATCCGGGATGTCGGCCTCGGCTACATCAAGCTCGGGCAAAGCGCGACCACCCTTTCCGGCGGCGAGGCCCAGCGGGTCAAGCTGGCGCGCGAACTGGGGAAAAGGGCGACGGGGAAGACCATCTACATCCTGGATGAACCAACCACCGGGCTGCACTTTGCCGATATCGACAAGCTGCTTGAAGTGCTTAACCGTCTGATCGAGAGCGGCAACACGGTCGTTGTCATCGAGCATAACCTGGACGTCATCAAAACCGCCGATTACATCATCGATCTCGGACCGGAAGGGGGGAGTCGGGGGGGGGAGGTGGTCGCCTGCGGCACGCCCGACGACATTGCTGCCTGCGAACAGTCCTACACCGGACAGTATCTGCGTCACAGCCTCTCCCCTCAGGCGGCGGGGTCTGCTGCTGTTGTTTCCCTTGGCAACGGGCCTGATGTCAACTATGATGGAGACCTGTCAGACAATGCGTAAATAGCAGCGGTACGGCTGTGGAGTGATCGATGATCAGTAAAAAATGTACCCAATGCGGGGCCGTTCTCAAGGGGGGATACTGGTGCAGTGAATGCAAGACGGTCTACAAGTGCCCGATTCCGGGCTGCGAAGCACCGGTTAAGCCCGGCGCGGTGGAATGCCAGCGCTGCGGGTTGTTCTTTGAAGATTATCTGAACCAGCGGAAAATGTACCGTCGTTGCCCCAAGTGTAAAAAGAAGCAGGGGTTGTCCGAGCAGCAGTGCCGTTTCTGCCGCCACTGGTTCAACTGCCCCACCTGTGGCGAGAAAGTCTCGACCAACACCGTTCTTACCTGTCCCCGCTGTGGCACCTCCCTGCGCTGAACGGCGGTGACTTCATGGCCGTTCCGCGTCGTTCTGTGGCACAGGCGGCCGTCATTTGCATAACAGTGTTCTGGACTTGCCCGACAGGAACTGCTAACATCCCGCAAATATTCCACTCTTAGCAGCTGCCGGAGACGTCATGTGGACCTTGGTGATAGCGATTAGCTGGGGCCTGTCGGTGTTTTCCGCCGGACATGCACTGCTGACCAAGCGTGATCCACGTGCGGCGCTCGGCTGGATTGTCACCTGCCTGGCGATTCCCGGAGCAGGGGCGTTGTTCTATTGGCTCCTCGGGGTCAACCGGATCCGTTCCCGGGCGCGGGAAATGCAGGAGCAGGGGCAAGGGATGCACTGGCTGCACGTCAACGTCCCTCCCCGACCCGAGGACGTGCTTCATTATCCCGTCGACAGCACCAGCACCAGCCTGATCAAGCTTTCCGACGCCGTCACCCGGCGGCCGCTGGTCTGTGGTAACCGGGTGGAGGTTCTTTACAACGGTGAACAGGCTTACCCCGCCATGCTTGGCGCGATCCGTTCGGCCAGGGAGTCGGTTTTTCTTTCCAGCTATATATTTACCCCCGATCGTGTCGGTCTTGAATTTGTTCGCGAACTGACGGCTGCCGCTGATCGCGGCATCGATGTCAGAATTCTCATTGATGCCTTTGGTGAGCTTTACTCCTGGGCCAAGGTGCGGCGCCAGCTGCGCGGGACCAGGGTCAAGGTCGTCTCCTTTCTGCCGCCACGCTTGCTGCACAGTTTTTACTTCAATCTGCGCAACCACCGGAAGCTGCTGATTGTCGACAACCTGGTCGGGTTCACCGGGGGGATGAATATTCGCGAACGTCATATGGTCAGAGCCGTGCAGGATGCCATCCGGGTGATTGACATTCACTTCCGTCTGCAGGGTCCGATCTGCGAACAGTTGCGCGACGCCTTCATGGAAGACTGGCATTACGCGACCAAGGAAAAACGTGCGCCGCGGGAATGGCCGCGACCCCCGGTCGTGGGCAAGGCGTGCTGCCGGGGGGTTAGTGCCGGACCCAATGAACCCCACGAAAAGCTCAACTGGATCCTGATCGGCGCCCTCTCCTGTGCCCGTTCCCACATCCGCATCATGACGCCTTATTTCATCCCGTCACGGGCGCAACTGGCGGCGATCAATGCCGCTGCCCTGCGCGGGGTGCGGGTGGAGATTCTTCTGCCGCAACAGAACAACCTGCCGTTTGTCGCCTGGGCCGCCCATGCCTATCTGTTTGAACTGCTCGAACATGACGCGCGGATCTATTTTCATCCTCCCCCCTTTGTTCACAGCAAGCTGTTGCTGATCGATGACAAGTATGCACTGGTCGGCTCTGCCAATATCGATCCCCGCAGTCTGCGCCTGAACTTTGAATTCAATGTCGAAATCTTCGATCATGACGCCGTAAGCGAACTGATCCGCCACTTTGACCAGTCGCGCGAGCGGTCCCGGCAGATCTCTTTGGAAGAGGTCGACAGCCGCTCCCTCACTCTGCGTCTGCGCGATTCCTTTTTCAAGCTGTTGTCTCCTTATTTGTAACACCTTTCGCGTGGCGCAACCTGGAATGGGGGAAGGCTGGTCAAAAAAGACAGCTAAAATCTTTGTCACGCGACCTTGTGGCGGGTTACCATCCTGTCCTGCGTCGGTGCCGGATTCCGCTTGAACCGGTGAACCCGAAAGATGGTATTGGTTGTCATGCCGTTAAAACCCGTAATCCTGTTGATCTCCCTGATGCTCTGCGCCGTTTCCAGCGCGGCACAAGAGCGCCCCGCAGAAGCACCCCGCTTAGATACCTTGACCGTCCAGTGGGAAAACGATTTTTATGCGGACACGGACTGGGATTATACCAACGGGATAAAGTTGACCTGGAGTTCTCCGGTTGTCAGCCGGGAAGAGGAGGCCTGGACGGACGCGGTGGAGAACCTGTTTGCGATCTTGCCACTGCTCGGCGACGACGGGTTTTCCCGCGCTCTTTCGCTGTCCGTCGGCCAGGCAGCCTACACGCCGGCAAACACCGGGCGCGCCGACCTGATCACAACGGATCGCCCCTATGTCGGTCGGCTTTATGTGGCGACCGGGCTGCACAGTCGTGACGCCGGGCGAAAAAGTACCTGGGAAGCCCATCTCGGCGTAGTCGGACCGATCTCCTTTGCCGAGGACACCCAGGCTCTGGTTCATCGCGTCGTCGGCGCCAATGACGCCAAAGGGTGGGATCATCAGTTAAAGAACGAAGTCACCCTTGACCTGGTTCACGAAACCCAGTGGCGTCGGCGCTTTTATCCGCGTTCGACAGGCTTTTCCCTGGATCTCATCCCGCACCTTGGCGGCAGCATCGGTACGGCGCAGACCTATGTTAACACGGGTCTGGAAGTGCGGATGGGATGGCGGCTGCCCGATGACTTTGGCAACTGTTCAATCAGCGCCGGTTGCACAAGCAACAGCGCTTTCAAGGAGGGCAGGACACCGGTTCCGGGGGTGCAGCTGTTTGTTTCGGCCAATGGCAAGGCGGTGTTGCATAATATCTTTCTCGATGGCAACACGTTCCGTAGCAGTCACAGTGTCACCCCGGAGGTCTTTGTCGGTGAAATCATGGGCGGCGTGGCCTGGCAGGCAGGGCCTGCAAAGGTGACCTGGGCGTATATACAGCAGAGTCGTACCTTCACGACGCAGGACAGGAATCATGGCTTCGGTTCCATCAGCATCAGCTGGATCTATTAACCATGTCAGGAAAGGAGAAATTATGCCGGTTATCAGCCTTGACGGACCACGACTTGACCTTGATAAAAAACGGGCCCTGGTGACGGAGATCACGGCCAGGGCGGCACAGGCCTATGGCCTGCCGGAGCAGACAATTATCGTGATGATCAGGGAAAACGAGCCGGAAAATGTTGCGGTTGGCGGACTGCTGATCGCTGACCGTTGAAACGGAGCGGGGCTGTCCGTTACCGAACAGCCCCGCTTGAACCCGTTATGGTTGTTTGCTGCCGCCAGCGGCATTGTCACCGGCAACAGGTTTTTTTTTGCTTCCGTCACGCGGAAGCTGACAGCTGTCGGACATTCAGGTCTGGATTCCCATGCGTGGCAGAATCCAGCGGTTAAGAGCAAACCAGGCGGCAAAAATGCCGAGAAAAATCAGCCACTCCATCGTGATAACTCCTTTCCTGCAGATGATACGTCAGAGTACCGGAAGTTCTCCATAAAGTCAAATATTTATATATCTATATGTCTTTTGGCAGGCGGATCTCGATCTGCAGTCCCCCTGCCGGCAGGTTACGGGCAGCAATCGTGCCGTGGTGCAGCTGAATCGCCCGCTGGGCGATGGCAAGGCCGATGCCGGTGCCGCCACTCTGGCGATCGCGGGCGTCAGCGACACGATAAAAGGGCTCAAAAACTTTCTCCAGGGCGGCTGCAGGAACCCCCTGGCCCTGGTCCGTTACCCGGATGACCCAGCAACTTTTCTCCTGTTCCAGGGTGACCAGGACTCTGCTGGCGTCTGCCGTATACTTGACGGCATTGCGGATGACATTTTCCAGGGCACGGCCAAGAAGTTCTTCCGCACCCGTCATGGGTGCCCGGCCGGGTGAGTGCAGCTGGACCTCGCACTGGCGGGCGCTGGCCTCGTAGGCCGCGTCAGCGACCAGCTGCCGGAGCAGTTCATGGAGATCGAAACGGGTAAAATTCTGCTCGTTGACGGGGCTGCTCATGCGCGTCAGGCCAAGCAACTGGCCGATCATCTCGTTGATCCGTTCGGCTTCCAGGGCGATACGATCCAGGGCCTTGTGCTGGGTCGGCGCACCGGTCTGCTGTCGGGCCAGTTCCAGGGCAACGCCAAGACGTGCCAGGGGCGAGCGCAACTCGTGGGAGAGGTCCCGCAGGAGTTGCTGCTGGGCAGAAACGAGGGCCTCGATTTTGGTCGCCATCTCGTCAAAATCCTGCGCCAGCCCCGCCAGTTCATCACTGCCCCTGACCTGGGTGCCGAGCCGGGTGGTCAGATCACCGGCCGCAAACCGGCGGGTGGCCTGGCGCAGCCGGCCGATCGGTGCGGCCAGAGAACGGGCGAGAACAAAACAGACCGCCGTTGTTACGAGCAACAGAATCAGCAACTGGCCACCGAGAAAACCGTGGGTCAGTCCTTTGAACAGATCCCTGGGAGCGGGGCGCTGCGGCAGATTTATGGCAACGACATAGTCCCCCCCGGTACCCCTGACTGTTGCTGCGAGCCCGTTGCGCATCCCTCTGCCGGGCAGGACAACTTCACCGCTGCGCATGGCCCGCGCGGCCATATGTTGAACATGCCTGGAGACCGGCCGGCGGCTGAGCAGCTGTCCCTGTGGATCGAACAGGATCAGTTCGATGCCGGAATCGGCGAGCAGCTTTTCGGTAAACCGATCGACCGCCGTAACCCCGGAGGTTTCATAGGCGCGGATCGCTTCCCGCCCGTATTCGGTGATGGCACGCCGGGCAAAGCCCTGGTGTGCCAGTGGCGGGAATTCCTGGTCGCGGAAATAGGTCAGGGCGACCACCGCTGTTGCCACCAGCAGGATGATCAGCAGAAAATACAGAAAGATTTTCAGAAACAGACTGCGCATCAGGATTCTGTCTCCGGCAACGCATAGAGATAGCCAATGCCGCGCACGGTTCTGATCCGTTCGCGGTTCTGGTAATGGTGGCCGAGCTTTTTGCGCAGGGCACTGACATGGACATCGATGCTGCGGTCATAGGCCGATAGCTGACGACCGAGCACTTGTTCAACCAGTTCTTCACGACTGACGATTTCACCGGCACGACAGAGCAGGGCTTCGAGGAGACTGAACTCGACCGATGTCAGCTCAATCGCTGTCCCCTCCTGCAGCAGAGTACGCCTGGTGGAACACAGGAGCAGGTCCCCGACCTGGTATTCCACCGCTTTGCCCCGTCGGCCGGACGGGTCGGTTTCGCTTACGCGGCGCTGGATAGCCCGGATGCGCGCCACCAGTTCGCGCGGGTTGAAGGGCTTGGGCAGATAGTCATCGGCGCCGAGTTCGAGGCCGACGATCCGGTCGATGTCATCACCACGTGCGGTCAGCATAATCACCGGCACTTTGCTCTGTTCCCGGATCCGGCGCAGAACGTCGAAGCCGTTGAGGCCCGGGAGCATGACATCGAGAATCACCAGATCGTAGGTTTTTTTGCCAACCTGCTCGGCCCCGAGATCGCCGCGATGAACTGCCGCAACGCTGAAACCTTCACCGCTGAGATAATCGGTGAGGAGATCACATAATTCCGCATCATCGTCTATGACCAGTATCCGGTTCATCGGCACTCCTTTGCTGATCGTCCATCATACCTGCGCCGGGCAGACGCCGCTGTAAAGAAATGTTAAGGTAACAGGCGGGTGACAAGGCCGCTTTACATAACTTTACCTGAAGCTCACAGCTCTTAACCCACTATTTTTTGTCGATGCTCTATAGTCAACGCATCAACAGCGAACAACAACCAATTATCACAGGAGTTTATTATGAAGAAAGCGACATGGATCATACTGCTTGTCACTGGTGCCGTTCTGACCGCAACCTTCGCCTTTGGCTGGCCGGGGGGACATGGATCAGGATGGGGGCAGGATTGCGGCAAGCGCGGTGGCCAACAGATGAGCACAGAGCAGCGTCAGCAGCGCCACGAACAGCATCTGGAAAAGATGGCGGTGATTCTCGATCTGACCGCGGAGCAGAAGGAGAAAATCGCGACGCTTCAGGGTCAGCGCCTGGAGCAACAGCAGGCTCTGCGGGCCGAGCTTGAGGAGAGCCGTGAGAAACTGCACAGTGCTGCTGATGTCAAGAATTTTGACGAAGCGCAGTACCGTGCCATTGCCGCAGAGCACGCCGATCTGAAGACCCGGATGCTTGCCTCCCGTGCCGAAACGCGTCAGCAGGTTGCCGCCCTGTTGACCCCGCAACAACACGAAAAAGCAGAAAAACTCGGTGCCCTGCACGGTGAAGGACAAGGTTGCATGGGCGGCGCAGGGCAAGGCTGCATGGGCGGCGAAGGGCGTCGTTGTGGCGGAGCTGGCGAGGGCAAAGGGCGTCGTCACATGGAATAACAATTGTACGTCGTAACATCAGGATAGAAGATCAACGGGCCCCGGCAATGGGGCCCGTTTTTTTTTCGCTGATGCGCGGCCGGGTCGTGGGAGGAATCGATAAATGGCCGGTCGTCATTTTTTTGTCCGGTCAGGTCGAAAAACTGCAACAGGCCGGGGTTGTTAGTGTAAATTTTGTGCTAGACTGGCTGGGTATCCGGCCGGGGCGATCCAGGCGATGCCATTTGCCGGCGGCATCCCTGTTGCTGCCCAGTTATATCCCGTTCTTTTCCATAGCCACCTGACTGAGACTGTAAACACCCCTGAAGGAGCAAACTATGAAGAAAATTCTTGTGCTGTTGGGTTTTGTGGTGCTGGTGTCCGGAGGGTTTTCATCTGCTCTGGCAGCGGGCAAGGTGAATTTTTATGCCAATATGACGGCGATCGAGCCCCTGATAGAGGCCTATAACGGGTCTCACGAGGGCGAGGCCATTTACACCCGGATGTCAACCAGCAAATATCTGGCAACGGTTCTCACGGAATTTTCCGTTGGCAAGCTGCAGGCTGACGTTTTGCAGGGTCCGCTACCGATCATTCAGATGCTCAAGGAAAAGGGGGTGCTGGCTGCCTACCGCTCACCGGCCGCTGCCGGTTATCCGGACTGGGCCGTCGCGGATGACAACTTCATCCAGTTCGGTATTGAATACGTCGCGCCGATCTACAACAAGGACCTGGTCAAGCCCGAGGATGTGCCGACCAGCTATGCCGACCTGGCTGACCCCAAGTGGTTCGACAAGATTGTCATGCCCGATCCGGCCTCCCATGCCACAACGATCTCCTGGCTGGTCGGACTCAAGGAAACCGGCGTGTTCGCCGATGACGAGGCCTGGATGAAATTCCTGGTTGGATTGGCTGCCAACAAGCCGATGTTTGTTGCGTCATTCGGACCAACTCCGGCACCGATTGAAAGCGGCCAGAAACTGATCGGTATCTCCATGCCCAAGTACATCATTACCAAGGCGCCGGCTCCCCTTGACTGGGCCAGGGTCGATACGCTGCTCGGGACCCCGCGGGCCATTGCTGTCGCGGCAAATGCGCCCAATCCGGCCGGAGCGCAGGCCTTTGTCGATTACTGGCTGAGCCAGGAGGCCATGCAGTTGCTCGCCGACAAGGTCGGTGAATACGTGCTGACTCCGGGGGTTTATCCGCCGATCGACGGCATCAGCAGTGTCAAGGTCCTGCCGATCCGTGAACTGTCCGACCCGGAGATCCGTCACTGGGGCAGAGAATTCCAGAAAATATTCTACGGTCGCTAGGCGCGGAGCCTTCATCCTGCCATGTTATCCGGACGACAACGGTTTGCCGCTGCCTTCGTCTGCTTGAGTGCGAGGACCTATGGAAATCCGCATCACCGGCCTGAGCCGTTTCTATTATTCCGAAGGAAAGCAGATCAGGGCCCTCGACCAGGTTGATCTGACGATCCCGGCCAACCGGATTTTTACCCTGCTCGGCCCGAGCGGCTGCGGTAAAACAACCCTGTTGCGCTGTATCGTCGGCCTGGAAACCCCCGATGAGGGGGAGATCTATATCGGTGACGAACTGGTCTGGTCGCGCCCGAAAAATATTTTTGTGCCGCCGGAAAAACGTGGGCTGGGAATGGTGTTTCAGACGTATGCCATCTGGCCGCACATGAATGTGTTCGACAACGTTGCCTATCCGTTGCAGACGGCGGGGGCCTCCCGCAGCTTTATCCGTGAAAAGGTCACCGCCGTTCTGAAGTTTGTCCAGCTGGAAGGGTTTGAAAAGCGCCCGGCGACCAAGCTCAGTGGCGGACAGCAGCAGCGGGTGGCGCTGGCCCGGGCACTGGTCGCTGAACCCAAGGTGATTCTGTTTGATGAACCTTTGAGTAATCTCGACGCCAAGCTGCGCGAAGAGACCCGCAAGGAGCTGCGCGCCTTTCTCGGTGAACTGCAGATCACCGCGATTTACGTGACTCACGACCGGATCGAGGCGCTGGCCCTGTCCGACCTGATTGCCGTCATGCGGGCCGGGCGGATTGTCGAAATCGGCGATCCCAAGAAGATCTATTTCAATTCCGATCACCGTTTTGTCGCCGATTTTATCGGGCGCGCCAACCTGATCAAGGGCAAGGTGGCGCAGCAGCAGGGCAGTCACGCACACTTTGCCTCGGATATCGGCACGATCCTCGCTCTCAATCCTCACGACATTGCGGTCGGTGAAGATGCCATGCTCTGTGTAAGGCCTGAATTCATCCGCCTGGCGGCCCAGCACGATCAGTTGGACAATGTTTTTACGGGACGCATGGAGACCCTGATTTTCATCGGTGAGGCATACGAAGGGGAAATCCGTATCGGCGATTCGTTGCTGACCACCACCATCGACCCGACCCGGGACATTCACGAGGGGGATGACATCAGCATCGCCTTCGATCCGGATCACTGCTTTTTGCTCGCCCGGTAGGTCGTCCCTATGATGAAAAAACCAACCCTGACAGCCAGCCTGATTGTCGTCGTTGGCTTTCTGACCCTGTGCCCCGTAATCATGCTGGTGCTGGGGAGTTTTTCCCGGGATTTCGTCAGCTTCGGCGAATTCACCACGAGCAAGTACGTTGCCGCCTATACCGACCCCGACTTTGCCGAGATCCTCTGGAACACAGTAATTTTTACTGTCGGATCCTCTCTGCTTGCCACCGGGCTGGCGCTGTTTCTCGCCTATGTCAATACCCGCACCGATCTGCCTTTTAAATTCATCTTCCGGATTATTTCCATTATCCCGATGATGATCCCCCACATTCTCTTCGCCGTGAGCTGGGTGTTGTTGCTGAATCCGAACAATGGCATTCTCAACACCCTGTTTCGCGATATTTTCGGGACGCAGGCGACCCTGTTCAATATCTACAGCCTGTCCGGGATGATTCTGGTTGAAGGGCTGCTGGACCTGCCAATCGCCTACCTGGTGATCGCCCCGGCAATGAGTTCTTTCGATGTCTCACTGGAGGAGTCGTCCAAGGTCTGCGGTGCATCCAACCTGCGCACCATGTTGAAAGTTACTCTGCCGGTGTTGCGTCCGGCAATCCTGGCGGCGGCGATTCTCGTTATCGTCAGGAGTCTGGCTTCCTTTGCCGTGCCGTCGGTGATTGGCATGCCGGGGCGCATCTATGTGTTTTCGACGCATATTTACCGGAGTGTTTCGAGCGGCTTTGCCGCCGATTTTGGCCTGGCCGCCGCCATCGGTATGAGTGCCCTGGCCGCGTCCATCACCCTGATCTATCTCTACCGTTATCTCACTTCGGAAAGCGGTAAATTCGTCACCATCACCAGTCGCGGTTTCAAGCCGACCCTGATCAAACTGAAAAATGTCCGTTATCCCCTGTTTGTCATCGTCGGACTGCTCTCTTTTGTTCTGATTCTGCTGCCGGTCATGGTCCTGTTCTATACCTCCATGCTGCCTTATTCCATGGCCCCGAGTGCCAGGGCTTTTTCGCTGATGTCCTGGACCAACTGGATCGATGTCCTGAAGGATCCCGTGTCCCTGCTGTCACTGAAAAACAGCCTCTTCCTCGGCATTGTCGGTGCGACCCTGGGAACCTTGCTGTCGATCCTCGTTTCCTACGTGATCGTCAAGGTGCGTACCACTGCCGCCGGTCTGCTCGAATCCCTGACCTTTCTCTCCTTCTCATTTCCGGGCATTGTTATCGGGGTAGGGTTTATGTGGTTTTTCGTGCGCACCCCTCTTTACGGGACGCTGACGGCCCTGCTGATCGGCTATATTGCCACCTATCTCCCCTACGGCGTCCGCCCGATCTCCAGCGCTTTTGTTCAGATTCACGACCATCTCGAGGAATCGTCGCGGGTTTGCGGTGCGACACCGTTCCAGACGCTGCGTAAGATTGTCGTGCCGCTGCTGATCCCCGGGATTGTCTCCGGCTGGATTCTGATGGCGTCGATGTTCTTTCGCGAGCTCACTCTCTCGGTGGTGTTGTCACGTCCGGGAACCGAGGTGCTGGCGGTGCAGATACTGCGGTTTGCCGAGGACGGGTTGTGGGGGAGGCTCTCTGCCCTGGGGATTATCATGATCGTGATTTCATCGGTTCTGGTGATCATCGCGGCCTTTATCGGCAGCAGGATGAATAAAATGGAAGCTGTCAACAAATAACCAGCCGGTCCCCATCAAATAAAGGCACGCCGTTGCTGAGCCGGGGCGTGCCTTTTTTCCGCCGGGAAACAGATCCCCGGGGCGGATCGAACTTTTGCTGCAAAAGGACGTCACGATGAAAAAGCTGTCTGCTGTCGCTGTGCGGATTGTTGGCTGCCTGATCGAGAAAGAGCTGGCCACGCCCGACTATTATCCCCTGACCCTCAATGCCCTGGTCAATGCCTGCAATCAGAAGTCGAATCGTGAACCGGTCATGACCCTGTCCGAGGAACAGGTGCTCGAAGGACTCGAAGAACTGCGTCGTGAACAGCTGATCTACCGCTCAGCCGAAGGGGTGCGCAGCGCACGCTATTGTCATCATCTTGCTGCCCGCTACCACCTGGAACAGGAAGAGTTGGCGGTTCTGGCGGTGCTGTTGCTGCGCGGACCCCAGACCATCGGGGAAATTCGTGGCCGGACGGAGAGGATGTACGATTTCGCTGACCTGGACCAGGTAGAGGCGGTCATAAAGGGGATGAGTGACGCTGATCCGGCTCTGGTCGTTCGTCTGCCGCGCCTGGCCGGTCGCAAGGAGCATCGTTTTGCCGATCTGCTGCGTGATGCTGCGGGGCCGGACATTGCAGAGGAAGATCCTGGGTCTGCGATCGCCCCGTCTGTGCCGCACGATGGTCGCCTGGCGGCACTGGAGCAGGAGGTGGCCGCGTTACGGGAAGAACTGGGGACCCTCACCGAGCGTTTCGAACGCTTTCGCACCCAGTTCGAGTGATGCACGGCATGCGGATGGGCTGTGCCTGCCCAGCTGCACTGCCTGGCAACGACGCATCAGAACAGCAATACCGGACAACGGACATTGTGGAGCACGTAGTTGGCAACCGAGCCGAACAGGACATCGCGGATTTCCCCGCGGCCGGTGCGCCGGCCAAGGACCAGCAGATGGAAGTCCTCGTCATTGGCAATCTGCGGGATAACCCTGCGGGGCGTCCCGAACTCAATGCGCAACTCCACCGCAAAGCCGGCACCGCGCAACTTCTCCGCCAGGACTTCCATCCGCCCGGTTGCCGCCTTGAGGGCGTTTTCCCGGACCATGCCGATCTGGAAATCCGGAATCATCCGATAGGCCAGCTGATCATTGATGACATGAAGGAGAACCAGTCGGGCTGCGAAGCGTTCGCGATTGGCGATGATGTCATCTATGGTTCTGTGCGTCGTCGGCGAATCGTTGATGGGTATCAGTATCCTGCTGCTCATCAGCTGCTCCTTGTCATGAAGGATCCGGCGGTGGCGGTGCAACCTCATCGACGAAAATGTCGATCCGTTCTTTCCCCCGGCCGATGTTGATGCGTTTCAGGGTGACCTTGCCGATTTCTCCACAGGAACGCAGGTGGGTTCCGCCACAGGGAATCTGCGCGAAGCCCTCGATCTCCCAGTAACGACGCTGCGTCAGCGGGTCGGCAAAGGCGCTGATAACAGGTTGATTCCGGGCGACCAATGCCTCAACCTGCGCGCTCAGTCGTGGCAATAAGGGTTTGACAGATTCCGGCCAGAGAAAGTCGAGCCGCGCTTTTTCGGCTGAAATGTGCGCCCCGATTTTTTCCACCCCGGTAAGGGCACGACCGGCCAGTTCGAGAACCAGTTCGGCTGCCAGATGCAGACGCATCAGCCGATAGCGGCGGTGCCAGTCGATTACCACCAGTGCGGCAGATCCCGCCCGCAGACGGTGCTTCTCCGGCAGCTGATAGGCGATATCATTGCCCTCTATGATCGCCCGCAGGACAGGGTACTCGGCAATGCTGCCCGCGTCACTTTCCTGCGCCCCGGAGAAGGGGTAGAAAATCGTTTCGTCAAGGAAGACCCTGTCGCCGTCAACCCTGCGCACGCGGGTGAGAAGGCGGTGCCGATAGGGGTTGTCCCAGAAACACTTTTTGACCATCATCCTGCTCTTGTTCTTCAGCCCGTGCGCGTTAACCGTAGAACAGTCGCGGCAGCAGCAGCACCAGGTCTGGCCAGAAGGTCAGTAACAGCAGAATTGCCATCTGGATCAGCAGAAACGGCATCACCGCTTTCGATACATAGACCAGGTCACGGTTGACCGTCGCTCCGGCGATATACAGACTGACCCCCAGCGGTGGCGTGCAGTAACCGATGCCCAGGTTGATCGTCATCAGCAGGCCGAAGTGCATCGTATCAATGCCGAACTCACTTAACAGGGGCAGGAAGATCGGTGTCAGGATCAGGGTGGCGGAAATGATATCCATGAACATGCCGATAACGAGCAGCAGGATGTTGACCGCCAGAAGAAACACCCAGGGTGAGGAAATGCTGCTGACCACGGCAGTGGCGATTTTGTTGGGGATCTGTTCAAACGTCAGATATTCGCCAAACACCGAGGCGCCGGCGACGATGATCAGCAGGGTTGCCGACGTCACCGCGGAGGAGACCACGACACGCTTGATATCGCGAAAGCGCAGATCGCGATGAATGACGATTTCCACAAAAAAAGCGTAAAAGCAGGCGACAACCGCGGCCTCGTTGGCGGTAAAGAGGCCGGAGTAGATCCCGCCAAAAATCAGTACCGGCAGCAGCAGAGCCCAGATACTCTCGCGGATGACGGCCAGCGCTTCTTTCAGCGTCGGGCGATCGAGGGTTTTCAGCCCCTGCTTTTTACAGACAAAGTAGGCATAGATGCTCATTGCCATCATGATCAGGATCCCGGGAATAAAGCCGGTCAGAAAGAGGGCTTCGAGGGGATCGTTGCTGACCATGGCATAGAGAATCATGGCGATGGAGGGGGGGATGATGACGCCGAGAATGGGCGCGGTGGTCATGACCCCGACGGAAAACTTTTCGTCGTAGCCATGCTTGATCAGCGCCGGAATCATGAAGCCGCCAATAGCAACCACCGTGGCGACGGTGGATCCGGAGATCGCGCCAAAAAAACCGCAGGCGAGAATGCCCGCCATGGCCAGTCCGCCGGGGAGAAAGCCAACCAGGACATTGGCGGTATTGATGAGCTTTTTGACAATGGTTCCGGTGGTCATGATGTTGCCACAGAGAACGAAAAACATCACAACCACCAGGGCGAACTTATCCATGCTGCGATAGAGGACCTCGATAACGATGCGCGGATCGATATCAAGGAGAAAGACCAGTCCGAAGGCGCCGGTAAAAAACAGGGCCATGAAAACCGGTACCGTCGCCGCAAGGCTGCCGAGCAGCAGAGCAAGAATCAGAAGGTAGCTGGCTTCCATATCAGTTTCCCCCGGTGACGTCTGGAGCATCACGCCAGTCTTCCACCATGACCATCAGGGTGCGGACAAACATCATCGCCCCCATGAGTGGCAGCACCGCGTAAAAATACCACTCGGGAATCTGCAGTGTGCTGGTCCGGGCAAAGGGATCTGCGTACATCATCAGGGTCATTTTCCCCCCCAGATAGACCATGACCGCGGCAAAAAAAAGAACCACAAGGTGAGACAGCAGGGTCAGGGATCGTTTCAGCACGGGAAACAGCTGGGGCAGGGCATCGATACGAATGAGAGAACGGCTGCGGATGGCGGTCACCGCGCCGATATAGGTCGAAAAATAGATGACCTTGCGCACCACCTCATCCGACCAGAAGATATTGAAATCCGTGCCGCTCTTGCGCAGGATGACATTGGCCATGGCCGCCAGCAATGCCGCACAGACGGCAATGAACAGGGCCCACTCCTCGACAAAGAGAAGGCCGCGATCGATTTTTTTAAATAGGTTTTTCACCATGCGTTGCTGTCCGTTTCCGTCCGCGACCGGTTCTTCCGGCCTGGCTGGCCTGCTTGCGCAATCCAACCCATGTCTCTTGTATGCCAGCGGCCACACCGCTCCCCCATGACAAAAAACAGGGGCCGAAGAGGGATCCTCTCCGGCCCCGTCATGGCGTGGCGATTATACAGGGATTGGGATTAACTGCCAAGCTTTGCCCGAACCAGTGCGAGATAATCTTCGCCGATCCGCTCACTCCAGTTTTTAATGAGCGGTTCCGACAACCGTTTCAACTCGGCCAGGTCGGCGTCTGAAAGCTGGTGGATCTGCACCCCGGCCTCGCGGGCTGCGGCGAGCTGCTCATCATGCTGGCGACGGGTGGCTTCTCTGGACTTGGCGCTCTCTTCGGCAATCACCGTCAGGAAGGTGTCACGCAATTCTTCCGGCAAGCGCTCAAGCCAGCGCTGGTTGATCAGATGCACAAACAGTCCCTGTGCATAGTTGAGTTCGGTGAAATGTTTGGCAACGGTGAACTTCTTGGTGATGTTACACACAATCGCCGTGTGATCCAGCCCGGTGATGACACCGGTCTGCAGCGCCTGGGGCACGTCCGGCCACGGCATGACGGTGAACTTCAACCCCCAGGCACGATAGGCATCGGTGTTCACCGGCGCCTCGGCAATACGGAAATTGACGGCCTTGGCGGCCTCAAGGCTGTCCACCGGCACCGTTGTTGCCCAGCCATAAGGGCCGTAGTTGGTGATATCGGCAACATAAATCCCGCCCGCAAGAGCACTTTCGACAAAAGGCTGCCACAGTTCCGGATCCGTTCTGAAACTGTCGAGCTTGTCGAAGGTGTCGATAATATACGGCAGGTTGACAATTCCCAGGCGGTCGGCGACGTTGGCCGCCGCCACCGAAGAACTGAGCATGCCATGGACAGCGCCGAGGCGCAACTTACTGATCACGTCCCGCTCACCGCCGAGTTGGGCCAGGGGGCGGAAATCAACGTAAATCTGGCCGTTGGTGCGTTCCCACACGGCATCCCGGATACGATAGCCGGCGGCCACACCCTCGATCACCGGGTGGGAAATGTTGGACAGGATGTAGGTATACTTGGCCCCGCTCGGGTCAAACGCCGGCTGCCACCGGGCCAGAGGATCTTCATTCGCCAGCCCCTGGGTGGTCAGGGCGAGCAGGACAATCATCAGCAATATCATCTTTTTCACAGTGTAACCTCCCGAATGGCATGAAATTGATCAAACCCTGTTTGATCTTCGTAAACAAAAGTTAAATATTAGTAAAATCAATAACTTAAGAGAAGAAGGTATACACTTTGAGCGGTTTTTGGTCAATAAAAAAGTCCGGGATGAAACCTCATCCCGGACTTACTAAGCAGTGCTCTGGGAGCTATTGTGATCAGTCGGACAGTCGCTGCCGGACCCGCTGAAGAAAATCGGCACCAATGCGATCCTCCCATTGTTGAATGATCGGCTCGGCCTTTTCCTTCATCACTGCGACATCGGCTGGTGGCAGCCGGTTGAAAGTGACCCCGGCAGCTTTGGCTTTGGCAATCTCACGGTTGTGCTGCTCCTCCCCCAGTTTTCTTGCCGTGGTGCTTTCCTCGGCGATGACGCGCAGGAGCACCTCGCGCAGATCGGCAGGCAGGCGCTGCAGCCAGCGTTCGTTGACCAGGTGGATGTAAAGGCCCTGGGCATAATCAATCTCGGTGTAATACTTGGCATGGTTGAAAAAATTTCCGGTACTGCACACCGTGGGGGTGTGGTCCATACCGGTTATGACTCCTGTTTGCAGGGCCTGGGGCACGTCGGGCCAGGGCATGACGGTAAACTGCAGGCCCCAGGCGCGGTACATATCGATATTGACGGGTGCTTCGGCGATCCGGAAAACGACGGTTCCGGCGTCTGCCAGGGAATTGACCGGCGTGCGGGTCGCCCAGCCGTAGCCGCCATAAGTGGTATAGTCAACGACGCGAATCCCGGAGCGCAGGGCCTCGGCACCGTACTCTTCAAACAACTCGGTGTCGTTGCGGAAGCGTTCCAGCTGGTCGAAGCTGCCGACCAGGAAGGGGAGATTGACCAGACCCAGGCGCGGCGAGACATTGGGGGCGGCTACCGACGAGCTCATCATCCCATGGATGGCGCCCATGCGCAGCTTCCCCTGGACATCCATTTCACCGCCCAGCTGGGACATGGGGCGAAAATCGACATACAACCGCCCTGCGGTTTCATCCCAGACCCGGTCACGGATGCGGAAGCCGACCCGGACACCCTCGATGGCCGGATGACCGACACAGGAGAGCAGGTAGGTGTGTTCCGCTCCACGGGGGTCAAACTTGGGTTGCCAGTCGGCCAGGGGATCATTCGCCAGGGACTGGCCGGGCAGGACCAGCGCGGCGGCAAACAGGAACAGCAGAAACATTCGTATCATCGACTCTCTCCTTGTCCATTGCAATCAGCATAACGATGCGCCAGTAAAACATAATCTCGTTCGCGAGACAATAACTGAAACGCTCCGGCCACCTTCCTTGCGCGACGGTAAGGACTCCTGTTGCGCGATCATGATCCCTTTTACACGGCGAACCGGACAGTGTATGCTCTGCTCTTGAGCCGGCGGCGCCGGGTTGTCCCGGGGACCGGTTGTGACACGGCATCCGGCCCGCTCAGCAAGCTCCCCCCTTTCTGCTCCGCGAGGATCATGCGTGAATGACAGTAAAGAACCGGCAAATGCAGCCGTCTAGCCCGACCGGACGCCCGGAGTTGCTGGCCCCGGCCGGCAGTCTGGAAGCTTTTTTTGCCGCCGTTGATGCCGGCGCCGATGCCGTCTATACCGGGCTGAAGGATTTTTCTGCCCGCGCCAAGGCGAAAAACTTCAGTCTTGCCGATATTGAAAGCATGACCAACTACCTGCACAGCAGCGGCCGGCGCCTGTACGTGACCTTGAATACCCTGGTCAAGGAGAACGAGCTCTCGCACCTGACCGACACCCTCGCGGCCCTGGAATCCTTTGGCGTTGATGCGGTGATCATCCAGGACCTTGCCATCTGGCAACTGGCCAGAACGCATTTTCCAGACCTTGAGCTGCACGCGTCCACCCAGATGACGATCCATAACATCGCCGGGATCAGGATGCTCGAGCGCCTCGGTTTCCGTCGGGCGGTGCTGGCGCGTGAATTGACACTGCCCGAGATCAAGCGGATCCGCAGCCAGACCACCCTGGAGTTGGAACACTTTATCCACGGCGCCCTGTGCTTTTCCTTTAGTGGACAGTGCTATTTTTCTTCCTTTCTCGGCGGCAAGAGCGGTAATCGCGGTCGTTGTGCGCAACCCTGCCGGCGTAATCACCGCCAGCACCAGCAGCAGGGGTTTTTCTTCTCCCCCAATGATCTTTCCGCGATTGACCTGTTGCCGGAGCTCGAAGATGCCGGAATCTGCAGTTTCAAGATCGAAGGACGGATGAAAAGCGCCGAATATGTCCATAAGGTGGTCGGCGCCTATCGCCAGGTTCTTGATGCGCCGGCACAACAACGCAAGCAGGTGCTCGCCCAGGCCAAATTGCTTCTGAAGGAGAGTTTCGGCCGCCAGCCGACCCGCGGCTTTCTGTCCGGCGGTCAACCGGACGACATGGCCATTCCATCGCAGAAGGGAGCCACCGGGCGTTATCTGGGGGAAATCCGTCAGGCCCAGGGGGGGAGAATCAGTTTCACGTCCGCGGCGCCGCTGCATCTCGGGGACCGCTTGCGGATCCAGCCGGCCAACGACAAGAGCGGCAGTGCCTTCACCTTGCGCCAGTTAATGCAGGGCGGGCGGCAGGTCAAGAAAACCGCGGCCAACAGCCTGGTTACGGTGATCTCTCCCTTCGATCAGCGCTTCCGGCCGGGCGACACTGTGTTCATGGTTGCCACAGCAGATGCCTTCACCATGAGCGATACCGCCTGTCGTCGCAAGCTTGGTCAACAGCGTCCGATCCCTGCGCCGGTTGACCTGCAGGTTGAAGTGACCGCGCAGGATCTCAAGATCCGGGCAGCTCTGGACGGCAGATGTCACGACTTTGCCTATCGGATTGACAGCTTTCCGGCGACCAGTCAGCCTCTTGACGAAAGGGTTCTGCGCCAGTTCCTTACTGCCACCGCCGCCGAACCCTTTGTCCTCAATCAGCTGAGCTGCGGCGACCTCCCTGCCATTGTCATTCCGCCGGGACAGATGAAGCAGGTTCGTCGTGCCCTCTACCGCGACCTCGCGCAGCTGCAGCAGGAACAGAAACAGCAGCAGCGTCAGTTGCATCGCGAAGCGGCACTGGCCGCACTTCTTGGCGCTGGCGACAGCGCGTCACGGCCGCGCCGCCTGCGGCTGATGGTGAATGATGCCAGGGAGCAACACCTGCTCCACAACGCTCAGGTGGACAGCATGATTCTCCCGGTGAGCCGGGTCAACCTGCAGCAGGCCGCCAAGCTCCAACGTCGTGCCGATCACATCATCTGGGATCTTCCCTTTATCCTCTTCGAAGAAGACTGGCAGGATCTGCGCGCCGCCGTCCGTCACCTGGTGCAAGCGGGTTTTACCCGCTTCCGTCTTGCCAACCTCGGGCACTTTCCCCTCTTTGACGGGCTGGAGAATCTGCATCTCTTCAGCAGCTACCGCCTGTTTGCCCTCAACAGCCAGGCCGTCGTCGCCCTCGCGGCGATTGGTATCGGTGACGTCGAACTCTATATTGAGGATGATCGACACAACCTGGCCGCCATCCTGTCCCGCAAACTGCCGGTTTCCGCGTCCCTGACGGTGTTCGGACGCGTTCCCCTGTTTGCGTCACGGGTGCGTGTCCGGCAGCTGCGTGGAGACAGCCCGGTGCTGTCGGATCGTGACGACGCCTATCGGCTGCAGCAGCGCCAGGGGCTGACCTGGCTCTACAGTGAAACGCCCTTCTCATTCATCGCCAACCTGCGGGAGCTGGAAGACTACGGCTGCAGCAACTTCGTCGTCGACCTGTCCCACTGTGGTGCCACCAGCACCCAGGGAAAGCAGGTTCTCGATGCCATCGGGCGCGGCGTCGACCCCGAGAACAGCAGCAAATTCAACTTTGAAGCCGGCCTGGAGTAACACTGCTCCGGCTTCTTTGCTGACCCTGTGGAGCACAACAGCGTTGCCCTGCCGCCCGATCGCGATTATAGTAGCGGCGTAAAAGACCTGCCATGGAGGCCGTATGTTTCAACGACGCTACCTGATTCACCTGTCACTGGCGGTTGTCGCCCTGGTGATCATTCTTTACCCCTACTACAAAAACAAACCCGACACCGCGAAGGTTGCTGCCGCCTCATCCGCTGCCGTGAGCTTCCTGCAGTTGCTTGATGCCGGCGAATACGAAGAAAGCTGGCACCTTGGTTCTGCCTATCTCCAGGCGGATATTCCGCTGGAAACCTGGCTCGAACAGGTGTCTGCTGTGCGGCAGCAGGTCGGACCCCTGCAGCAGCGCAGCCAGACCGATGTCAGCTATACCAGGGCTCCGGTCGAAGGCATTCCGGAAGGGGAGTACCTGTCGTTCTTTTATCTGAGCGATTTCGAGGCCAAAAAGCAGGCCAAGGAACGGGTCACCCTTTACCTGGAAGGTGACGGCATCTGGCGGGTTGCCGGCTACTTTGTTGAATGAACGGAATGTGCGCCGGAGCTGCCTGACTCACCGCCGGCCACGTCCGCTTCGGAGCGACCCCGCGTAACGACCGGATGCGACAGCACGCGGAGAGTGGAACGGATCCGTTGTGGCTGTCGCGCCACCCACACAAAGGAAGACGTGATGAAAATTGTTGTTCTGGACGGCTACACCCTGAATAGCGGTGATCTGGACTGGGCGCCTTTGAAGGCCCTGGGGACCTGCATCATTCACGCGCGCACCAGCGCCGAACAATTGATCGAACGGGCCCAGGGTGCAGAGATTCTGCTGACCAACAAGGTGGTGATCGATGCCGCAGCGCTGGCGGCCTTGCCGTCGCTGCGTTACATCGGCGTGCTGGCGACGGGGGTCAATATCGTTGATCTCAAAGCGGCCGCAGAACAGCAGATCGTCGTCACCAATGTCCCGGGTTACAGTACCAATTCGGTGGCACAGCTGGTATTCGCACTGCTTCTCGAGATGGTTCAGCAGGTCGGACATCATGCTCGGCTGGTTGCCGAAGGAGGATGGGTCAACTGTGAGGATTTCAGTTTTCGTGATCGGCCGTTGACGGAGCTGGCCGGAAAAACCTTCGGTGTGGTCGGCTACGGTCAGATCGGCCAGCGTGTTGCGACCATCGCCCGCGCTTTCGGTATGCAGGTTCTGGTACAGACCGCTCATCCGGACAAATACAAAAAGGAGTGCGGACAGGAATTTGTCGATATCGACCAGCTGTTTTCCGACAGTCATGTGATCAGTCTCAACTGTCCCCTGACGCCGGCGACGACACAGCTGGTCAACACCGCCCGGCTGGCGCGGATCAGGCAGGGCGCGCTGTTGATCAACACCGGTCGGGGCCAGCTGGTCGATGAAGCGGCTGTCGCTGAAGCACTGGAAGACGGCTATCTCGGCGGATACGCTGCAGATGTCCTGTCGAGTGAACCACCGGCGGCAGACAACCCCCTGCTGACGGCGCCCCGCTGTATTCTTACGCCGCACCTCGCCTGGGCGACGCGGGAAGCCCGCGAGCGGCTGCTTGCCACCGTTGTTGAGAACATTGCCGCCTATCTCAAGGGTGAACCGCAAAACCGGGTGGTCTGATGGAATGGCAGGAGCTTCGGCAACAGGTCTGCAACAGCTGGGCGCAGCTTGATGACAGGGTTGCCGCGTTGCGGCGCAGCGCTACTGCACAGCGGATCGATCTCTACTGCACCAGTGGCTGCGCCAATTGCTGCACCCTGGCCGTCAATTGCACCTTTGCCGAGGCCGCTGTCATCGCTGGTGATCTGAGTGATGGCCAGCGTCACATGGTGATGGAGCGGCTGCCGCTGCTGGAAGCTGTCAGTGCTGCAGCGACGACGTTGAAGGGATTTCTCCAGCTTTACCGTGACCGGTCGGGGGCGTGCCCATTTCTCGATGAGCAGCAGTGCTGTACCATTTATCTATCGCGCCCCCTTTCCTGTCGGGCGCTCCTGTCAACCCGCCCTGCCGCCTGGTGCGGAGTCGACTTTGCCACCCTCCACCCCCTCGAAAAAAAGGCTTTTCTCTCCAGTCTTGATGCCGCTGTCGTTGCCTACCCCAGCCATTACCTGGCGGCTTCCCAGGAGCAAGGTGCCCGGCTGGAACGCGGCATGGCGGACTGGCTGGAGCGGCAGCGGGGTGTGCGCCTGGGCGGTAACCTGATCTGGCTGCTCGGAATGGAATTGCAGCACCGGCTCAGTGAGCGGCTGCTTGATGGGGATAAGAGTCTTGCCGGCTGGCTGTCCGAACAGCAGCATCAGCATCCCTATCTTGTGCATTTCGGGTGATCTTCTCGCTTTTTTCCTGGGATAGAACACCGCCAAGGTCGCGGCGTCGCCGTCCCGCACCCCGCCTGACTGTTTCACAGGCGCTCCAAAGCGCCAGCAAAAAGAGCTGCCCCTGCCCGGTCTTTTACTCACCACCCCCACCCAGAACCCGGTAGAGAGTCTCCAGGTTGGTCTGTTGTGCCAGATGTGCGTTGATCAGATTCTGCCGGGCGCTGAACAAGGAGTGCTGCGCCTCGACGGATACTGCAAAACCCCTCCGTTTTTACCTCGCAACCTTGAGCAAAAAAGTGACCTTTTCCAGGGTGTCAATTGCCGCTGCACCGGGCAACGATCACGGGCGATTTCTGTGGTGATCTGCTTGACGGGGCCCTGCCGCGGTATAGACTTTCCTATTATGGGAAAGATGCGTTTTCGCCGTCGGCCCCTGCCGGGAAGGACTGGGCAGATCCGCGGTAACGGGGTCGCTGCAGAGCGCCGTCTGCTGCCCTGAAAGGAGGCAAGGGCTTGTTGCCGGAGTGATAAAGTCAGACAACCTGCCATGCGGTTTTATGCCAGCTGCGGGTCTTTGTGGTCTGCAGCGTCACAAGGAAGGAGGTCCGCCAGATGCGCAACAAACTTAAAGAAAAGGTCGTCATTTCCGGGGTCGGCTGCAGTCGTTTCGGCGATATGCTCGAAACGCCTGAGCTCAAGGGTCTCAGCATGCAGGAGGTGGTTGCGGTCGCTGTGCGCGAAGCCCTCGAGGATGCCGGTCTCAGCGGGCAGGATGTCGATGCGGTCTATGTCGGCAACGCGATGGTGCACAGCTCCCAGTTGCCCGGCACCTACTCACAGTTGTCAAAATGGATCGGCACCGAGCTCAAGGCGGGCGTGCACTTCGAAGCCCAGTGCTCGACCACCAACGTCGGTGCATCCCTGGCGGCGATGTCGATTGCTTCCGGGGTCTATGACCGGGTACTGGTTCTCGGATTTGAAACCACGCGTACCCGTATCAAGGGCTTCAGCCCCTATCAGCGCGAGGCGCTGCAACACAAGGAGACCTGGTTGTGGACCGACATGGCAGTCAACCAGGCCTATGGCGTTCCCCAGGGATATGACATTTTTTCCACCTACAACGGATTGCTCGCCCTGGGATACTGCCGCAAGTACGGTCTGTCGATCGAGGATTTCGACAAGGGCATGTTCGAACTGTGCCGCACCAGGCGGTTGCACGGGTCGCTGAATCCCAAGGCGAACGTGCAACAGACCCTTGAAGCGAAAGCCGGGGAACTGGGGTACGCTGATGCCTACCAGATGTGGCGGGCGGATGAGGTGAATCCTTTCGTTGCCTGGCCGTCACGGCTGATGAGCCTCGTCACGACGGCGGACGGCGCTTCGGCGATGGTGCTGACCCGTGCAGAAGCCGCGACCACGGGCACATCACCGCCAGTCGCTTTGAAGGGTTTCGGCATCAGCTACCGCGATCTGCCCTGGTACGGCAAGGATCCGACCCTGTGGGATTTTGACAAGCGTTCAGCGGATCTTGCCATGGAGATGGCCGGGATCAAAGTCAGCGATATCGATTATCTGCATACCCACGACTGCTCACACATATCCGGAATCTGCACCGCCGAAATGATCGGCTACCTGCCTTCGGGCAAAGGACTGACCGCCGCCCGGGACGGAGATTTGCGCTTTGATGGGAAACGCCCGATGTCGACACACGGCGGTCGGCATGCATTTGGACATGCCTGGGCGGCCAGTGCCGGATCCGACACCTACGAGGCGGTGCTGCAGATGCGTGGTCTGGCAGGCAAGCGGCAGATGCCCAAGCGGCCTGAAATTGCCGTCATCCACACCCACGGTTATGCCATGATCGGCACAACCCTCGTTCTGGGAGGTGCATGATATGAACGCGACCAATCATCCACAATCGGCTATCGAGATTTATTACCAGGGGCTGGAGGCGGGCAAGCTCAAGGCGCGTCAGTGTCGCGACTGCGGCGCCTATACCTTCCCTCCGACCGGCTGCTGCGCTGCGTGCGGCAGCTGGTCTCTTGACTGGGTCGAGCTGTCGGGAAAAGGCACCCTCCACTATGCCACCCACAATATTACACCGGCCTGCCACCCGCGTTTTGAACCGATTGCACCTTATGTCTATGGTCATATCGAGTTGGCCGAAGGCATCATAGTCCAGGCAATCATTCAGGGGGTGAAGGCCAATCCCGAGGCACTGAATCAGCTCTTTGAGCAGGGACCAACAGCTGTCGAAGCGGACATCATGAAACTCGATGACCTGGCGGTCCTCGCGTTTCGCCCGGTTGCATAGCAGAGCGTATCATGCCACCGTCCGACCGGAACGTTTCGTGTCCCGGCCGGACGGTTTTTTTTCATGGCACCCCCCTTGACAGGGGGCATCAGTCCATATAGTTTGATGTTAAACGATACGAACTGAAACCAATGGACCTTTGCCATGACACCCACAGAATGCCCAACCGGTCTTGCCCTGAAGACCTACACCAAGCTGATGCGTGCCGCAGAATCGGTCACGGTGCGCGTCAACCGCTTCATGACGGCAGCGCAGCTGACCATCAGTCAGTTCGGCGTACTGGAAGCCCTGTACCACAAGGGCCCGTTATGCCAGCGCGACCTGGCCGCCAAGATCCTCAAAAGTACCGGCAACATCACCCTGGTGATCGACAACCTGGAAAAACGCGGGCTGGTACGGCGCGCCCGGGATAATGCCGACCGCCGCTATCTGACCGTGTATCTCACCGACGCGGGAATGACGTTGATTGCCGATGTCTTTGCCGATGTTGAGGCCGCCATTGTCGCGGAGCTGGCGGTGCTGGCGCCACAGGAACAGGTGCTGCTCGGGCAACTCTGTAAAAAGCTCGGGCTGCAGGAAGGCAAGAAGCAGCTGGTGGCAGAAGAAAAAGCCTGATCCATCAGCTCCGGCAACCGACGGTTACCTGCGCCGGAGCAGGATATGGAGGAAAGAAGATGATAAGGGTTCGCAAAGCGCAGGAACGTGGCCACGCCGACCATGGCTGGCTGGGCAGTTACCACACCTTTTCCTTTGCAGATTATTACGATCCGCAGCAGCTCGGCTTCGGCGCGCTGCGGGTCATCAACGAGGATCGGGTGCAGCCCCGCCGCGGCTTTCCCACCCACCCGCACCGTGATATGGAGATCCTCACCTACGTTCTCGCGGGTGCGCTTGAACACCGCGACAGCATGGGCAACGGTTCGGTTATCCGGCCCGGCGAGGTACAGCGCATGAGCGCCGGCACCGGTATCACCCACAGTGAATTCAACCATTCCAGTGAGGAACCGGTGCATTTTCTGCAGATCTGGATTCTGCCGGAAAAGAACGGCGCCGCACCGGGCTATGAGCAGACATGCTTTCCCGCCGCAGAGAAGCGCGGCCGGCTGCGGCTGATCGCAGCGCGCGATGGGCGCGACGGCGCGGTGACCATCCACCAGGACGTGAACCTTTACGCGTCTCTGCTCGAGGCGGGAGAACAGGTGACACACGCGCTGGCGCACGGCCGCCGTGCCTGGCTGCAGGTCGCCCGGGGCAGGGTGTCGGTCAACGGCATCCTGCTGGAGCAGGGGGACGCTGCCGCCGTCAGCGCAACCGGGCAATTGATTGTGAGGGGAGAAGAACCCGCCGAAGTGCTCCTCTTCGATCTGGCCTGATATAATAAAACAACAAAGAGCATGACCAGCAACCCTTTATTCACCTGTCAGGGAGGAACAGACTATGGCAAAAATTCTCATCGTTCATTACAGCATGTACGGCCACATTTTCAAAATGGCCGAGGCCATCGCAGAAGGCGTCCGTGAGGTCGAGGGTTGTGAAGCAATCATCAAGCGGGTTCCGGAAACGCTGCCGGCGGAGGTCCTCGAGAAGATGGGGGCCGTTGAAGCGCAAAAGTCCATGGCCCACATCCCGGTTGCGACAGTGGATGACCTGGTTGCTGCCGATGGCATCATCTTCGGTACACCGACCCGTTTCGGCAATATGTGTGGCCAGATGCGGCAGTTCCTCGATGCCACCGGCGGCCTGTGGTTCAACGGTTCGCTCATCGGCAAGGTCGGCAGCGTGTTCGTGAGCTCGGCAACCCAGCATGGCGGCCAGGAGTCGACGATTCTCACCTTCCATACCAATCTGCTGCATCACGGCATGGTTGTGGCCGGACTCCCCTATTCCTTTGCCGGGCAGATGGACATCAGTGAGATCACCGGGGGATCGCCCTACGGCGCATCGACCATTGCCGGGGGACAGGGCGAGCGCATGCCGAGTGAAAACGAGTTGGCCGGCGCCCGCTTCCAGGGAGCCCATGTGGCGCGGATTGCAAAAAAACTGAAGGACTAGTGTGGTTGTGGCCCCGCGCACTGGACGCCGGGGCCGGATCGGCTCGGGGCGGGGCAGTGTCTTCCGCCCCTCTCCACCCTGACCGTGCAGGAGGTCAGCCCATGGATACCCGCTATTACCATATCGGCTTCGGCAAACAGGACCTGGCCGGGGATGAGGCGCCAACGATGGCCCTGTTATGTGGTGATCCGCAGCGTGCGGAGCGGATTGCCCGGCGCACCGACGGGGTGACCTGCCGCAAGGTGCTCTCGGAAAACCGCGGTCTGAACAGCTATCTGTGCCTGGCGGCGAACGGCCGTCCCTTTATCAGCGCCACCTCCGGAATGGGCGCACCATCCCTTTCCATTGTTGTCAATGAACTGGTCCAGGTGGGAATCCGGACCATCCTCAGGGTCGGCACCTGTGGCTCCCTGAATGACCGGGTGCGGGTCGGATCCCTGGTGATATCCTCCGCGGCACTCTGTCGCCAGGGCGCGGCCCTGGATGTCGCCCCGGTCGAATATCCGGCGGCAGCGGATCCCTTTCTGACCGTGGCCCTGGCCACCGCGGCCCGTGACCTCGGACTGGACTATCACGTCGGCATCACCGCCAGTGTCGACACCTTTTACGAAGGACAGGAACGCAACGACTGCGCCCACCCGTATCTGCTGCGCCGTCTGCAGGGGATCAGCACCGAGTACCGGCATCTCAATATTCTCAACTACGAAATGGAGGCTGGTACCCTCTTCAAGATGGGCCTGGTCTACGGTTTTTCCGCCGGCTGCGTGTGTGCCGTTCTGGCGGAACGGTTAACCGGCGAGCAGGTGATCCTGGAACATAAGCAGGCCGCCGAAGCCGCTGCCGTGCGCCTTGCCCTGCGGGTCGTGGAGCACCAGGGAGCGCCGGCTTAGAGCGGCCGCTTTGGCGGACGCGCTCCGGTTGCAGTGCCGGGAAACCGGAACCTCTTCCTGCTCGGGCTGTCGCAGGGGCTTAACCGGACGCGGGTTTCTTTGCCTGCGCGTAGAGGTCTTCAATCTCATCCTTAAAGTGTTTTTCCACCGCGCTACGGCGCAGTTTCAGGGTCGCCGTCAACAGCCCGTCAGCCACGTCCCAGGGATGCCTGCAGACCAGTACCCGCCGGACCCGGGCGTAACCGGGAAAGCTTTTCAGCCGCGCCGCGATACGCTGCAGCAGGAAGTCTTCCGTGCGCCGGTCAAGCGGAGCAGCGCCCGCCAACGCGCCCAGCCCGTGTGTGCGGATGATTTCGTCGCGGATGGGCACATTCAAAACGACCAATGCCGCAAGAAAAGGCCTGCCCTCGCCGACGATCATGATCTGCTCGAACAGATGGTCACCGGCAATCGCCAGTTCCATGTCTGCCGGCGGAATTTTTTCGCCATTGGCGAGCACGATGATCTCCTTGCGGCGTCCGGTAATGATGATATGCCCGCTTGCCTTGATGCTGGCGAGATCGCCGGTGCGGAACCAGCCATCATCGGTGATCGCCGCGGCGGTTGCTGCGGGATTCTGCCAGTAGCCACGCATCAGGCTGTGGCCACGGACCAGCAATTCGTCACCGTCACCGAGTTTGACTTCGACCCCGGGCAGGGGAGGACCGACGGTTTTCGGTCGATTATCCTCCAGGGTGTTGACCGCAACCACGGGGCTGGTTTCGGTCAGTCCGTAGCCCTGCAGGATGTCGACACCAAAGGCCAGGAAGATTTTTGATATGTCCGGTCCGAGCGCCGCGCCCCCACTGATTGCCAGCCGGATCCGGCCGCCCAGTGCCGCTCTGACCGGACGTGCCACCAGCCGGTCGAAGAGTGGCCAGAGCAGTAATCCGACGAACCAGTTGCCACGTCCCTGGCGCCATTTGAACCGGCGCCAGCCGATCGCTACTGCCGTGTCAAACACACGACGTTGCCACGCCGGCCCTGCGGCCAGACGGGTGGTGATCCGCTGATAAATGCGTTCGTAGATGCGTGGCACCGACACCAGCAGGGTCGGGCGGACCGTCTTGAGGTCATCGGCCAGCTTTTCCAGTGAGCGCACGTGGGCAACCGTGGCGCCGGCCATGATCGGCAGGTAGTAGCCAACGGTCCGTTCCAGGGTGTGGGACAGGGGCAGAAACGAGAGGAACAGGTCGTCCGGATAGACGGGCACCGCCTGCGCCCCGGCGTAGGCATTTTCGAGGATGTTGGCATGGGTCAGCATGACCCCTTTCGGATTGCCTGTCGTGCCGGAGGTATAGACAATGGTTGCCAGCGTGTTCGCGGCTGCTGCCGCCCTGGTGTAGTCGGCATCGGCTGCCGGGAGCCAGTGATCAAGGTCGACAAGCCGGGGATCGCACTCATCCCCTTCACATGCCGGTGCAATGGAGACGATCCGCTGCAGGCTGGCGAGACGATGGTGAACCGCGGTGATGCCCTGCCAGTGCTCAATCCCATCGATGAGCAGCAACCGGGCGGCGGTCTGTTCAATGATGAAGGCAAAGTTGTCCGGCCGGTCGTTGACATAGAGGGGGACCGTGACCAGGCCGAGACCGAGGGCCGCCAGATCGCAAGCGATCCAGTTCAGGCCGTTGGGCAGCATGATGGCTACCCGGTCACCGGGCGCAAAGCCTTCCTGGCGCAGGGCCGCCTGCCAGCGTCCGGCCAAGGCATGCACCTGCTCCCAGCTGATGTCCGAGCAGCACTGCCCGGCGGCGTCGAATTGCCGATAGGCACAACTTGCGGGGGTGCTGCGTACGCGCTCAACAAAGAGTCCCGGCAGGGTGACGGCCAGTTCGGGGGGGATCAGATCCATAAGCTTGTTCATCGTTGTCGGCCTCCTTTCCTGCACGTTTGGTTGTTCCCTGCCGCGCAGCTGCACGGCAACCCTCCTGCCTTACCCATGCTCCCCAGGTTGCGGCCAGACGTCGGCCGTAAAATCATCCACCTGAATGACGTCGTTGCGTGCGCTCCTGGCCTGTCTGACAGCCTCCGCTTCCTGCGCGGTGACAGTTCCAGCCGCCACTGCAGCGGCGAGCAGCTCCTGCTCATTGTCTGCGGCGATAACCTGGTGGCGCGCAGCCGTCCTGATTTTCTGTTCGACGGCTTCGGCAGTGATGATCTTCGTCAAGGCATCCTCAATCCGGCCGAGGGGTTCGTGCCGTTGTTCCGGGATAAAAATCCCCCTGGTCAGCCGGTCGCGGGTCGGCGATGGCGACATGATCAGGGACGCAACCTGGTGGCCGAGACGGTCACTTGGTGCGGTCGGACGCAAGCCCAGGGGAAAGGTCGTCAGGCGCAGCAGCCAGGCCACCGCAGGGTTCGGAAAGTTACGGAAAAACTCGGCGAAGGATGCTTCGATAACCCGGAAGCTTTCGGCACAGGCCCAGTCAACCAGGGGTCGCTCTGCTGCGGGTCGTCCACGATCTTCGAACTGTTTGACCACGGCCGAGACCAGGTAGAGGTTGGACAGGATATCGGCCAGGCGTCCGGAGAGCTTTTCCCGGCGCTTGAGGTCCCCGCCGAGAACCAGCATCGCGCTATCGGCCGTCAGCACGAAGGCGCTGCAATAACGCGAGGTGCGCTGCAGCAGACGCCGCAGCGGGCCGGCGGGTGCCGGCACTAACCGGCCAGCGGTCACAGCGGAAACCCAGGCTCGGACCCCGGTGCTGATGCTGAAACCGACGTGAGCGAAAAAATTTTCGTCGAATGCCGCCAGGCCCGCAGCGCGGTCCGGGTTGGCAACGGCCTGCATCTCTTTCAGGACGTAGGGATGGCTGCGGATAGCCCCCTGGCCGAAAACGATCAGGGTGCGGGTGAGGATGTTCGCTCCTTCGACGGTGATGCCGATGGGAATGGACTGGTAGAGACGGCCCAGCAGATTGCGCGGGCCAAGACAAATGCCGCTGCCACCCTGCACATCCATCGCGTCGTTGATGACCTGGCGCATGCGCTCGGTGGTGTTGTACTTGACCACGGCAGAGAGAACGGCCGGTTTCTCGCCGCGGTCAACGGCGGCACAGGTCAGGCTGCGGGCCGCCTCCATCTGGTAGGTGAGACCGGCGATTCGCGCCAGGGCGTCTTCAACCCCCTCCAGCTGACCGATCGGTACGCGGAACTGCTGGCGGATGCGCGCATAGGCGCCGGTCGCACGGCAGGCCAGTTTGCCGGCGCCGGTGCTCAACGCCGGTAACGAGACCGAACGGCCAACCCCGAGGCTTTCCATCAGCATCCGCCAACCCTGGCCGGCCCGGTCGGCGCCGCCGATGATCCAGTCAAGAGGAATAAAGACATCCTCGCCCCGGTTGGGACCATTCATAAAGGGCATATCGAGAGGATTGTGCCGGTTGCCGATGGTGACCCCCGGCGTATTGGCAGGGATCAGTGCCAGGGTGATCCCCGGCTCTTTGCCTTTGCCAAGCAGCTGGCCCGGGTCGGAAAGCTTGAAGGCCAGGCCGAGCAGCGTCGCGACCGGCCCGAGGGTGATGTAACGTTTTTCCCAGTTTAGGCGGATACCGATGATCTCCCGCCCTTCGAACTCGCCGGTGCAGACGACTCCATGGTCAGGCAACGCCGCAGCATCACTGCCGGCCTCGGGACCGGTGAGGGCAAAGCAGGGGATCTCCAGGCCCGCGGCCAGGCGGGGCAGATAATGGTCCTTCTGCGCCGCGGTGCCGTAGTGCAGCAGCAGCTCCGCCGGGCCGAGGGAATTCGGGACCATGGCCGTCACCGCCGCGGTAATGCTGCGGCTGGCGAGTTTCATGATGACCGCTGAATGCCCCTGAGCGGTGAAGCCGAGCCCGCCGTACTCCGGCGGAATGATCATGCCGAAGAACCGCTGTTCCTTGAGGTACTGCCAGACCTCGGGTGGCAGATCCTTGTCGTATGCGACGATCTGCCAGTCGTCAAGCAGGTGACAGAGGTGTTCCACCGGACCGTCGATAAACGCCTGTTCCGCCGCACTCAGAGCGGGCCCGGGCAGGTCGAGAAGCTGTTGCCAGTCCGGATCGCCACTGAAGAGCTCACCGTCCCAACCGACGGTGCCGGCTTCCAGGGCTTCGCGTTCGGTAGCGGACAGGGGCGGCAGCAGCCGACGGAAGAGACCGAACAAATAACGGGTCAGGAGTCTTTGCCGCAGGGGGCGGAGATTAAGCACAGCGGCCACAATAGCCGTGATCCCGATCAGACTGCCGGCCAGGGGCGCCGAGGCAGAGAGGGCGTAGCCGGTCACGCCGCTGGCAATAACCAGGACCAGGGAGCAGATTGCCAGCCGGGCGCGAAAATAGGCCAGTAGCAGGATGAGACAGAGAACCCCCAGGATGGTCATGACGCCCTCCTTTTTCTGCCCCTCCTTCGTTTAGATGCGCCGGATGACGTTGGCCACAGGCAGCAACGGGAATTCACCGCAAGTGCTCCGCAGGATCGGCGGAGGGATCAGCATGACCGGCCGCTCATGCCTCCATTGTACGCTATTTGGCAGGATCGCTGCAGGGTGGGGCATATCACTCGTTCAGGCTCCAGTCATAGGTGTAGGAGAAGCGCGCATCGGCACCCTTGAGAAATTCCGCCAGGGCCGGTTCGGCATAGCGCAGCAGGTGCGCCAGAAGCTCCTGCGGACTGTCGCCAAAGTCAACCTGGAACCCGTCAAAGATTGACGAAAGGATCACTTTGTCACCAGCCGTCTGCACCCCGATGTGAGCGCAGACGTCCTGCGGTTTTTTGGCCTTATGTTTCCGGAGTGCTGCCCCCCCACACAACCGGAATGCGCTGCCTGCCCTGATCCATCAGCGACCTGATCTTGAAGAAGGGCCATAATCCCTTCGAGATCAAGCAGGCGGATGGAGCGATAGCCGGTACAGAAGATCTCGGTTCAACCGGCCAAAGGGCGGATACTTTTTCAGGCAGGATGCGTTTCGGTGCATAGGCAGATACTCCAGACCGCAGCGTGATCGATCCGCTGGTCCATCTGGGGTGATTCTGCGACAAGGTTAACAGCTGTGATTTTGAAAAAATGTAGACCCGGTTACATTCGGGCGGGAATAACCGGCAGCAGGGGGGCGCAGCGGATCCGGTCATCCACTGCAAAGAGAGAGGCCTGCCTGCAGAAGACCGGCAAAGAAGAGGAGGTCCCCTCTGCTCTGCGTGCTGCAAGGAGGACAACGCCTGCCCGGCCGGTACCCGGCTCGAAGAGGATGTCGCCGCGTTCAAGTTGCAGTTCAAAAAGATCGTCGTGACGAAAAACGACTTGATAAACAGTCAAATCCGGCATGGTTTGCAGCGCTCCTGTAGAAAAAAATCAAGTTCAAAACGCCAGCGATCCCCCCGGCGCAGCGGTATGCGCGTTGGTCAACCGAGTTCGACATCCAGGGCGTCGAGGAACCGGTTGAATGCGGCGAAAACCTCCATGACACCTAATGCTTCAATGATTTCTGCATCATCGGCACCGGTGTCACGAACGGCGGTGATGTCTGCATCGGTCACGTCATTCGCCGCGCGGTTGGCGCTTCTGGCAAACCGGATCAGCGCGCGCTCCTTGGCGGAAAAGTCAGCCTGGTCCAGATCGGTCGCGATCAGGTTGATTTCGTCCGCACTGACATCAATCGCCTTGAGTGCTCCCGTGTGCGCAGCGACACAGTATTTGCAGTTGTTGTCCTGAGAGACCAGCAGGGCAATGGCCTCTTTGGTTTTGCGTGAGAGCTTGCCCTCCATCATCACGCGCTTGACTTTATGCCAGTTGGCTTCCAGCAGCGGCGGATGATGGGCATAGGTGCGAAACAGGTTCGGCACCATGCCGAAGGCCTTCTGAATCTCCTGAAAAATTTTCTCCACGTCCGGTGCTGCGGTTTCTGCAGTAATTAATTTGATCCGTGCCATAAATGATCTCCTGATGTGTGATGGGTGTTTGCTGTCAGGGCGGTGCATCGCAACGACCGCTGCCGTGTCGACCCGGTGCAAAAAGAGGCCTCTTTGCTACCAGGGTGTTCATGGCTATGAGCGAGACGTCTCACCGTCCAGAAAAACAGACCGTTCGGTCTTTTGCTCACACTAGCAGATTCCTGTTGTCTGTCAAGGTGCGCATAAGTCAACCCGCCACGCATGCTGCATTGCCGCCTGGGCACCGGGTGTCAACGAGATAGGCAGATTAGAATGGTATACTTACAAATCACGATTCGCCATGTCGATGGTGTTTCATCCGTCCGTTTCTGCAGAAAGGAAGTGCATATGAAGGTGCTTAAGTGCGTTGTTTTTGTCGTCGTCCTTGGTGTGAGTTCGCTTGCTTGTGCCGCAGATGGTCTGATTGTCCTGGAGAGCTCCTACAGTGCCGGCGAAACGATGAATCGCTTTGAAGAGATTGTTAAGCAGCGTCAACTCAAGGTGTTTGCACGTATCGATCACGCTGCCGGCGCAACCAGTATCGGTAAAAGCCTGCGACCGACCGAGGTGATTGTCTTCGGCAATCCGCAAGGTGGAACGCCGTTCATGGAGTGTGCACAGACAGTGGGGATAGATCTGCCGTTGAAGGCGCTGGTCTGGGAAGACGAGTCTGCCCGGGTATGGGTTGGCTATAATGATCCCGCTTACCTTGCCCGGCGCCATGGTGCAGCCGATTGCGCCGTTGTCGAGAACCTGGGCAATGCGCTCAAAGGTATTGCCGAAGCCGCCGTTGCCCGGTAACGCCAACCAAGGGCTGGGCCCGCCCGCAGTTGGCATGGGACGTGAGCGGACCCTGTCCGGAGAGTCGCCATCGCGTTGACTTGCGACCGTCTGTGCTGAACCTGCCGGGCGCGTCTCACGGCGCTGTCCGGCAGGCGCGCCGCTCTTTTTCCTTGACGCGGGTTTTTGTCCGGATATGATAGTAATTAATTACTTACTATGGAGACATTGCCATGCCCCCTGCTGCGCGACATCTGCCAGCGCAAGAGCGGCGCGCCGCCACGATCAAGGCGGTTATCGATCTTGCCGCGGAACGCAACCCCAGTGACATCACCACTGCCGCCATCGCCGCGCAGATGGATTTGACCCAGGGCGCCCTGTTCCGTCATTTCAGCGGCAAGGCCGCGATCTGGGAAAGCGTCATGGCCTGGGTTGCCGATCGCCTGCTTGATCGCGTTGCCTGTGCGGAGGAGCATGCCGCCTCACCCCTGGCAGCACTGGAAGCTGTTTTCATGGCACATATCGACTTTGTGGTCGCCCACCCGGGCGTACCGCGCATGATCTTCGGCGAATTGCAGCGTGCCGAAGACACAACGGCAAAGGCAATGGTGCGCCTGCTGATCCGGCGCTACGCGGAACGTCTTGCCGCATTGATTGATGCGGGCCAGGCCAGCGGGGAGGTCGCCGGGGAGATCGACCGGGACGCCGCTGCGGCCTTGTTTATCGGTTCCATCCAGGGGCTGGTCATGCAGTCGATGCTGGTCAATGATCCCCGTTATATCACCAGTGAGGCGCCGCGTGTCTTCAACATTATTCGTCGTGGATTGGTGACCGCTATCCCCGCCCAAGCGAGGACCCATGCGACAGGTGAATGAACGGAAGCAGCAACACTTGAGCCGAAAGCAGTGGCTGGTGGTTATTGCGGTCGTATTGGCTGTGGCCATCTGGGTCGGGATCAATGCGGTCACGCGTCTGCAGGTCGCCCTGCAGCCACCGCCTCCGCAAGCGCCGGCTCCACTGGCGGTAGAGGTGCAGGTCGTTGAACATTCCCCCTTTGCAGGGTGGGCGCGCTATGCCGCCGTCCTTGCTGCGGAACAGGAAACCGTGCTGCAAAGTCGTCTGACGGCACAGATTCTCGCAATGCCGGTACGTTCCGGCGACCGGGTGGAGCGTGGCGATCTTATCGTCCGGCTGGATGACGCGGAACTGCGCGGTGAGGTGGCCCGCCTGCAGGCGGCAGGCCAGGGCATCGAAGCGGAACTCGCCCTGGCGCAGACATTACTGGAACGGCGGCGCAAGCTCTTTGCCGTTGCGGCTGCGGCGGCAGAGCAGGTGGATGAGGCACAGGCCCGGGTTGAGTCGCTCGTGGCATCCCGGGCGGAAAATCGCCAGGCGATTCAGGTCGCAACCAGTCGCCTGGGCTATGCGCAGCTCCATGCGCCCTTTGCCGGCGTGGTGGGGCGTCTGTTTGCCCTGCCGGGGGATCTGGCCGCACCGGGACGCGCCCTTGTCGAACTGATCGATCCGCTTCAGTTAAAGGTAGAATTTACCGTGCCGCAACAGGATCTTGCCCGGGTTGCGCAGGGGCAGTCGGCGCATGTCCGCATCCCCGCCCGGGATCTTGCCCTCGACGGTCAGGTGGACCGTCTCCATCCGCGCCTGGAGTTGCCGGGGCGCGGGGCACAGGCGGAAATCGTTCTGCCCACCGCGACCGCCGGTCTGTTGCCCGGCATGACGGCCGAGGTGCATCTGCTGACGGAGCACCGCGATGAGGCCGTGGTGATTCCGGTCGCGGCGCTGCAGCGGCGTGATGAAGGCGCTCATGTCTTTCTGTTCGACGCGGGGACGGCGCGGCGGCGGGCGGTGACTCCGGGACCGGAAGACCAGGGACGGGTGGTCATTGAGGCGGGTCTGGTCGCCGGGGAACGCTTGATCCTGACCCCGCATCCCGGCCTTGCCGATGGCCGCGCTGTGGTTGCGGTCCCCCGGCCATGAACGCTTTGCCGCGCTGGGTTCTGGGCCACCGCCATGCTGTCCTTGCCGCACTGGCGGCCGTGTTGATTCTCGGCTTTGATGCGCGGTATCAGCTGCCCATCCAGCTGTTCCCTGACACCGATCCGCCACTGGTCACCGTCATCACCCCTTATCCGGGCATGGCGGCGGAGGATGTCGCGGAGAACGTCAGCAAGCTCATGGAGGAAGAATTCGCCGGCATCGACAAGGTGCTCAGCGTGCGTTCCACCAGCCAGGAGGGCTTGTCGGTCGTCGAGGTGGAATTTCTTTACGGCGCCTCCAGTGCGACCGGTGCCGTCGAAGTGCAGAACGCGATCAACCGGATCCGTGGCACCCTGCCGGCGACCATGGGTGAACCGCAGATTGAAGAATTTTCCTCGACCAACCGGCCGATCGTCACCCTGGCTCTGACCAGTACAACCCTTGCCCTGCAGGAGCTGCGCGAGCTGGCGGAGAACCAGGTGCGTGACCGCCTCAGCCTGGTGCCCGGGGTGGCGGCGGTGGATGTCCTGGGTGCCAATCGGCGCCAGCTGGAAGTGCAACTGCACCGGGACAAGCTCCATCATCACGGCATCTCCCAGCAGCAGGTCATAACCGTCCTGCGCGACTGGAACCTCACCGAAGCCGGCGGTCGCATCAGCCGCGGCCAGCTGGAATCCGTGGTGCGTTTTGACCTCCCCCTGGCGGACAGCGAGGATGTTGCCGGTTTGATCATTCAGCGCCAGGGCAACCATTTTCTGCGCCTGGGTGACCTCGCCGATGTCCGCTTTGTTCCCGGGGAGCCCCGCTCCGCCTATCACCACAACGGTCAGGCCGCCATTGCCGTACAGGTTCTCAAGCGTGGCGAAGCCAACACCGTTGCCGTGGCGGACCGGCTCTTCGCCGTCTTTGACGAGCTGCGCCAGGCCTCTCCCGAGGTTGTATTTGCCGTCGCCGAGGACGAGTCCGCCTTTACCCGCGTCGTGATCAACAGCATGACGGCGACAGTGGTCAGCGCCATCGTGCTCACCGTCATCGTGGTGCTGCTGTTTCTTGGTGACCCACGGCAGTCGCTGATTGTCGCCGCCTCGATCCCCATCGCTTTTCTGGCGACCTTTGCCCTGATGCAGCTGGCCGGACTGCAACTTGACATGGTCACCATGTCAGCCATCATCCTGGCCATCGGGCTGCTGGTTGACGACAGTATCGTCGTCCTGGAAAATATTCATCGTTACCTGGAACAGGGGCAAGCGCCGCTGCAGGCGGCTATTACCGGCACCGGCGAGATTTTGCTGCCCAGTACCGGGGGAACCATCACCACCCTGGCAGTATTGCTTCCGCTGACCCTGCTCGGAGGATTTGTCGGCGAACTGTTTCGTCCCCTGGCCCTGACCCTGGTTTTTGCCCTGTCCGTGTCGCTGGTCGTCTCCCTCACGGTTGTGCCGCTGATCGCGGCGCTATGGACGCGGCCCGGCGCGCAAAAAAGCCTGTTCGAACGGTTATTGGCCCCTTTTGACAAGGTGGTGCTGGCGCTGCGCGATATTTACCTGGGGCTGCTCGGCAGCGGGCTGCGTCATCCGCTGGCGGCCGTCGCCCTGACCCTGGTATTGCTCGCCGGGAGCCTGGTGCTGCTGCGCATGGGCGGCAGTGAAATGCTGCCGCGGTTTGATTCCGGCAGCTTTCGCGTGCTGGTGGATGTGGTGCCCGGAACGCCCCTGGAACAGACCCAGGCCAGCGTGGCGACCATCGAAAAGGCGCTGCTTGCGGAACCCGCGGTGACCAATGTCAGTACCCGTATCGGTTACGAGCAGGGAGCGCGCTATCTCGGCGGGCGTGGCGCCATGGATACCCACCAGGCAGAAATCAGTGTCGACCTGACCGCCCGCAACCAGCGTCACGACAGCCAATGGCAGATCATGGAGCGGATGCGTCAGCAGGTCCGGCTGCTGCCGGGAGTGACCCTGGGGGTGTTCCAGGAACAGGGAGGGACGGCACGGCCGACCACGGCCGCGCCGCTGGTGGTCGAAATCAGCGGGCGTGACCCGGTCCGTCTCAACCAGTTGGCGGATCAGCTGGAAACGCTGCTGCAGCGGATCTCCGGTGTGCGTGACCCGTACAAGAACTGGGCGCTGGATCGCCCCGAAGTGCGCCTTGATCTTGACCGCGAGCGTGCTGCTGAACTGGGATTGCGCGGTACCGACATCGCCCGCACCGTGTATCGCGCCCTGGACGGTGAGACGGTGACCCCCTACCGCCAGCGCGGCCTGCGCGATTTGGACCTGGTGGTGCGGTATCTCAACAGCGACCGGATGCACTGGGAGGATCTTGCCGGGGTGGTCCTGACCGGGGCGGACGGCACCAGCGTGCCCTTGTCCGAGCTTGCCACCTTTGCCCCCGCTTTTGGCCCGCGGTTGATTTCCCGCGAGGACTTCCGCCGCACCCTGGAAGTTCGCGCCTGGGTGAGCGGCGAACGCCCCTTGTCGCATATCGTCAAGGACGTCGAGAGCGCCCTGGCGGAGGTGACACTGCCAGCGGGGTATGCCGCCATCATCACCGGTGAACAAAGGGATATGGCCGAGGCGCAGGGACGCTTACTGCGCGCCCTGGGGTTGAGTACGGTGGCGGTCTACCTGCTGCTGCTGGTGCAGTTTCGTTCCTTCATCCATCCCCTGGTGGTGATGTCGGCGGTGCCGCTGCAATTCATCGGCGTCGCCGCGGCCCTGGTGGTTGCCGGGAAATACCTGTCAATGCCGGCGATGCTGGGGATTGTCCTGCTCGTCGGGATCGTCGTCAACAACAGCATTATCCTGGTCGAGTTCGCACTGGAACGGCTGGGGGAAGGGATGGCCATTGATGACGCGCTGCAGGATGCCGTGGCGACACGTTTTCGGCCGGTCATGATGACCGCACTCTCAACCGTCGCCGGCATGCTTCCCCTCGCCCTGGAGCTGGCCGTGGGGTCCGAGCGGTTTTCGCCCATCGCGACGGTGATCATCGGCGGCATCCTGGCTTCGACGCTGTTGACCCTGGTGATTGTGCCGGTGCTGTTGAAAGCCGCCATGGTGCGCACAGCACGTTGATGCAAGCGGGCAAGATCAATCCTGCCGCGGCAGGTTTCGGTTTGTGCCTCTTGAATATTTGTACCTATTCGTGGTTCTCTGACCTGTGTCCCGTTGGATGGAGTCGGTTTCCATGAGGTCTGCACGGGGGTTGGGGACTGCGGTGTGGCACCTGCTGCCGTCCTGCCGCTAATCAGTCCGTCTGTGCCCTGAATGCGAGAAAACTGCCCGATTGTCATCCAGCCGACATTTTCTTTTCTCCACGCACACTAGAGTGAAAAAAAGCGTCAGGGATGACTGCCGGCGTTACCCTGTTCAACCCGTTGCCGGATGGACTTGGGGGTGGGTCGGGCGGACCAGGACCAGTGCAATGCCGCCCGATTCAGAGATGACAGCCATGACGGGCCCTGCAGCAGGGTCGTCACCAGCATAAATGGAACAGACCATGGAAAACCGGACCAAGAAGGGGTTGATAGTTGCCGCGGTCGCGGGAGTGATCGCGCTCTTTTTCTTTTTTGATCTCCACCAGCTGTTTACCCTGGCAGAATTGAAAGCTCGCCAGGTGACCTTTGCGCAGTTCTATGAGGCCAACCGGCTGCTGACCCTCGGGGCCTATTTCGTCATCTACGTCGTCGTTACGGCGCTGTCGCTGCCGGGGGCAGCGGTGATGACCCTGGCCGGCGGCGCCCTGTTCGGTTTTCTCCCCGCCCTTGTCGTGGTGTCTTTCGCCAGCAGCATCGGCGCCACCCTGGCATTTCTGGTCAGCCGCTTTCTGTTGCGGGACTGGGTCCAGGGGAAATTCCGTGGGCGACTGCAGGCGCTCAATGCCGGCATCGAAAAAGAGGGGGGCTTTTATCTCTTTACCCTGCGCCTGGTTCCCATTTTTCCTTTCTTCGTCATCAACCTGGTGATGGGGCTGACGCCGATGCGCACCTGGACCTATTACTGGGTCAGCCAGGTCGGCATGCTCGCCGGAACCGTCGTCTATGTGAATGCCGGCACCCAGCTGGGGCGGATCGAGAGCCTTGGCGGCATCCTTTCCCCGGGGCTGCTGATCTCCTTCGCCCTGCTCGGAGTCTTCCCCCTGATCGCGCGCAAAGGGGTTGATATCCTGCAAAAACGCCGCACGCTCAAAGATTTTCCCCGACCGGACCGGTTTGACTACAACATCGTCGTGCTCGGAGCAGGTTCCGCCGGCCTGGTCAGCTCCTACATTGCTGCCGCGGTGAAATCGAAAGTGGCCTTGATTGAAAAAGATAAAATGGGCGGCGACTGTCTCAATACCGGGTGCGTGCCGAGCAAGGCGTTGATCCGCTCGGCAAAAATGCTTGCCTACGGCCGTCGTGCTGCCGAGTTCGGTCTGCGCAACACCAGCATCGACTTTGATTTTGCCGCAGTCATGGAGCGGGTCGAGCAGGTGGTAAAGCAGATTGAGCCCCACGATTCGGTGGAGCGGTACAGCGCTCTCGGCGTCGACTGCCTGCAGGGAGAGGCGCGCATTACCTCTCCTTACACCGTGACCGTCGGGGAGCGTACCCTGACGACGCGCAATATCATCGTGGCGACCGGGGCGCGTCCTTTCGTGCCGCCGATTGCGGGACTGGAGCAGGTCGACTATCTGACCTCTGACACCCTGTGGCAGTTGCGCGAGCTGCCGGCACGACTGGTTGTCCTCGGGGGTGGTCCGATCGGCTGCGAGATGGCCCAGGCCTTTGCCCGTTTCGGCGCGCAGGTGACCCAGGTGGAAATGGCGCCGCAGATCATGGGCCGCGAGGATGCAGATGTTGCCGAGTTTATCCGCCAGCGGTTTACCGCCGAAGGGGTGCAGGTCCTCACCGGCCACGCGGCCACAGAGGTGGTGGTCAGTGGTCAGGACCAACGCCTGATCTGTGACAACCAGGGAACGCGGGTTGAGATTCCCTTCGACCGGTTGTTGATTGCCGTTGGCCGGCAGGCACGGGTCAAGGGTTTCGGGCTGGAAGAACTGGGCGTGCGCCTGAGCGAACGGGGAACCGTCGCCGTCGACCCGTTTCTGCGCACGAATATTCCCAATATCTTCTGTGCCGGGGATGTTGCCGGACCCTACCAGTTCACCCACACCGCTGCCCATCATGCCTGGTACGCGGCGGTCAACGCACTGTTCGGCGATCTAAAGAAATTCCGTGTCGACTACCGCGTCATCCCCTGGTGTACCTTCACCGACCCCGAAGTGGCCCGGGTCGGCATCAACGAGAGTGAAGCGCAGGCACAGGGGATCGCCCACGAAGTCACGCGCTTTGACCTGGGCGAGCTGGACCGGGCCATCGCCGAAGGGGAGGCGCACGGCTGGGTCAAGGTGATTACCCCGCCGGGCAAGGACAAAATTCTTGGCGTGACGATCGTCGGCAGTCATGCCGGCGACCTGCTGGCGGAATACGTTCTGGCCATGAAGCATGGCCTCGGGCTGAACAAGATCCTGGCAACCATTCACTCCTATCCAACCCTCGCCGAGGCCAACAAGATGGCTGCCGGTGAATGGAAAAAAGCCCATGTCCCGGAGAAACTGCTGCGCTGGGTGGAGAAGTACCACAGCTGGCGCCGCGGATAGCAGGGGAGCAGCGCCCCCCGCGTGCGGCGGACACTGTTTTTCAGCCCTTCTCCAGCGCGGCAATGCGTGCCTTGTACTCTTTTTCGCGTGTCCAGGCCGCGGTTACGTCGCGCATGACCGACGCAATCCCGGCAGGATGTCCGTCGGCATCCCGGATCAGGACAATCGAGAAGGCGCAGGACAACTGGTGACCGTCGCGGTGCAGGGCCGGAACGGACAGCAGTTCTGTCCCGTAGTTGGAACGGCCGGTTGCCATCACCCGAAAATAACCCTCCCAGTGACGCGCCCGGAGCTTCTCCGGGATAATCAGGTCAAGGGACTGGCCCAGGGCCTCGGCGGCGGAAAAGCCGAACACCAGCTCGGCGCCGCGGTTCCACAGGCGGATGATCCCCTCGCGGTCGGAGTAGAGGATGGCGTCGGGGGCTTCTTCGACAATCTGGCGATAGCAGTCTGCAGCAAGCGGTTCTCTCATGGTGACAGCCTTTCTGGTTTACGGATTCTTTATGTAGGCATTGCGGCGCGTGTAAAACCACCAGTTCAGCATCAGGCAGACAAAATAGAAGAGGGCAAAGCCATACAGGGCGTATTCCGGGGTGGTGGCCTTGATCTGCTCGCCGAACACCTGCGGGATAATAAAGGCACCATATGCGGCGACGGCGGATGTCCACCCCAGTACCGGCCCGGCCTGTTCCTTGTCAAAGATAACCGCAATAGAGCGGAAGGTCGACCCGTTACCGACGCCGGTGGCGGTAAACAGAATGATGAACAGCAACAGGAAGGGGTAAAAGTACTGTTCCGGCGTCGCTGACGCGTAGGCGGCTTTCATGAACCAGGCGCAGCCGAACGCGGAGATGATCATCACGATGGAGACCCACTGGGTGACGATGGCACCACCGAACCTGTCGGAAATTTTCCCGCCGACCGGGCGGATCAGGGCACCGATAAAGGGTCCCATCCAGGCAAACATCAAAGCACTGGGGCCATTGGGATTCAAGGTGTCATGGGTCATCACGCCGTCGACCAGGATATGGGAAAACCCGAAAATCACTTTAATCGACAAGGCGAAGGCCGCCGAATAGCCGATAAAGGAACCGAAGGTCATCGTGTAGATTATGGTCATGGCCCAGGTGTGCTTATTGTTGAAAATCCGGTACTGGCGGTCCAGGCTGGCGCGCAATTCCCCCCGGGTCAGATACTTCATGCCGAAAACCGTTGCGGTGATCACCAGCGGCAGCACAATCCATTTGCTCAACAGGCCGAGCCCGACCGGCTGTGGCAACAGCAGGTAGAGCCCGGCTCCGGCGGTAACAAATGCAATCACCAGCAGGCCGCTGATCTTGGCGAAGGCGGCCGGGGTCGAGCCGATATCCGGTGACACGGTGTCCGTGGTGATATTGTTCATGCCGAACCACCCGGCAAATGCCAACGGGATCAGCAGCAGCAGCCACACGTAACCGGCATTGTGGATATAGGTTTCGGTACCGGCGGGAATCTTGCCGATCAGGGTGCCGCTGGTGTTGATCAGGGTCTGTGACTCACCGCCGAACAGGCCGAAGGTCATCACCAGGGGAATCAGGATCTGCATGGTGGTGACGCCGAAATTCCCCAACCCGGCGTTCAGCCCCAACGATGTCCCCTGCACCCGCTTGGGAAAGAAAAAACTGATATTGGACATGGATGATGCGAAGTTGCCGCCGCCAATACCTGACAGCAGCGCCAGCAGGTAGTAGACTTCTATCGGCGTCGCCCGGTTCTGCAGCGCCAGGCCGGTGCCGACAGCGGGGATCATCAACAGCGCCGTGGTAAAGAAGATGGTGTTGCGCCCGCCGGCAATGCGAATCAGAAAAGAGCTCGGTATCCGCAGCGTCGCGCCGGTCAGCCCGGCAATGGCCGACAGGGTAAACAGCTGTGACTGGCTGAACGGGTAGCCGAGATTGATCATCTGCACCGTAATGATGCTCCAGTAGAGCCAGACGGCGAAGCCGCAGAGCAGGCTCGGGATCGAAATCCACAGGTTGCGCCGGGCGATCTTGTGGCCGGTCTCGTTCCAGAACTGTTCATTTTCCACATCCCATTGTTGCAGGTCATGTTTCGCCATTATGGTTGTCCTCTCACACTTTAAGGGGGTCCTGCCGTCTTATCCGTCACGTTCGATTTTGCGCATGTCTTCCGGGTGCTTTTCCCGCATCGCACCGCTCGTTGTCCGGTGCAGCCAGAGCAGACAGATCAGTGACAGCAGGAACATGAACATCCAGCTGCTGGTCCACAGCCCGGTCCATTCGAGCAGGTAGCCGAAAATAATCGGGCAGAAAAATCCCCCCAGTCCACCGAGGACGCCAACCATGCCGCCGACAACGCCGACCTCTTCCGGGAAATAGTCGGGGATCAGTTTATAAACCGCTGCCTTGCCGATACCCCAGATGCTGCCCAGAACAATCACCAGACTTGCAAAAATCCAGACATTCGCCTGAAAAAAGATCCGGGTGACCCCTTTGGCCAGCAACTCCTTCTTCTGAACCTGCTGGCCGACCACGACCACCGGCTCCTGCCAGATCTGCTTGGTCGGCAGGATCAGGATCTGCTCATCATAATTGACGAGGGGAGGCTTGCTTCTGAGCTGATAGTTGCTGGCGTCGACGACAATGCGCTCCGGGCTGACGGCGGTCACAACCCCGGCACGTCCTGCCATGACGCCCTGCCCGGGCGAATAAATCTCCATTTTCGGAATCACCAGCATCAGGCAGATCAGAACCGAGGAGCCCAGCACCCAGTACATGATCATGCGGCCGCCGAACAGATCCGACAACCAGCCGCCCAGCGCCCGGATCACTCCGGACGGCAAACTGAAAGCGGAAGCGAAAAACCCGGCCGTGACCAGTGGCAGATAATAGACATTGACGAAATAGGGAACCAGCCACTGGGCAAAAGCGACAAAGCATCCGAAGACCAGGAAATAGTACATGCCAAAGCGCCAGACCCGGACATCACCAAGCGGCTTGAGCATTGCCCTGAAGGTCCTGGTGGATGAGGCCGGTTTCTTGTTCTCCGCGAGCAGGAAGAACAGCACGCCCATCACAGCGAGCATCACGGCGTAGTAAACGGGCAATTGCCGCCAACCCTCCAATTGGGTTCCCTGCTCGGTCAGACGGTTGAGCAGGGTCGGTGCCAGCAGAGTGGTCAGGGCGGCTCCGGCATTTCCGGCGCCGAAAATACCAAGGGCGGTTCCCTGGCGCTGACGCGGGTACCAGACGGAGGTGAAGGCAATGCCGATGGAGAAGCTGACGCCGGCCAGACCGAAACCAAAGCTGCACAGGGCAAAGGTGATAAAGCTGTCGGCCTTGGAGAGCAGAAACATGGGCACGGCACACAGCAGCAGCAGCGTACCAAAGACCGGTTTTCCCCCGAATTTGTCCGTCAGCATGCCGGCTGGGAGGCGGAAAATTGAACCGGTCAACACCGGGATCCCCATCAGCCAGCCGATCTCTACCGGACCCCAGTCAAAGACCTGGTTATCCGCCAGAAAGGTCACCAGCACCCCGTTGAACATCCAGGCCGCAAAACAGACGGTGAATGCCAGGGTATTGAGAAACAGCACTCGATGGGATGTTGCGGTTGCGACCTTCTGCATAAAGACCTCCACGGGCGGCTCAAGAGGAGGTGCCGCCGAACGGCAGCACTTGCCTATGGCTGCCGTTGCCGATAACTGATCACCAGCTGGAATGGCCGGGTCAGGTAGAACACGGGCACACTGACGACGTGCACCAGGCGGGAGAAGGGGAACAGCGCCACCAGCACAAAGGCATTGACGGCATGCAGCTTGACGATCAACGGCAGTGCCGCGAGGGTGTCGACGGCGGGACTGAAGACGACCAGCGAACGCAGCCAGGGGGTGATGCTGTGAAGGTACCAGACCCCGCCCCAGCGCAAGGTTATGGCGATCCAGACCCCCGTGGCGACCTGCACCAGCAGCAGGGCAAGGAGAACCCAGTCAATCTTGGTCGTTACCACCCCGAGGCGGTCGTTGCTCACCCGCCGCACGAGCAGCAGCAGTATCGCGACAACCGTCACCAGGCCAAGGGCGATGCCCGTTGCTTCAAGCAGCAGCAGCCGGCCCGGTGCGCCAAGCAGCGCCCCCCAGGTCCCAGGCAAGAGAACCGCAAGCAGGTGCGCCAGCAGGATCAGCAGGATCGCGTAGTGCCAGGGAACGGAGCCCCAGAACAGGGCCCGGCTTTCGAGAAATTGCGACGACTGGGAGGACCAGGAGTAGCGGTCAATAAGGTAGCGGTAGGCACCCACCGCCAGCGCGAGGGTCACGGCAACATAGGGAAACACCGCAAACAGGATCAGATCGATCATGACAGGACTCCTTTTTCTTCCCGCGTGGCACCCAGAAACAGGCGCAAGGCGGTGAGCAATCTGCGATAGGGATGCTCTTCCTGCGCAAGCGCGCCAAGCAGCTTGTCAACCGCCGGCAGCAGGGCATCGTCAACGATCTCGTCACGCCGCTGGGGGTCGCGGGTCGTGCCGAGATAACGCAGCAGTTCAGCCAGGTGGTCGGGCAGCTCGCCGCCGGAGCGAAAATCCTCCTGGCGGTAGATCTCGTTGAGCTTCATCAGGAAGAAAATACGCTGCTGGCTTTCACCACAGAGCTGATAGCCGACATAAGGGTAGCACTGCGGTTGCAGCTCGAAGGTCGCGGTATAGAGTTCTTCCAGGCGCCGGGAGCCGCTGGCGGTGATGGCGGCAGAGAATTCCTCCAGCTGGTCGGCCGCTGTCGGGCTGGACGGGCGTAACAGCTCCCGGCAGGCCGCAGCGACGGAGCCGGTCGCGCCATCCGGATAGTGAAACAGGTGCGCAAAATGCTGGTACAACTGGCGGTCGACAGACAGGTCGGTTGTCATCATCACCACCTCCTTTGCGGCGCTTTAAGGCTGCCGAAGCCCATTTCCTCGCGGTGCTGCTCAGGGTCGCGCATGGCTTCAATTGCCTGTTCACGCAACATCGGTGGCACCAGGATGCGCTCCTTGATGCTTGCCTGGGTTGTCATCCGGTAGATCGCCTCGATCTGCTCCAGGGTGAGTCCGGCCGCTGCGACCACTTTGGCAATCTCGTGACTCTCCATGTCACCAACACTGAGCTGGCGCCGCTGCAGGCGCACGGCAATGAGCCGGCGATAGACCGCCTTGACTTCCTCCTCGTTGCCGCCGGAAAAGAGCCCGGCCAGGTAACGCAAGGGGAGGCGGGCATTTTCCAGGGTGGTGAAAAAGTCGTCTGCCGGCTTCTGTTTGTCGATCGTGTCGCTGGAGATGACCGGCAGCAGCGGCGGCACGTAGAAAAGCATCGGCAGGGTGCGGAATTCCGGGTGCAGCGGCAGGGCCAGCCCCCACTCCTTGACGAATTTGTAAACCGGCGATTGCTGTGCCGCGATGAGGGTCTGCTCGGCGATCCCGTCGGCGGCGGCCTGACGGCAGACCAGCGGATCATGGGGGTCGAGAATCAGCCCGCGCTGGGCCGCGGCCAGGTCGGTGTCGGCGCTCCCCGCCACCTCCTCGATGCGGTCGGCATCGTACAGCAGAACCCCGAGATAGCGGATCCGGCCGACGCAGGAATGAAAGCAGGCCGGGGCTTCTCCGGCCTCCTGGCGCGGATAGCAGAGAATGCATTTTTCCGACTTGCCGCTGGTCCAGCCATAATAGGTTTTCTTGTAGGGACAGGCGGACACGCACATCCGCCAGCCGCGACAGCTGTCCTGGTTGATCAGCACGATGCCGTCTTCACCGCGCTTGTAGATCGCCCCGGACGGACAGCCGGCGACACAGGCGGCATTGAGACAATGGTTGCAGATACGCGGCAGGTGAAAGAAGACCATCTTCTCGATGGCAAAGAGCTGTCGCTGTTCCTCGTCGGTCAGCTGTACGACACCGGGATCGTTGGCCGCGTAGATATTCGAACCGGACAGATCGTCGTCCCAGTTGGGCCCTGCCTCGATCTTCATCGGCTTGCCGCTGATCATCGAGATCGGCCGCGCCGTCGGCTGGTCATCCCCGGCCGGGGCGTTGGTCAGTTCATCGTATTTGAAGGTGAAGGGCTCGTAGTAGTCGTCCATGGTGGGCAGGTCGGGATTGTGAAAGATCCGCGCCAGGTGACTGAACCTGCCTCCGCTTTTCAGCTGCAGCTGTGCCCCGACCCGCTCCCAGCCGCCGCGATAGTGCTGCTGGTCTTCCCAGCGCGTCGGATAGCCGGTCCCCGGCTTGGTTTCGACATTGTTCCACCACATGTACTCAACCCCTTTGCGGTCGGTCCAGAGGTTCTTGCAGGCGATGCTGCAGGTATGACAGCCGATGCATTTATCCAGATGAAAGACGGTAGAAATCTGCGCACGTATTTTCATGACGTTGTCCTTATGTTGTGAGCGGCAGGGGGGAACCTGTGCCGGCACCGTTTTGCGGCGGATCCGTTTGCGCTACCATTGCGGTTCCCCCTCGAGCTTGCGGACGAGGATGAAGGTGTCGCGGTTGGCGCCGGTGGGCCCCCAGTAGTTCCAGCCGTAACTGAACTGTCCGTAGCCGCCGATCATCAGGTTCGGTTTCAGCCTGATCCGGTTGAGGCTGTTGTGTCCGCCGCTGCGACGGTTGTTGCGCAAGGGGGATTTCGGCACCCCGACGGTGCGTTCCGGTGAGTGGTAGAGGAAGGAAATCCCCCGCGGCAGCCGCGAACTGACCACCGCCCGGGTCACCACCACGCCATGGTCGTTGTAGATCTCGACCCAGTCGTTGTCGACGACACCAATCGCCGCCGCGTCCTGATCATTGAGCCAGAAGGGGTGGCAGCCGCGTGACAGGGTCAGCATCCGCTGGTTGTCGCCGTAGGTGCTGTGGATGCTCCACTTGCCGTGGGGTGTCAGATAGTTGAGCATGATGCTCCGGTTCGCCGTCGCCGTCACCACCAGGTCCTGCAGGACACTGGGATCGGGTTTCGGCTTGTAGCTCGGCAGGTGCTCGCCGTAGGCGAGGTAGCTTTCATGATCCAGATAGAAATGCTGCCGCCCGGTCAGGGTCCGCCAGGGAACCAGGCGCTCGACGTTGAGACTGTAGGCGGTGTAGGCGCGCCCGTCGTTGGTCAGGCCGCTCCAGCAGGGGCTGGTCAGCAGGCGGCGCGGCTGGCGGTCGAGGTCGGCGAAGGAGGTGCGTACGCCGCGGGTTTTCTCCGCCAGGTCGAGCAGCGGCAGACCGACTTTCAGTTCCTCCGCCTGGAAGGCACGGTAGGCGACCTCGCCGTTGGTCTCCGGCGCCAGGTGGAGAATCACGTTGGCGGCATCCTTCGCTTCGCTTAAGGAGGGATAGGTCTGTCCTCCCCAGCTGACCGTCGGTCGGGTTGCCACCAGTTCGTCGTAAAACTCCTCGATCGGCCAGGTGAGGCCGTGAACGCCGATGCCGTCTTTGCGCGGGGCCGGACCGTAGGAAATGAAACGGTTGTAGAGGTTGCGGTAATCGCGCTCGACAACAACCAGGTTGGGCATGGTCTTTCCCGGAATCGCCGCGCACTCGCCCTTGCTCCAGTCCTTGACCGTCGGCTGGGCCATTTCTGCCGGGGTATCATGGCCCAGGGGCACGGCCACCAGGTCGCGGACCGGTTCGGGAAAATGCACCTGTGCCAGTTCACTGAACTTTTTGGCCAGGTTCTTGAAAATATCCCAGTCGCTGCGCGACTCCCAGCAGGGCGGGACCGCCGCCTGCAGGGGGTGAATGAAGGAATGCATGTCGCTGCTGTTGAGATCATCCTTCTCATACCAGGTGGCGGTCGGCAGAATGATGTCCGAGTAGAGCGCCGAGGTGTCCATGCGGAAGTTGATATCAACGACCAGGTCGAGCTTGCCCTCCGGCGCCTCCTTGTGCCAGACCACGTCCTTGACCGATTCTTCCGCCGTTTCCGGGGCGATCAGGTTGGTATGGGTGCCGAGGTAGTGCTTGAGGAAATACTCGTGCCCCTTGGCGCTCGACATCAGGGCGTTACCGCGCCAGATGATCCACAGCCGCGGCCAGTTTTCCGGTGCATCGGGATCCTCGACGGCAAACTTCATCTTTTTGTCGGTCAACTGCTTGACGGTCCAGTCGATAATGTCCTGGTTGCTGGTCGCCCCGGCCGCTTCGGCCTGCTCGATGAGGGTCGCCGGGCTGCGGTCGAACTGCGGATAGAAGGGGAGCCAGCCGTTGCGGACTGCGCGGATCTGGTGATCGATGGTGTGGCCACTGGTCAACGGCGAGGTGGCAGCGGACGGATTAATCCTGATCTCATCCGCTGTGCGCTCGTAGCGCCACTGATCGGTGTGGACATAGTGATAGGATGGCGCATTCTGAAACCGCGGCGGTTTGGACCAGTCCAGCGCCCCCATGATCGTCGCCCACGGCGCGATCGGCGCGAGTTTCTCCTGGCCGACGTAGTGATTGAGCCCGCCGCCGTTCTTGCCGACGCAGCCGCACAGCATCAGGGCAACAATACCGGCCCGGTAGATCAGGTTGGCGTGGTACCAGTGATTGATGCCTGCGCCGATGATGATGGAGCATTTGCCTTCGGTGCCCTCTGCCGTAGCCGCCCATTCGCGGGCAAACTGGATGACCATGGCGCGGTCGATACCGGTGAACTTCTCCTGCCAGGCCGGGGTGTAGGCCCCGGTCTCATCGTTATACCCGGCCGGGTCGTCACCGGCCAGGCCACGCGCGACACCGAACTGGGCCATGAGCAGGTCAAAGACCGTCGTCACCGGCACGGGACCATCAAGGGTCTCCAGGTAACGCACCGGCACGCCGCGGCTGATCGTGGCGTCCGCGCCGAAATCATCGAAATTCACCGCCAGGACCTCGTCGTGCCGGTCGAGCAGTGACAGCCCGGGATGGATCACCGTGCCGTCAACACCGTCCTTCATCTGCAGGTTCCACTCCCCCTTTTTCTGCTGCCAGCGGAACCCCAGGGTTCCCAGGGGCATGCGCGGCTGCTGGGTTTCTTCATCCCAGACGAGATATTTGAAGGCGGCATTCTCTTCCTGCCGGTAGTCCTCAAGCAGCGCCGCCGTGGCCATCCGTCCCGGTTTGTAGCCGTCGTTGTGCGGATCCAGGCGGATCAGGAACGGACAGTCGCTGTAGCTTTTGAGATAGTCGATGAAATACGGGGTCCTGGCGCGGTGGTGAAATTCGCTCAGGATGACGTGGTTGACCGCCATCCAGAAAGCGCCGTCCTGCCCGGCATGAAGAGGAATCCACTGGTCGGCGAATTTTGTCGACATGCTGAAGTCGGGTGACAGCACCGTTACCTTGCTGCCGTTATGGCGTGCCTCGGTGAGATAATGAACATCCGGTGTGCGGGTCATGCCCGGGTTGGAGCCCATCACGGCAATGAACTTGCTGTTGTACCAGTCGGCGCTTTCCGCCACATCGGTCTGCTCCCCCCAGATCTCCGGCGAAGCATTGGGCAGATCACAGTACCAGTCGTAAAAACTCAGGTTCGCGCCGCCGAGCAGCTGCATGAAGCGTGACCCGCCGGCGAAACTCAGCATTGACATCGCCGGAATGGGGGAAAAACCGACGAGGCGGTCGGCCCCGTACTTTTTGATCGTATAGATGGTCGAGGCGCAGATGATCTCTTCCACCTCCTCCCAGCTCGCACGCCGAAAGCCCCCCTTGCCGCGGGCTTGCTGGTAGCTGCGGCGTTTGCTCTCGTCCTCGACAATGGCGGTCCAGGCCGCGACCGGGTCACTGTGCTCCGCGCGCGCGGCACGCCACAGGTCGGCGAGGGTGCCGCGCAGGTAGGGGTACTTGATGCGCAGCGGACTGTACAGATACCAGGAGAAGGAGATGCCGCGCTGGCAGCCACGCGGTTCATAGGGTGGAATGCCGTCCTCCAGGGCGGGGTAGTCGGTCGCCTGCAGCTCCCAGCCGACGATGCCATCCTTGACATGGACATTCCAGGAACAGCTGCCGGTACAGTTGACGCCGTGGGTACTGCGCACAACCTTGTCCGACTGGCTGCGGTTGCGATAAAACTCCTCCCACTGACGCGCTTTCGGGTCGATGATATCCTTGATCCAGCTCATGATTGCCCACCTTTGTTGAGAGTTTGTCGTTGCCGATCGATCAACGCCTGGCGCGCCCCCGGCTGTCGGCGCCGCCTGGCCGCCACCAGGGTGAGCCCGGCGACAATGACCAGGCTGCCCGCCACCCGGGAGAAGAGGCGATCAGATCCGCCGGCTTCGGCTGCGCCGGTTCGGCCGAAAAATGCCGTGAGGTCAGCGATTTCCTGCTCCGTCAGCGGACGGTCCCGGTACAAGGCCTCCATGCTCGGAAACTGCAGGAATTCCAGAACGCCCTGGACGCCTGCGCCGCCGTATTGCTCATACAGACCACTGAGATCCGGCCCGTAGCCGGAGGACTGTTCCAGGCCGCTGCCGCTGTGAGCATGGCAGGCCAGGCAGGGAGCGCCACCGTTGCTGAATGCCGTCACCCCCAGGTACAGATTGGCACCGCGTTGCGCCGCGGCAGGATCCTGCGCAGCAACCACACCGCCGGACAGGCCGCTCAGCAGCAGGACAGTAATGAACAGGCTGGTTCTCGACATACGTACTCCTTTGTCATGGGAATCCGGAACGGGTTCAGGGGGCCGCCAGGTTGTGCCGGGGTCGCCAGGACGCGCTGGCGCCGGGTCCTGGCATTCGTATCTCCACAAACCATACCAATGTTTCGGGGGATGTCGCTAATGGGCTGGAATAAAAGGTGTTTTTTTTATGAAAAACAGCTGGACAGGAAGTAGAACGGTGATTTGAAATGATTTTTGCGCAAAAAGGTTACGGCAGGGTGACAACTCAGGAAAAATGTTCCGTTTCGGTAACGTCGCTGTCGATCTGGTGGCGCTGCATCTTTTCCCAGAGGGTTTTCCGGGTAATGCCGAGGGCTTTGGCGGTGGGGATGCGTTTGCCGGCGTTGCTGTTCAGTGCCTGCAGGATGATTTCGCGCTCACAGCGTGCCATGATCTCTTTGAGCGGCCCCTGGCCGAAAGACAGGGGCGGCGTGCTGCCCTTTGCCAGGGTGACAAAATCAGCAGGCAGGTCACCGGGGAGGATTTTGTCCCCCCGTCCCAGGGCGACGGCCCGTTCCATGGCATGTTTGAGCTGGCGGACATTGCCGGGCAGAGGGTGCCCCAGAAGCAGTTCGCGCACCGCCGCAGAGAGGACGGGAAGGGGTTTTTTCATCTTGCGGGCGAAAAACTTCAGAAAGGCCTCGGCCAGCGGAATGACATCCTCGGGGCGCTGGCGCAGGGGTGGAATCTCCAGCGCGATGACGTTCAGACGATAGAAGAGATCCTCGCGGAAGCGCCCGTTTGCAACGGCCTGGCCCAGATCGATGTTGGTCGCGACCACGATGCGCGCATCGACCTTCAGCTCCTGATGGCCGCCGACGGGCTGGACCAGCCGATCCTGGATAACCCGCAACAGCTTCACCTGTGCCGCCAGCGGCAGTTCACCGATCTCGTCGAGAAACAGGGTGCCGCCATCGGCGGCCATGAATTTCCCCTTGTGATCCGCATGAGCCCCGGTAAAAGCCCCCTTGACGTGTCCGAAGAGCTGTGACTCGACCAGATTCTCGGGAATGGCGCCACAGTTGACCTTGACCAGTGGCCCGTCACGGCGCTGACTCAGCTTGTGAATCAGGTCGACAAAACATTCCTTGCCGGTGCCGCTTTCGCCGCTGATAAGAACCGTCGATTCCAGTGGTGCCACCGCTTCGAGACTTTCCAGCACACGGCGCATCACCGGGCTGTCGACGATCAGCGGCGGTTCCTTCTCGCGCGCGGCGAGCACGTCCTTGAGCTGGCTCACCTCATCGGCCAGGCGCCGCTGTTCGGTGATATCGCGACTGACCAGCAGGGTGCCGAGAAAATCCCCTTGTACATCACGAATGGAGGAATAGGAGTTGTCAAAATAGCGCCCCTGGGCCTGGATGACCCGGTGGCTGAACGGGAGGTGGGACGACTGCAGATTGGCCAGCAGTTCACTGATCTGCGGATGTGCCCGGCGGGGATGAATATCGAAGATCGATCGTCCAATGATCTGGCTGGCGGTGACCTTGCGGATTTTTTCCGCTGCCGGGTTGCAGATGCGGATGACGTGACGGTTATCGAGAAAGATAACCCCCTCGTTCATATGCTTGAAAATGGCTTCGAGCAGATCGGGCGACGGCAGCACGGCAGACCTCCATGTAACGATTCTGTTACATTGGGATTGTACACCCGGATCGGGGCTCTGGCAACCGGGCAATCACCGGGCAAGCAGGCCGGCGCGCGGCGGCAGGTGACCTTTGCCTCGCCCATTAACGAATGATCGTCATTCCATCCATCAAAACCTATATGGTTTACATTCCGGAATTTTTGAGATAATTTGCGGTATATCGTGATGGATAGGCCTTTGCCGCGACCATCGCACCAGAATGCTAAAGCCAAACCTGCCGTGAGGCAGGGACGGAAAGCCGCGGGTCTTCACTGTTTGCTGTGAAGACAGCCGGGTTGCCAGGAGTGACAGCCGTTCCTCATGACATGCCTGGCATTTCGCCGAAAGGATTCCACGCATGTCGTCTTCTCCAGCCTTGCAGCGCTCGTTGCGTGCCTGGCTCCTGCCATTGCTGCTGGCCGCCGCAGGTTTTCTCGGCAACTATGTCAACCTGTCGCTGTTCTACAATGTTGACGTCCTGTTCGGTTCGATCTTTGTCGTCTTCGCCATTGTCTGGCTGCGGCCGCCTGCCGCTCTGATTGTGGCCCTGGCGGCGGCGAGCTGTTCCTACCTGCTCTGGAATCATCCCTGGGCCATCATCATCTTCTTCTGCGAAGCGCTCTTTCTGCTGCTCACCATGCGCCGCTGGCCGGGGAACCTGATCCAGTTCGATGCCATCTACTGGATCCTCATCGGCATGCCGCTGGTCCTGCTGTTTTACGGCGGGGTGATGGCGCTGGAGACGCAGCAGGTGGTGCTGATCGCCCTCAAACAGTCGGTCAACGGTATCTGTAACGTCGCCCTGGCCATGCTTGTCATCTACCTTGTGCGGTTGGTCCCCTGGGGCGACAACAAGCAAAAAAAAGGAACGGTCGCGAGTCGTGAACTGATCTTTGTCGCCATGGTCGCGGTCCTCATGGCGCCGATGGTCACCTACCTGTTCCTTGAATCACGTGCGGAGGTCACGCGCAGCGAAGAGGTCATCGCCGCGGACATGGAACGCTCCGTCCACGGCATCCGGAACCTGCTGGCCTCCTGGCTCGACGAATACCGTGGCACCGTGACCGCCCTGGCGGCGCAGGTCGGCGATCCGTTGACTGCCGATCCTGCCATCGTGCAGGCCTCCGTCGCCGCGATACACCGTTCCAATGCGCTGCTGCTGCGCGCCGGCATACTCGATGCGCAGGGAACCACGCTGGCCTTCTCGCCAGCGATCGACGAACGCGGACAGCCGACGCTCGGGCGCGACTTTTCATCGCGGCCCTACCTCGAGAAAGTCCGCCGCACCGGCAGGGCCGTCATTAGCAATCTGCGGGTTGGCACGATCGGCGAGCCGCAGCCGATTATCGTGATTGCCGCGCCGATCATGGTTGCCGAAGAGCTGCGCGGCTTCGCTATCGGCACCATCGATCTGACCCGCTTTCATGACCTGATTGGCAATACCCTGCAGGTCTTTGATGCGACCTACGAGGCCCGGATTTTTGGCGCGAGCACCGTCCGGGTCAGCGATTCACGCGGCAACGCGATTGTCGAAATTCCATCCGGACGGGAAGCGGTGCAGATCGCAGACCGGGAGAGTTTCATTGTCCAGCGGGTCTATCCCGGCGGGGTTGTCCATATGATGCCGGCGGCGGTGCCCAACGTCAGTTATATGGGACGCTGGCCCCACTCCTATTTTGCCAAAACCCTGACCGTCAGCGATGACATCCCCTGGACGATTACCGCCGAAGTCGCCATGTGGCCCTACCTGGGCACATTGATGAGCGAGAGCATCAGGACACTGCTGAACATCTGGGCGATGCTGTTCCTCTCGATCATCGCTTCGACCCTGTTGTCGCGCCACTTTACCCGCAGCCTCACCCGCTTGAGTGCCCTGACCCTGGACCTGCCCGACACCATCGCGGCGGGCCGGATGCCGACCTGGCCGCGCAGCCAGGTCCGCGAGCTGAATCTTTTGAGCGACAACTTTCAGAACCTCAGCGAAGCGCTGGTGGACTCTTTCCGGGAAATCAGGCTGGTCAACGAAGGTCTTGAACAGAAGGTCGCCGGGCGCACCGCCGATCTGACGGCGATGACGGAGTCCTTAAGCACCGCCAACGCCGAACTGCAGGCGATCTTCGATACCGCCAGCAACGGTATTCTCCTGGTCAGCGACGGTATCATCGTCCGCGTCAACCAGTGGCTGGAGGAAATGACCGGCTACCCGGACGGTGAGCTGGTCGGCCGCTCGGCAATTCTGCTGGAAGCCGATTTGGCGGCGTGGGTAGAGGCCAGTTCAACCTTTTATGAAGAGATCAGAAGCGGCAACACCTACGTCGCTGAACGGCAGTTTCGCCGCAGGGATGGCAGCCTGTTCTGGGCACGGCTGTCGGCGCGCGCTATTCGGCCCGACAACGTGACCCTGGGGGTGGTCGCTCTGCTCAAAGATATCAGTGATGAGCGCGCCCAGGCCGCGGCACTACGCGAGGCCAAGGATGCGGCGATTGCCGCGAGCCGCGCCAAGAGCGCCTTTCTCGCCAATATGAGTCATGAGCTGCGCACCCCGATGAATGCCATTATCGGAATGTCCAGCCTCGCCCTGCGCCGCGCCGTGGAACCGAAGCTTGCGGACCAGCTTGGCAAGATCGTCCGGGCGTCCAATCATCTGCTCGGGGTCATCAACGATATCCTCGATCTTTCCAAGATCGAGGCGCAGAGCCTGTCCCTTGAACAGACGCCGTTCCGGCTTGCCGGGGTGATTGACGATCTGCTCCTGCTGACCGAAGAGAGTGCCCGTGCCAAGGGGCTTGAGCTGCGCGTCGAGCTGCCTGCCGCCCTCGCTCAGCTGGAGCTGCTGGGAGACCCGTTCCGGCTGCGCCAGGTGCTGCTCAATTTTATCGGCAACGCTATCAAGTTTACCGTGCGGGGGAGCGTGACGCTGCGGGTCGAGCTGTTCGCTGACAGCGGCACCGAGGTGGTGTTGCGGTTTGCGGTGGAGGACACCGGCATCGGCATAGCCGCAGCGGAACAGGCAAAGCTCTTCAGTGCCTTCGAGCAGACCGATGATTCGATTGCCCGCAAGTATGGCGGTAGCGGACTCGGGCTGGTGATCAGTAAGAGCCTGGTGGAGTTGATGGGCGGGACAGTTGGCGTGCAGAGCCGGGAGGGGGAGGGAAGCACCTTCTGGTGTACGGTTCGGACCTCAAGGGTGGCGGTCGCCACGCCGCCGGCAACGCTGCCGGACACCGTTGCGGTGGAAGAGGCCCTGCGCGCCCTGGGCGGCAGGGTGCGCCTGCTCCTGGTGGAGGACGAGCCGGTGAACCGTGAGATCGCCGGCGATCTGCTCGCTGATGTCGGCCTGGTCGCGGATCAGGCCGAAGATGGTCTGCAGGCCGTGGCCATGGCCCGGCAAAGAACCTATGATCTGATCCTTATGGATGTGCAGATGCCGCATTTAAGCGGCATCGATGCCACCCGGGCAATCCGTGCGCTGCCCGGTTACGCCGCGACGCCGATCCTGGCCATGACCGCCAGCGCTTTTGTCGAAGATCGCCATGCCTGCCTCGACGCAGGGATGAACGAACATATTGCCAAGCCGATCTGTCCCGACGAACTGTTTGCGATTCTGCACCGCTGGCTCTGCCAGGGGTGACGGTAAGCGGACTCTTCACCGCGGCGGACTGCCGTTAAAAATTTCCCCCCAGAGCTTTGAACAGGGTTGCCCGGGCGATGAGCTGATCACGCAGGGCGTCGGTGACCAGCAGGTCGGTATCGAGCAGGTCGCGCTGGATCGCCAGCAGTTCATAGAAGCCAATCGCGCCATACTCGTACTGGAAGGCAGCCAGTTCGCCGGCCCGTGCCACGGCCTGACGCTGGCGCTGCAGGGCCTGCATGCGCTGCTCGGCGCCCTGGTGCAGGGTCAGGGCATCACGAACATCGCGAAAGGCGCCGACAACGGCCAATTCATAGGTGGTCTGTGCCTGTTCGAGGAGCGCCTGGGCGCTCTCGATGCGCGCCCTGCTCCTGCCGAAATCGAACAGGGGACCGGCCAGCCCGCCGGCGAGAGTCCAGATGCGGGACGAACCGCTGAACAGGTCGTCGACTTCGGGAGCAGCGCTGCCGATCAGTCCGTGCAGGTTGAGACTTGGCCAGCGCTCCGCCATGGCGACACCGACCCGGGCGTTGGCGGCGATCAGTGCCGCTTCAGCGGCCTGCAGGTCGGGGCGGCGCTGGAGCAGCTCCGATGGGAGGGTGTCAGGGAGCGCGGCCGGCAAGGTGAGGTCCTCCAGCCGGCGTGCGCCGAAATCGAATTCCGCCAGCAGCTCGCGCGGCGAAAAACCGGCCAGGACCGCCAGAGCACTGGCATAGAGCTGAAACTGCTGTTCCAGTTGCGGGAGCCGGGCCCGCGACGCCTCGAGGGCCGCTTCGGCCTGGCGCAGGCTGAGGGGATTGTTGGCCCCCTGCTCCTGGCGCAGAATTTCGAGATCGAGGGTCTGTTGCCGTGACCTGACCGTTTGGTTGAGTACGTCCTGCTGCTGGGCAATACTGCGCAGGTTGATGTAGCCGGTGACGAGGTCGGTGACCAGAGCCAGGCGCACCGCTTCGGTGCCATGAACGGATGCGGCCAGGGATGCCTCGGCCGCTTCACGCTGGCGCTCGATCCGGCCCCACAGATCAACTTCGTAGCTCAGCACGGCGGCCAGGGAGAAGCTGTTGTACGGGTTGTTCCCCGGCGTTGAAAACGCCGTTGACTGGCGCTGGCGTGAGGCCTCGGCCTGGGCGCTCAGCAACGGCCAGCGGTTGGCCGTCTGCAGGCCGAGCTGGGCGCGGGCGTCGGCGATCCGTTGCAGTTGCAGCTGCAGGTTGAGATTGTCGTCGAGGGCCCGTTCGACCAGCCGGTTGAGGAACGGGTCGTCAAATTCCTGCCACCACCGGGTCTCTGCGGCGCGGCCGGGTGCCGTTGCTACCGCTGCCGGCCAGTGTTCAGGCAGATCCAGCTCCTGGCGCTGGTAGTCGGGACCGAGAGTACAGCCGCCAAGCAGCAGCAGGGTGGTCGTCAGGACGATGAGGTTACGCATAGTCAAGCATCTCCTTTGCGCTGTTTGAACCAGGAGGCAATATCTTCCAGCAGCTTGTAGGCCAAAGGAACAAACATCAGCGCCAGGCTGCTGGCGGCGATCATGCCGCCGACCACAACGGTACCGATTTCCTGCCGGCTGACGGCTCCCGCGCCACTGGCGAAGACCAGCGGAATGGTGCCGACGATGAAGGTCATCGCAGTCATGATGATCGCGCGAAAACGCTGGCGGGCAGCGGCAATGGCCGCGTCCGTCGAGGTCATTCCCTGTTTGCGGTTCTGGGCGGCAAACTCGACGATGAGAATGGCGTTTTTTGCCGCCAGTCCGATCAGCACGAGCAGGCCGACCTGAAAGTAGACATCATTGGGAAAGCCGCGCAGATAGGTGGACACCGCGGCCCCGAGAACGCCGAAGGGCACGGCGGTGGCAACCGCGAGGGGCAGGGTCAGGCGTTCATACTGGGCGACCAGGATCAGGAACACCATCAGCATTCCCAGGCCGAAAGCCGCCGCACCCGAGCCGGCTGCGGCATCGAGCTGGTAGGCCTCACCGATCCAGCCGATGCGCATATCCGCATTACTCTGCTGTGCGGCGACGATCGCCTCAATGGCCTGCTTGGCCTGGCCAGTGGTAAAGCCGGGGGCCGGATCGGCCATCAGGCGGGCGGCGGGGTACATATTGAAACGGTTGATAATATCGGCACCGCTGATCCGTTCGAGGGTGACCAGGGAGCTCACCGGGACCATGTCCCCGGAATCGGAACGTACCATGATCCGGTTCAGGTCCTCCGGCTTCGTCCGGTATTCCCCTTCCGCCTGCAGGTTGACCTGCCACAGCCGCCCCTGGTAAGAAAAATCGTTCACATACATTGATCCCAGGGTGCTCCGCAGGGTGGTAAAAATGCTGTCGAGGGACACCCCTGTCGCTTTCGCTTTTTCCCGGTCGACTTCGATCAGGTAGCGCGGAATTCCGGTGTTCAGGGTCGAGCGGACATTCATCAGTTCCGGCCGGTCATTGGCGGCAGCCGTCACCTGCTGGGCGAGTTGTGCGATGCGCTCAGTTGTCGCTCCTTCGCGCACCTGGAGATAGCCATCGACGCCGCCGGTTAAAGACAGGCCCTGGATCGGCGGGGGCACGAAAACAAAAACATTCGCCTCCTGGATTCCCATCCCCATGCCCATGATCTTCCCGGCAATAGCACTGGCGCTCTGTCCTTTGCCGGTGCGCTTGTCCCAGTCCTCCAGGTTGATAAACCCGGCCATGGCGTTGGTGCGCAGGGCGCCGGCGATGATGTCATAGCCGGCAAAGGAGGTGAACGCTTCCACCTCTTCCAGGGCGGTAATGCGCCGCGACAATTCGTCGCGGACATCTTCACTGCGGTTGAGTGCCGAAACCGGGGGCAGCTGGGCGACTGTCATGGCGATCCCCTGGTCTTCCTGGGGCACCAGGCTTGCCGGCAGAAGATTCAGGATCCAGAGGGTGGCGCCGCAGATCAGGACAAACAGCAGTATGCCGATAACGGCGTGGCGCATCAGCCAGCTCACCGTAGCAACGAAGACCCGCGTGGCAAAGTCAAAGCCGCGATTGAAAATCTGAAAGGGTTTGGTCACGGTGAGTTTCTGTTTTTTCAACAGCAGCGCGCACATGGCCGGGGTCAGTGTCAGCGCGACAACGCCGGAAACCACCACCGACACTGCGATGGTGATGGCAAACTGGCGGTAGAGTTCACCACTCAACCCGCCCAGAAATGCGACCGGGGCAAATACCGCGACCAGCACCAGGGTCGAGGAGACCACCGCACCGGAGACCTGTTGCATGGTGGCGACCGCAGCGTCGCGCGGCTTCATCTTTTCTTCGACAATCAGCCGATCGACGTTCTCCATGACGATAATGGCGTTGTCCACAACGATACCGATCGCCAGGACCAGCCCGAACAGCGTCAGCATGTTGATCGAGAAGCCCATGGCCTGCATCCCGGCGAAGGTGCCGATCAGGGATACTGGAATCGCTGCCACGGGAATGAAGGTCGCCCGCAGGTGCTGCAGGAAAATGAAGGTGACCAGAACCACCAGGACCACGGCAATGAGCAGGGTGATGATCACCTCACGCACGGAAATTTCGATGAATTCCGTGGTGTCGTAGGCCACCCTGTAGTCCAGACCGGCAGGGAAGCGTTCTGCCATCTCCGCCATGGCGGCACGCACCGCCGCGGCGGTTTCCAGCGCGTTGGCCCCTGGCTGCAGGTAGATCCCCAGGGGAACCGCACCCTGGCCATTGTAGGTGGCCGAAAAATCATAATTCTGCGGTCCCAGCTCAATGCGTGACACATCGCCGAGGCGCAAATAGCCATGATCTTCAGGCTGCAGGATGATCGCGGCAAACTCTTCCGGCGTAGTGAGCTGGCTGTTGGTGGTAGCCGCGAAGGTAAACGCCTGGCCCGCGGGAGAAGGCTCGGCACCGAAGCGGCCGGCGGCATACTGCACATTCTGCTCGCGGATGGCCGCCGCCACATCGGCGGGAGTGAGGTGGTGTTGGGCAAGTTTCCCCGGGTCCAGCCAGATGCGCATGGAATAATCCTGCGCGCCGAACAGGGAAGCGTTGCCGACCCCTTTCAGACGCACCAGTTCGTCAAGAACGTTGAGGAGGGCGTAGTTGCTGATGTTCAGCGTACTGATGCTGTCGTCGGGGGAGGAGAGCACGAGGACCATGAGGATGCTGGTGGATTGTGACTGGATCCGCACGCCCTGGTCGCGCACGCTCTGGGGCAGACGCGCGATCGCAGCCTGTACACGGTTGTTGACATTGATCGTTGCCTGATCGGGGTCGGTTCCCATGGCAAAGGACACCGTGATGCGCAGGCTGCCGGAGTCGGTACTGGTTGACTCCATGTAGATCATGTCGTCGACCCCGTTGATCTCCTGCTCCAGCGGTGCGGCCACCGAAGCGGCGACAACTTCGGCACTGGCGCCGGGGTATTGGGTCATAACCACCACCTGGGGCGGCACGACATCGGGGTACTGCTCGATCGGGAGCACGCGCAGAGAAACCGCGCCGGCAAGGATGATGATAATGGAAATGACCGAAGCAAACAGAGGGCGGTCAATAAAAAAGCGAAACATCCTAGTTGTCTCCTGCGGTACTGTTTGTTACCTCGACTGCCGCGCCGTCGGAGAGAGCGACATGACCGTTGATGACCAGCTGGTCTCCGGGCTCAAGGCCGGCGAGGATCACCTGCCGGCCGTCGATGACCGGACCGAGGGTGACCTGCTGGGCTGTTGCGGTCGTCTCCTGGACCAGGTAAACCTGCGGACCCTGTGGTCCTTCGCTGACCGCCTCCGGTGCGATCAGGAAAACCTGGGCGAATTCGCGCAGGACCAGGCGCACCCGGAGGAACTGACCGGCGACCAGGCGCCCCTCCGGATTGGCAAAGGTGGCACGCATCGCGATACTCGCGGTGGCCGGATTGATGCGGCTGTCGTTGAAGGTCACCTCTCCTGCATGGGCGTAGTCACTGCCATCCGCCAGGCGGATCCAGGCAGTTGTGGTCGCCGGACTGCTGCCGGCCTGTTGCAGCGCGTCACGCTGGATCTGTGCGTCGTTCTCCGGCAGGGAAAAGTGGATATGCACCGGGTCCGTCTGGATCACATTGGTCAACAGGGCCGCAGCGCTGATCAGGTTGCCTTCGGAATGTTCCTCAATCCCGGCGATCCCGGCAATCGGTGATTCAACCCGGGTGTAGCGCAGGTTGCGCTCGGCGTCGTCACGGCGCACCTGCGCCTGGTTGAGCCGGGCCTCAGCGGTCAGCCGGGCGGTTTCCGCCTGATCACGCTCACGCGTACTGACCGCGTTGTTTTGATACAGGGCCGCAACCCGCTGCCATTCCCGCTCGGCGTGGGTCAGCAGCGCACGTGCGTCGGTCAGCTCCGCCGCGGCGGCCCGCAGGTCAAGACGGTAAGGTTCCGGATCGATGAGGAACAGGGTTTGTCCCGCGGCAACAGGATCTCCTTCGTTATAGCGCCGTTCCTGCAGAATGCCGGACACCTGTGCGCGGATCTCCACTTCACGCGAACCAAAAACCCGGCCGGCGTATTCGCCGTAATAGGTCGCCGCTTCCGGCCGCACTTCAACCACCGTAACCGGTGCCGGAGGCCGCTCCTGAGGGGATTGTCCCTCGCCGGAATCATTCTGGCTGCAGGCGGCCAGGGTGATCGCAAGCAAAAAAACAAGAGCCCGCATGAGAGGACGGTGGCCTGAGTGGAGCAGACGGCTTTGCATACTGGGATTCTCCGGTCTGATGAAAATGTCTTTTAGTAGGTGACAGATTGTGATTGCGTTTTTGGGTGATGAGCATCGGGATGGCTGCAGTCCTTTACCCGCCCCCCCGCGCCATAATGCCACGGGTGTAAATCTCGAATATGATCTCCAGCTGCCGCTTTGGCAGCTTCTTCGAGAGGGGAGAGTTGTTGGAAACGGCAGCACTGTGGACCAGTTCGGCGCAGACGTCCATCATGTCTCCCTCATCCAGGTCGCGCACCGGGTAGGCGGCCTTGATCTCTCTGAACATTTCGAGCCAGTACGGCCGGCTCTCCTGCGCCCGGACAAAATAGAGTGACGCCACCTGGTTGCGGAATTCCGCCCGCTCCTGGACCAGCAGTTCGACGAACTCCGGGTTGGCGGCGAAATACTCGAGGTAGGCGAGCATCACTGCGCGCAGTTGTTCGAGGGGGTCGGCCTGCGCGTTGCGCGCGCGCTCAGCGACGGTCTTGAGCCCGTCGAGCTGGCGCTGCAGAGCCGAGATAAAGAGACTCTCCTTGCTGGGGAAATATCGGTACAGTGTTCCTTTACCGACTCCGGCCAGTTCAGCGATGGCCTGCATATCAGCAACCTGGTAGCCGCGCTCGGCAAACACCCGGGTGGCGGCGGTGAGGATTTCATCCTCGCGTTCGTGCGCCGATTTATGAACACGTTTGATTTTCATGATGAGAGCCATTGCAAAAGAAAGCAGGACTGACTGGTCAGTCCGTCAATCTAACCAATCCGTATTGGTCGTGTCAATCGGGCGACGAAGATTTTTGATGGCGGGTGCCGGTTTGCAGCCAGCGTGAAGCGGGGTTACCGACAGTGACCGGGAGGATCAGTGGCCGGTTCTTCGCCACAGGGTGAGCTGCACAACATAATACTGATACTTGCGCGCGTTTTCGCGGATGACAAATGGCATGTCCTGGGGATCGCCAATGAGCTCGAAGTGCCGGGCAAGGACCCTGGTCATTGCCTGCAGGCTGGTCAGGGGGGCACCGGCACGGCAGCGGCCACCGAGCCACCGCTTGCGGGGTGTGAACTCTTCCAGCCAGTTATAGGGGGAGGCAATGGCGAGGGTGCCACCGGTCACCAGGCGCTGATGAAGCCCGGCAAGAAACCGGCGTGGCCGGGGCAGGCGATCGATCAGGTTGGCAAGCAGGACCAGGTCGAAATCGCAAAAGGTATCATCGAGATGAAGGACGTTGCGCTGGATAAAATCGACCCGCTCGGCATGCTTCTCCAGCCCCAGATCTGCCAGGCGGACCAGCTGGTCGGAGACCAGTTCGCCCTCTTCGCACAGCTGGTAGGCAAGGCGGCCACGCTGCTGCAGCCGGCGCGCGCTGGCGATGAAGCGGGGGGAAAGGTCGACGGCGCAGACCCGCTCGAAGTGGCGTGCCAGCTCAAAGCTGCTGCGACCGACAGCGCAGCCGAGATCGAGGGCGCGTCGCCGTGGCTGACCGCTATGGCCGACCAGGCACTGTTGTACCAGCCGGGCGGAGAAGTTGGACACACCGCAGCGCTCGGGACCGTAGTGGGCGTCGCAGTACTGACCGACGACCGCATCCGTCTGGTAGTGGTGATAACCGACCCAGGCGGACGGTTCTGGCGCGACCTGCGTCGGGGCAGGGGAGCTGGGTATTGCCGCTTCCCGGAAGAGCCTGACGACCTTCAGGGAACCAAGCAACTGCCTGATCGCCACAGTATCAATCTCCGTCGTTGTAACCTGACTGTTGACCTGCCGAGTACATACACCCAGTCCAGCAACGCCTGCGCGGGAGTTCCCTGCGCAACCAGACGCCGGACCTCAGACTGCGCCTTTTTCAGCTGACCGGCTTCTGGCCGAAGCGTTGGAGCAGGCGGTTGACCGCAGTGCGGGCGCGCCGGCGCGGCAGCGCGGCCGTCAGTCCGCCCGACTCGATTCCTGTTTCGGCCTTTTTCCCCGCCAGCATACTGAGAACCAGGAACATGTCGGCGGAAACCCAGGCTTCGAGGATGACCCCTTTACCGCTGCGGCGCATCTCCACCCAGGCCGGCGCCATCAGCAGCGGATGTCCCTTGCGGTAGACCCGGCGGTTGTCCTCCTGTTGTTTCAGGACAAAGCCGGTTTCTGCTGCCCAGGCGTCAACCTGCAGCCAGAGATCCGCAGGGCAGGGAAATTCGAGGGAGGTACGTTTATTCATGGTCTGTCCTGCTCTGGCTCGTGGTGGATGGATTGTCCTGTGCCCTGAGGCCAGGGCCAATCGACGTCATGATAAGACATTCTGTCCCCCTGTGGCGTTTTTTTTCGCTGCGGTGCCACAGTTCCGGCGATCCCCGGAACAACCCGGAAGCGTTGCCTGCGGAGCGCAGGCAGGGGTGCGCCAGTGCATGTTATAATTGAACAGGATACGCACTCTTCTCTTACCGTGGGGAAAGGAGATGTCATGACAGACAGCGAATTTGCAAAACTCTGCAGCGAGACCAGGCCGGGCACGGCCCTGACCTTCGATACCGGGCGTGAAGAGGTCCGCGGCAGTTTCATCGGCTGCACGGAAGATTCCGTGATCATCGAGGTCAACGGCAAGCATGTTCTCTGGCCCTATGATCTGATCAGCTGCCGCAAATCGGGCTACCCGACGCCGTCTTATTCCTGATGGGCAAGGAGGACGTCGATGCCGAGTCGCAGTGATCTTGCCAAAATCCATATCGCCAAGAAGGATCTCGGGCTCGATGATGACACCTATCGCGGCATTCTGTGGGATCGTTACCATCTGGACTCTGCTGCCGATCTCACCCCGCGCCAGGCGGCCGACCTGATCGACCTTTTTCGCGCCAAGGGGTGGCGCCCCGCTTCTTTCGGCCAGCGCGGCCTGATCCATGTTCTCTGGCACAAGCTGGCGGATGCCGGTGTCATCCGCCACGGTGACGACAGCGCCCTGCAGGCCTACGTCGCCCATGCTACCGGCAGGGACAGCCTGCATCAGTTGACCGTGAGCGAGGCGAGCCGAGTGATCGAAATGCTGAAAAAGTGGCTGGAGCGGACCGGTTCCTCTGTTACCCGGCATTAGCAGGAGTTCCTGTGGCAGCTGCTGCTGCCGCTTCAGCAACAGCTGCGCTTGCCCAGCTTGCGCTCCTGCAGCCATTCGTTGAACAGACCGATCGCACAGCCGACGCCGGCCGCGACGCTGATCGCGTTGACGGGACAGTTGCGAGCGCAGGCGCCGCATTCCATGCAGGCATCCCGATCAGTGATCATGGCTTTTTTGCTGATGACGAAGACATGGTGCGGACAGACGTCAACACAGCGCCCACAGCCGGTGCAGGCGGGCCGGTCAAGAGTCAGGGTGGCAACATTCTTCAGGTAACGAAATCCGTTCATACCCCTTCCTTAGCCTCCTGGCAGGAGATTCATTGCCAACAGAAGGCACCCTGCGACGACGGCGATAAACATGAGTGGTAATCCGATCCGCAATTCCTTTTTGACGCCGGAGCGTGAGGTGTAGGTGGAACAGCCGGTAAAGTTGAGGCTGTGAAAGGCACTCACCGCCGGCAACAGGAGAAATGCGGCGAGTGTCGTTGACGCAGACCAGCTGGCGCCGCTCAGCAGGTAACAGACAAGGGCCCAGAGCAGACCGACCGCCGCCCCTTTGACGGCAAAGCTGCGGCTTGGCAGCCACGGCAGCAGCAGCGGCGCCAGGACAAGACCACACAGCGCTGCACCGAGGTAGGCACCGAGGGCGGTCACTCCGGCCGCAAAATGTCCCGCCAGGGCGAAGGCCAGAACCACACAAATCGCGGTGGTGATGAGGGTCTTCAGCTCCAGTACCACCTCGACGGGAATCAGCACGAGGCGGTCGTAGAAGGGAAAACGCAGCTCGCGCATGGCCGCGGTGGTGATCATGCCGTTGGCAAGGAAAGCGGGCAGATCGTCAGCCTGGATGGCTGCATAGGTAACGGCAAAGCCGCAGCGCTGTGTGACCAGGTGGGCGGCAACCCCCGGCGCGCCGAGAATCGGCAGGAGCAGACGACGGTGATTGACCACCCGGGCGAGCCCGGAGGATTCTATGCGGCGCACCAGCTCCTCGGTACCGAAGGTCCCCTTGCCGGCGGCACACCAGACGTTGATGCCGTAGGTCTCCAGCACCAGCAACCACAGAGAGCACGCCGCCAGGGCGCTGCGCACGCGGTCAAAGGTCATCTTGTAGTTGGCGGTGACCACGACCGGTGAATTTTCGTCGGGCGTCCCGACGGCGTAGAGCCCCGCCGGGACAATGTAGCTCATCCGGCCGATCCCCCAGCGCGCCTTCCAGGCCCCGAGTCGATCCGTTCGCGACAGCCGGCAGCCAATCCGCGCTACCCGGCCGGCCGGGGTTTCCAGCCAGCCGGAAAATCCCGGCACCTGATCCGTAATCACTCCGCCACCGACGGAGTTGCGCGGCCCTCAGCAGGGCGGCTTGTCGGGTAGACTGGTTGTCATCGGCGTAGGCCCGGCCGCAGCCGCAGGCCGCGTCTGCGCGACCTTTGCCTGCGGATCCTGGTCAGTCGTGTTGCGGGTTCTGCTCATGGCTCTCCTTTTGCGCAAGCGGCCCCTTCAGTCCAAGCGCTAAACCTTGATGCGGCGCAACTGGCGGTTGCTCAGATCAAGATCAAAAAACTCCGGATCGAAATCCTTTCCGAGCCAGTTCCTGGCTTCGTCGTGTCGCGGGTGTTGCGGATTGTCCAGCTCTTCGAGCAGATCGCAATAGCCGTGCGGTCCGCCGCTGTCTTCCGGCGGCGCAGCGAACCTGCCATCGATACAGACCGGATAGCGCACCCCTTCTGCGGCGGGAAGAACCTTCTGCAATAAGACTTCGTGACACCAGTCATCGCCGAAATCATATTCGTAGAGCAGTTTGTGTCGCGCCTTTGGCAGCAGGTCGGTCAGCTTCACTGATCGATCGCTGTGTCCGCAGGAGGGCAAAGAACCTCGTGATCGCGGCGCATAGACAGCGGTTCCCTTGATGAACTGGTAAAGATGAGAATTCTCCCAGGGCATCACTTTTTGAATGACCTTGTGAAGATTGCGCAGGGTGATGGTGGCGGGCACCTGTACCACACGATAGATCTTCGGCTCAATGCCGAGCAGGGTGATTTTCAGCTGCAGGATATCCATGATAACTCTCTTTGTTGGTGTCCCGGGACGTTTACCCGGTTCCCCCGCTCGCACCTGCCCAGCTCCTGGCACACCAGGCGGGCAGATCAATGCCCCAGATCGCTCGGAAACCGCGCACCAGCAGCCAGAGGAACAACAGCGGCAGGAGCAGGGTTTTGAGCATGAACAGCGCCATCAGGTTCAACATCGCCGGGACCGCGACTTCGGCCTTTTCCTGCAATTTTTCCAGGCTGACAAGATCCCTGGCGGCGGCGAACCGCGAGGTCATGTCGGCATACCAGGAGGTGTCGGTCCCGGCCACCTCACCGGTTGCCGCAAGAGCATCGACCTCCCGCGACAACGTCTCCAGTTCCGCCATGTTCTGCTGCGTCCTGTGGTTGACATAAACCTCGTCGACCAGACCATTTATCCCAACTGCCAGCAATAACAGAAACCGAACCAGACAGGCCAGTGAAAAGACCTTGAACATCAGCGCAGAAAAAACCCCGTCAGCCGCAAACAGGCTTGCGATCAACAGCACCGCCAGTATGGTCAGAAGAATTTTGAAGAATCCGGTTGCAACAATTTCCAGCAACACCTTCTGGATCACCAATGACCCGATCGCCAGCTTCATGATCGATGAATACTGCTCGACCAGATCATGCACCGGATCAAGAACCTCCAGGGGGTGCACGCTGACGACCGCGCCGACCTGGATCGATTTCGCCACGCTGATACCGGCATTGAGCACCCTGGCGGTCGCAAACGCCGCCACCGCCTGCAGGGTAGCATTGTTGACGTAGTTTTCCGTTTGCCGGTCGATGTATCCTGACCAGGAAACAGCAACGACCAGGAGGAGGATCAGGGCGACCATGAGCTTCCTTCCGTTGTGTGGCATCCTGCTATGTTTCTCCATGGGGCTTCCTTGTCGATATTTGTGCGTTGTCGAATGGGCTGGTGTCACAGCAGATTCTTCAATCCCGCACTGCGTGCCAGCTCGCGGACGGCCCGGTGCTCGCGGCGGGTGATGCGCCGGTTCAGAGCAGGATGCCGATCGGCTTCACAGCAGGGGCGGTAGTGGTCCATCAGGTTGAACCAGGTCTGCTCCCACGGCCGGGCCAGCGCCCGGCAAAAATCAGACGGAACCAAAAATCAGCCCTTTAGCCGCGGCGTAAGTTTTGCCTTTTTCACTGAGATAAAATCGACGCCTGAAGCGTGTCTGTTGTTTTACCCTGATCAGTTCTTTCTTATTCAAGGAACGCAATACCTTGATGAGCAGCATCTGCTCCATGTGCAGACGCCTTTGCAGGTTTCTGAGAGTCTCACCTTCGTCACCAGCCTGGGCCAGCTGCACCAGGACGATGTAATCCACACCTTCCAGTCGGGAAGAGTCCACCATCGAAGCTTCCAGGTTGTACAGGTATTCAGACGAACCCAGCGCGGGAGTGTGTTGCAGTGAAACGAGATAATCGAGCAAAGCGATGATTCTTTTCCGTAAATACGGAGCCACCCCGATCAGGACAAAAAGGGCAAGAAAAAGACGTGCCAGAAACTGGATGTCATTGATCTCGCTGAGTCCGATGTCCAATCGCACACCTCACCTCTTGCGCCGGGTTGGCAACAAGGATAACGGCACATCACATCTTCCGGGCCCTGACTCTCCCGCTACAAAGATCTGGCCATGTTGCTCTGCCTGTCACCAGCCTGCATAATTCCGGGGGCTTCATAATTCACTGCGAGTGAAGCCGGTCGGCTGTCCCCGGATCCTGCCCCTGCAACGATGGGACAACACCACTTAAGGATAGCGTTTTTCGGCAAATAATCGAGGACAAATCGCTGTCGGGACCGGCGCCCGGTGGCTGGAGATTTCCTTCAGCGGCACTGGCAACACAGGCCCCCAAAGTCACAAGGGAGGGGCAGGACAGGATGACAATGGACCGTGCGGCGCTTATGGTGCGGCCAGACGTTTGACCGCCCAGCGGAAGATCTCGTCGAAGTGATCCTCCAGGGGAGCATTGGTGCCGCGGCAGCCGCTGATAACCTGGCTGGCCCAGTCGAGGTATTCCCGTTTGCGGTCAACCGGCCAGTCCGGCGGGTTGACGACGATATCCCGGACATTGGCCGCTTTATCCGCGAGCTTGATGAGTTTGGCGGCGCGGGAGAGGTGACGGGCATTCCTTACCTGAAGGTCTTTGCGCCGGGTTTTTGGCAGGTGCTTGTCGTCGGTCACCTCCTCGACGATGCTGCGCACCTCGGCACCAAAGACCGCTTCCAGGTCGTTCGGATCCGTGCGGGTGTCTTCGAGGGTGTCATGCAGCACCGCGGCGATCAGAACAGTCACATCCTGAATCCCACCGATGTTGGCGATCATGGCCGCGACTTCGATCGGGTGATTGATAAAAGGCGAGGCGTCGATCCCTTTGCGGCGCTGGTCCCGGTGTTTTTCTGCGGCAAATGCAATCGCCCGCAGCAGCAGACCGGCATGGGGCTGATTGTTCCTGCGGCTGTCGGGGGGCATCAAGGGGACGCCTTGCGGTTACATGGAGCGCTTTCCACCGTTCCCGGCCCGGCGGTCATCTGGCCGGTTCGCCGCCACTGATCAGGCCTCATCGAGATCCGCCGCCGCATGACGTTCTTTAATGGCGCCTTCGCCGGTTGTGCGGTTGACCCGGACGCCGCGTTTGACCCCGGGGCGTGCGCCGATCAGATGTGCCCAGCGCTGCACATGCCTGTAGTCATCGACGGACAGAAAGGTTCCCGCGTCATCATAATTCTGATGCAGGGCCAGTTTGCCATACCAGGGCCAGATCGCCAGATCCGCGATCGTACACTGAGCGCCGACCATGTATTCATGCGCGGCCAGGTGTTGATCGAGAACATCCAGCTGGCGTTTTGCCTCCATCGCGTAACGATTGATTGCATACTCAATCTTGATGGGGGCGTAGGCATAGAAATGGCCAAAGCCGCCACCCAGCAAAGGCGCTGCACCCATCTGCCACATGAGCCAGTTGAGCGTTTCCGTGCGGCCGCGCAGATCGACCGGGAGAAACGCGCCAAACTTTTCGGCCAGGTAGAGGAGAATGGCACCGCTTTCAAAGACGCGGACCGGTTCCTCCGGGGTGCCTGCAGGCCCCCTGGGCTGCCGATCCACCAGGGCCGGTATCTTGGAGTTGGGATTCACCTTGACAAAGTCGCTGCCAAACTGGTCTCCCTGACCGATATCGATAAACCAGGCGTCATATTCCGCGTCGGCAAATCCCGCCAGCAGGAGTTCTTCAAAGAGGATGGTCACCTTGATGCCATTGGGTGTCCCCAGTGAGTAGAGTTGATGTGGATGGCGGCCCACCGGCAGAGCGCTCTCCCGCTGCGCCCCGGCCGTCGGTCGATTGATGTGCGCGAAGGCCCCTCCGGATTCCTGTTCCCACACCCAGATTTTCGGGGGGACATAGCCGGCAGGCTGATTTTTTTCGGGTGGAAATTTGCTGCTGTTGGTCATACCGCAGAGCTCCTGTGGTTGCTGAAGGTGAGGATGTAAGCGGGGGTGAAACGATTATTGAAAAGATCCTCCTTACATCTGCTCCCGCCATTATACCCCGCTACGGTACGTCCCAGGCAAGTGGGGGAACAGGCTGCGCTGAGGACCTGGAATGCCTTTGCGCGCCGGGGCCCGCCCGGTCCGACCTGCCGGCTTACTCCTGCCACACCTGCATGGTCAGCAGATCGCAGGCGGTCAGGGGACGGCCGTACGCCGCTCCCGTATCGAGGTAGTAGCGGCCGGTTTCAAAGCGCGGGCGGCCGTTCAGCGTCGGGGTGTGCCCCACGACATGGATCATCCCGGCTCTGCCCGGCGGGGTGTTGCGCCGCCACAGCATAACAAAGGGATCCTGCTCTTCCAGCGGAGTGTCCGGTTCGACGCCGGCGTGAACGAAAATAAAGGGATTGCAGCACCAGGACAGGCGGGTGTTCTCGAGAAAGGCCAGGTGGTCGGCGGGAAGATTGAACCGCCCGTCGAGGCCGTAGCTGGCCAGGGTCGCTTCCCCGCCATTGGACAGAAAGATGTCAAGGTCGCTTGCCGGGGCGTAGCTGCGGTAGGCGGCGGAGATGTCGCGCAGTCGCGGACCCTTGCGGATGCCAAGCTCCGCCAGAACATCGAGGAACATCTGGTCGTGATTGCCACGGATGAAGACGCTGTGCGGGGATTCGGCGCGCAAGCTGAGCAGACGCTCGATCACCCCTTTGCTGTCCTCTCCGCGGTCGACATAGTCGCCGAGGAACACAAAGCGGTCCTCGCGGCGCGGCGTGACCGCCTTAAGCAGCCGCTTGAGCTTGCCGGCCTGGCCGTGGCTATCGCCGATGGCGATCAGGCGCTGTGGCGCTGTCGAGGATAACGCGTCCATGTTGACCAGCCTAACGGAAGTCCGGCCGACTGGCAAATGTTCTGTCAGTGGCCGGCTTGAGCGTCGCGCGCGCGCCTGGGCCGCGGCGGCAACGCGGCGCTCTCGTGCACGGCGATCCGCGCGGTCGAACCTTCGCCGCAGGGGGAGGGGACCAGTTCGAGGTGGCGGTTGATGCAGGGAATCCGGTCCTCGGGGTGATGGGTGACGTAGAGAATCCGGGTCGTGCCCGCACGTCCGAGGTTATCGATCAGCTTGAGAATCATGGCGCGGTTCATGTCATCGAGCCCCTGGCAGGGTTCATCGAGAATCAGCAGCTGTGGCTGCTTGATCATCGCCCGGGCGAGCAGGACAAGGCGCTGCTCGCCGAAGGAGAGCTGGCCAAAGGGGGTGCGGGCGTGTTCCGCCATACCGATGATCGCCAGCCAGCGCCGGGCAATCTGCACCTGCTCGGCACTGGCGTTGCGGTAGACGCCGATGGAATCGAAAAAGCCCGACACGATGACACTCAAGGTGGTGCCGGCAACGCGATAACTGCGCTGCAGATGGGTTGAGACCATGCCGATGCGCTGTTTGATTTCCCAGACACTCTCACCGCTCCCCTTTTTGCGCCCGAACAGGCTGATGTCGTTGGCATAAGCCTGGGTGTTGTCGCCACTGATCAGGTTCAGCAGGGTCGATTTGCCGGCGCCGTTGGGACCGGAAATCTGCCAGTGTTCATCCTGGTTCACCGTCCAGGTCAGATTGTTGAGGATGATCTTGTCCGCATAGCTGACCCTGACGTTGCGCATGGCAACAAGGGGCGCTCCCGGCGGCACGGGTTGCAGGCCCGGCAACGGCGGCGGCGGTGGCAACTCGAGGGGATCAGACCGGTGAAAACCGTGAAAGCGCCGCAGGACACTGGAGCTGGTGATCTGGGCGGCGGGCCCTGTGGTCATGATGGTGCCCTGTTGCAGGTAGGCAACATGGCTGACCGCGGGGAGAATTTCACTGAAGCGGTTGAGCAGCAGCACCACGCGGGTGCCGTTGTCGATGATGGTTCCGACCAGCTCCTTCAGGGTGGCGGTTGCGGCGCTGTCAAGACCGTCAAAGGGTTCGTCGAGGACAAGCAGCTGCGGTTCCTGTAGCACGGCGCGGCAGATGACCGCCTTGCGCATCTCGCCGGTGGAGAGAAACTTGATGCCCCGATCGAGCAGGGGGACGAGGCAGAATTGCCGGGCGAGTTCGGCCAGGCGTTCCTCCCGGCCGGCCAGGCCGCGGAGGATATAATCGCGCAGCAACGTCCCCGGGTCGGCCCCGCCGCGGTTGTTGGAGTCGTCGTGGTAGCGCTCGTAGTCGAGGAGCCGGGTGACCTTTTCGAAAGAGACATAGGCGCTGCTCGCGGCCAGTTCAGTGGTTCCCGTTGCCGGCGCCAGTTCGCCGCAGAGAAGCAGTCCGAAGGCGCTTTTGCCCGAGCCGTTGGCACCGAGCACCGCCCAGCATTGCCCCGGCGCCATGGTCAGGGTGATATCATGCAGGCGGGAGTGCCCGTCGATCTGTACGGAAACCTGTTGCAGGGAAATTTTTTTCATGTCACCTCACGGATAAAAAAACCGGCCCGGCTGGCCGGGACGGAAACGTGGTCTGGTTATTATTTGGTCCAGCATAGTAGTAGATCGGGTAAAAACAATCTACCCCTGAGGCCTGCCCGGTTCATTTCACGACTACAAAAATGACGGTCGCCGATGGTATAACCGGACAATCGTCAACGATCGGCCCGTTGTGCCGTTGCGCCCGGTTGCATTGCCGGTGCCGATTGCAGGGGGCCCGACTGATCATTCGGGAGGAACAACCGATGCACTACACTCAGGCGATTGTGCGCCGGCCGGGGCGCAGCCTGGTCGCCGGTCTGACCAGCGGCGGCGGAACGGCGCCGCACTATGAACGGGCGCTGGAACAGCACGATGGTTACGTCAGGGCTCTTGAACGCTGCGGCCTGCAGGTCCATCAGCTGGCGGCGGATGAAGCGTTTCCCGATTCGACCTTCGTCGAGGATGTCGCTGTTGTGACCTCCCGCTGTGCCATCCTGACCGCTCCCGGAGCACCATCGCGCACAGGGGAAGTGGCCGCGATCAGGCCGGTTCTCGCGCGTCATCATGCGCAGATCCACGCCATTGATGCAGGTGCCGCTCTCGACGGCGGTGATGTCATGCAGATCGGCAGCCATTTTTATATCGGCCTGTCGCAACGGACTGATCCGGCCGGGGCACGCCAGTTGATCGGTATTCTGGAAGGCTACGGGATGAGCGGCACGACACTAAGCGTCAATGGTTTTCTGCATTTGAAGACCGGGGTCACCTGGCTGGGCGACAACACCCTGATCGCCGCGCAAGCATTTATCGGGCACCCGCAACTGGCGGGATTCGAGCTGATTCCTGTCGCGCCGCAGGAACAGGGGGCGGCCAATTGCCTGCTGATCAACAATCATATTCTGATGCCGGCCGGCTATCCCCGGGCACGGAAGCAGATCGCGCGTCTCGGCCGCGAGATTATTGAGATCGATATCTCCGAATTTGCCAAACTTGACGGGGGATTGACCTGCCTGTCATTGCGGTTTTAGCGCAAGGGCCGGCGCTGACGGCGCGACCCCGGCCAGCCGGTGCGGTCACCACGGGCAAATCATCTTGACCTGAGAATCCAAGATGTGTATTTATTTGCCTTCACCGGGATGGACTGCGGAAGGCTTCACCGAGCAAGCCGAAGTTCTGCCGGGCGCGGTAATGTCTGCCGTCCCGGCGTCATGCCGCTGACACAATACCGACCGAGTTGAATGGGATCCCGTGTGTGCGGGGTGTTGCATTTGAGGAAGGCCGCCCATGCTGTTTTTTAGCATCGGCGGCCTTTTTTTTATCGCCGGCAGGGACAGGATCCCGCCGCAGAAGGACAGGACAGGGACCGTCAGGATGAGTGATCAGGGTAAGCTGGCCAGGGTGGAGTTGATTGCTGCTGCCGCGCGACGGCTCAGGGACGGGCAGCTGGTTGCCTTTCCGACGGAAACCGTTTACGGCCTCGGTGCTGACGCCGCCAACCCGTTAGCGCTGCGCCGCATCTTCGCCCTCAAGGGAAGGCCGGCGGACCATCCGCTGATCGTCCATATCGGCGCGGTCGAGCAATTGGAACGCTGGGCCCGTGCCATCCCCGACTGGGCATACCTGCTCGCCGGGCATTTCTGGCCCGGACCACTGACCCTGATTCTGCCCCGCGCTGCCGGGGTCCCGCTCGAGGTGACCGGCGGCCAGGACACCATCGGCCTGCGGATTCCCCGTCATCCTGTCGCCCGCGCCCTGCTGCAGGCCTTCGGTGGTGGCATCGCTGCTCCTTCCGCCAACCGTTTCGGGCGCATCAGTCCGACCTGCGCGCGCCATGTGGAGGACGCGTTCGGCGATCAGGTGGGAATGATCCTCGACGGTGGCGACTGTCAGGTCGGCCTGGAGTCGACCATCGTCAGCCTGGTTGATGGCGCCCCGCACCTGCTGCGACCCGGGATGATCGCCGCTGCCGACATCGCCGCGCTGCTCGGCAGGGACGTTCCCGGCGTGTTGCCGCAGACCAGTCCTATCCGGGTTCCGGGGTCCCATCTCTCCCACTATGCGCCAGTGACCCCGCTGCAGGTCTGTCATACGACGGAACTCTGGTCGCGGGCAGAAGGCGCCAGCCGGGCCGGTCTGCGCAGCGCCGTCATGACCTTTGACCGCGGTGCACAAGCGGCGGGCGCGCCAACCGGAATCGATGTCATAGCCATGCCCGGAGATTCGTGCGCCTACGCCAGGGATCTCTACGCGGTCATGCACCGTCTGGATCGCGGCGGCTACGATCGCCTTTTTGCGGAAGCTCCGCCGGCCACGGACGAGTGGCTGGCGATCACCAATCGCCTGACCCGGGCGATGCACAACAACTGACACAACAGGAGGTTTGAAAATGAAAGATATTGGCGAGTTTATCGCCGGGTTCCGGCGTTTTCAGGGGGCATGGCTGGGAGGGGATGCCGCTTTGTTTAATCACCTGCGCAAGGGGCAGAATCCCCGCACCATGCTGATCGGCTGCAGTGACTCGCGGGTCGATCCCGCCATTCTCACCGACTGTGCGCCGGGGGACCTGTTTGTCGTCCGCAATGTCGCGAACCTGGTTCCTCCGTGCGAACCGGACGCCGGCTATCACGGCGTCAGCGCCGCTCTTGAGTATGGCGTCTGTCATCTCGAGGTGCAACATATCGTCGTCCTCGGACATTCCCAGTGTGGCGGCATCAAGGGCCTGATGGAGGGCGTTGATGCGACTGCCCCGGACAGCTTCATCGGCCGCTGGGTCGGTCTCGCGCAGAAGGCGAAAGAGCAGGTGCTGGCGGAACTGCCGGCCAAGCCGGCCGACCTGCAGCGGTGTGCCTGCGAGAGGGCGGCGATTCTTCTTTCCCTCGAAAACCTGCTGACCTTTCCCTGGCTGCGCCAACGTGTCGAAGCGGGAGAATTGATGTTGCATGGCTGGTATTTCGACCTGCAGGCAGGCACCCTGTCGGCCTATTCGCCGACCTCAGGCAGATTCGACGTGCTGTCCTGAAAGGCGGCTCCGGAGCCTTCAGTAGCGGCTGTGAACAAAATCCTCCCCGGCCGGGTCGGGGAGCATGCCGCGTCGTTCCAGGTTGTCCCCCATGGCCCGGAACAGGCTGGTCAACCCCTGGTTGAAATCGGCCAGGGCGTTGGTCCTGCGGATGCGGGCTTCAATCACCTTGTCCTGAAAATCAAGGATCCGGAAGGTGTCGGAGAGGCCCTCATAGAGGCGCTCCATTTCCTGGTTCAGGGTCTGGTCGGCGAGCAGCTGGAAACGTTCCGCCACCGCGACCCGCTCGTAACTGCGTTCGACGGTGGTAAAGGCGTTACGGACCTCTGTCTCCACCCGGCGTTCGAGTCCCTTGAGCTGGTAAAGGGCCTGGCGCTTTGCGTGCCCGGCCTGCTGCTGCCGCGACCGGGCGGCACGATTGCCCAGCGGATATTCGAAGCGCACCCCGGCAAACCATTGGTAACCGTCGCCACTGGCGGCGCTGTCGACAGAGCGCCAGTAATCTCCGCGGTTGCTGCGTGCGGCACTGTTGTTTGGATCGCTGAGATCGCCGGACAGGCCATTGACGCCGAGAGAGGCCTCAAGATCGAGGCGTGGCAGGGTCTGGTTCTGGTAGAAGGCAAGGCGGATGTCACGCCGGGTGATTTCGCGGCGCTGTCCATCCAGATCGGGGCGCTGGGCCAGGGCGATGTCAAGAGCCGCTGCCAGAGGCGGCCAGGGCTGTTCCGTGGCGGGGAGGGGCTCGGTCAGCAGGGTGGCGTCGGCCAGTGGATCCGCAGGGCTGATGTCAATCAGTCCTTTGAGTTGGTGGGCCGCGGTTTCCATCTGCTGACGGGCGAAGATGACCTGCTCGTCACGTGCAGCTACCGCAGTCAGCGCTTCCTGGACCTCGCTGATAGGCACCGCCCCGGCGTCGAATTTTTGCTGGTTGCCACGCAGCAGCGTTTCTGCCAGTTGCCGGGACTCAATGCGCAGGCGCAGAATCTCCCGTGAGCGTGCCAGTTCGAAGTAGGCCAGCTCGATCTCTGCGGCGAGGCGCTGGGCCTGGTCGAGATAGAAGAAAAAACTCTGTTGGTGGCGCTGTTCGGCGCTGCGCAGGTCGCTGCTGTTCACCGCGGTGCCGAAATTGCGCAGCAGGGGTTGGACGAAGTCAAGCACCAGGTAGGTGCGGTATTCGGGGTCGAGACCGCTGGTCACACTGTCGCCGAGGCGCTCCGATGCAAGTGCCAGTCGCGCCTCCAGACCGGTGAGGAACTTTTTCCCCAGACCGACTTCGGCGTGATAGCGGCGCCAGCGGGCGTAGCCGTCGTCGTAACCCTGTGCCGCGGTCGGCTGGCGCTCCGCCGCCACCGTGGCGCCGGCGTCGGCAACCGGGTCGAAGCGTGCCGTTTCCATCGTGATGTCTGCGCGGCTGATCGGCAGGTTGAGGCGTTCGGCGCGCAGCTGGTAATTGTTTTCCAGGCCGCGCAGCAGGGCGTCTTCGAGGGTGAGCAGATGCGCCGGCGTGGTGGTTGCCGCCGCAACCGGTCCGCACAGGCCGGCGCCGGCCAGCAGCAGAAAGAGCAGGACGGCCATGGTTCGCAGCATCTCTGAGCGTCTCCTCGATACGTCATGGCCGCAAGGCGGCCGGTTATCCGCCACGCTGCTGAGCAGTTGATGACGAAAATAACCGAACCTGCCCCTGGCCGGTTTTGCAGTAACCTGCAGGTGAGTGAGCAACGAGTATTAAGAATAGAGACGCAATTGTCAACGGCAACCCCGCGGAACCGGTGAAACAGGCGGGGTTGCCGGGAACGCTGCCGGGTTCAGCGATCGGTGCTGGCCTCTTTAGGGGTTTGGTCAGCGGCGGGTTGCTCTTCTCCCTGGCGCAGCAGCGTGTTGACGGCCGCTTGCCGGCGCAGACCACAGCCGCCGCCGCGGCCACCGCGTGCTCCCCGGCCACCCCGGCCAAGGCCTCGTCCTGCTCCATTCGGTCCTTTTCCATCTCCACATGGCATGACGCATTTCTCCTTTCTATTGGTGTTCCGCGCACTCTGCCGCGGTCAGCCGCTGCAGAGTGCGTTCGATATCGGTGACACTGCAGGAAGCGGAAAAGCAGCCGCAACCGGCATAGGGATCAAAGTCGCGAAGCTGCCCGATCAGCAGGGTGACGAGGGGCTGCCGGTCCAGGTAGGCTTCCGGATGATTGCCGATAAGCAGAATCTCCTCCGTCAGCCATTCAGGAAAATTCTCCTCCTGTTGCTTCTCCCGGATAACCTGTCGCAATTCTTCGAAGAGGATAGCCTCCTGCTGCGTGGGTGTCATGGTTCGGTCCTCTGCGCTTTGGTCATCTCTTCCTGCGGATGGGTTTCAATCATCAGGACATGACCGGCGATGATGGCATCGATAAGTTTTTTGCGCCCGCTGGTCACCAGGCGCTGGACGGTGCCACGGGAAATTCCCATCCGCTGACCGGCGTCTTCCTGGGTCAGCCCTTCGCCGTCACAGAGGCGCAGGGCTTCGAGCTCATCGATGTCAACATGGGTCTGCTGCAGCTCCGTCAGCGGCAGACCGGCCGGCTTGTAGACCGAGGTCCAGGCCGGCCGGTGTGGACAGGCGCAGTGGCGATGTTTTTTTGGCCGCGGCGTCATCGTCTCTCCGGATCAGTGGCTGCAGCTATGGCCGTGGGCGTGTCCACCACAGACCTGGTCCGTTCCCAGTTCGGCCAGACCGGCCTGTTGCAGCAGTGTCAGGTTGTCGGCGATGCTGCCGGCAACGGCCTGATAAACGGTCAGACCGGCCTGCTGCAGACCGCTCAGGGCGCCGCCGCCGATCCCGCCGACGACGATGGCATCGACAGCGTGGCCGCCGAGGGCACGCAAGGGGCTGCAGGAGCCGTGGCTGTGGTGCAGGTCGCGGTTGATAACCTCGCTGACCTGACGGGTTTGCTGATCCACCACCATGAACAGGGGTGCCGAACCGAAATGACCATAAACCGGACTGTCCAGCCCTTGATTGCTGGCAACGGGGAAACAGATCTTCATAAAAAACCTCCTCTATGTAATGTGTATATGCACACTATAGTCCTGTCTGCGCGATTGTCAACCGGATTTTTTAAGCATCATCACCACGGTGATGCGGCGCTCTTCCGGCCGGTTCGGCACGGACTGCGGGAGATAGCATGCGCTTACGGTCCGTTGCTGGCAAAGATGACCATTGTGGTATATAATCAGGAGGTCAGCAGGACGGAACGGTTATCCTCTCATCCGGTCGGTCATCTCTGCTGTTAAGAGAAGGGAGAATCATCATGAAACGCATGGACTTTGAAGGAATGTGTCAGCTCAATCGTGACGGACAGATGGTCTGGGTCAAGAACCTGCTCAACCAGACGGCCGGTCGCGTGGTCAATTGCGAGGCCGAAGCGATCGAAGTGCAGGTCGGCAATCATTGTGAGAAGTGGGATCACCAGATCTGTGAGGAGCTCACCCACGGCTACCGGGTAAACTACAGCGAAGTCAAAAAATATCCGCACGAATATGACACCCACCTGGATTGATCGACGCTGTGCCGTTCTTGGCAGAGGGTCTGATGGGGGATGCCGGGGTCTGCTGCATGGGGATATCTGGCACCAGGAGTGTTCCGCTTCTCCGGCGTCCCGCCTGCCGATCTCTTCCCGGACGTTCCCGTCCGGCTTGACGCCGGCCTGCGGTTTTTTCGCGTGGCCGGGCCACACTGCGGCACATCAGCCGCCGAGATAAGCCTTTTTGATATCGATGTTGTCGAGGAGCTCAGCGCTGGTTCCTGAGGCGACGATGTGCCCGGTGTCAAGCACATAGCCGCGATGGGCGAGGTTCAGCGCCAGGTTGGCATTCTGCTCGACCAGCAGGATTGTCATCCCCTCTTCGTTGAGCAGCTTGAGCTTGCGGAACAGTTCGTATTTGAGCACCGGTGCCAGTCCCATGCTCGGCTCATCAAGCAGCAGGATGCGGCAGCCGGTCATCAGGGCGCGGCCGACAGCGAGCATCTGCTGTTCGCCACCGCTCAAGGATTCGCTGCGCTGGTTGCGACGCTCTTTCAGGCGCGGAAAGAGGGTGAAGATGTGGTCAAAATCCTTCGTCAGGTCGGCATCCTTGGCACGTGCGTAGGTCGCCAGTTTGAGGTTCTCCATCACCGTCAGGTTGCCGAAAATCCGCCGTCCTTCGGGGGAGAGGGCCATCTTGAGCTGCCTGACCACGTCACTGGGCCTGGTTGAGAGAATAGAGTCGCCCTGAAAGCGGATATCGCCACTGATCACCCGCGGCGCCTCGGGCGGGGCGAGGCGGGCGATGGCGTAGAGGCTGGTGGTTTTGCCGGCGCCGTTGGCGCCGATCAGGGTGACGATTTCCCCCTCGTTGACATGGAAGCTGATGCCATGGAGGGCCTGGATATTGCCATATTTGACAACGAGGTTTTCAACAGCGAGGAGCATCAGATTTTTTCATCTCCCAGATAGGCAGTGATCACTGCCGGATGATTGCGGACCTCTTCGGGGGTTCCTTCGGCAATGGTCTGGCCGAAGTCGATCACCTTGATCCGCGTGCACAGTTCCATCATCACGTCCATGTGATGCTCGATCATCCAGATGCTGACGTCAAAGCGCTGATGAATCCAGCGGATCAGGCGGATCAGTTCCTTGATGTCGGCGGAGTTGAGACCGGCCGCGGGTTCGTCAAGGAGCAGCAGCTTCGGATGGATCGACAGGGCGCGGGCGATTTCAAGTTTACGCTGGGTGCCGTAAGCGAGATTGCGCGGCAGCTCGTCGGCGTGTTTTTTCAGGTCGAAAATTTCCAGCAGTTCCGTCGCTTCGCGGGTGATCTCGTCTTCGCGTTGGCGGTAGCGCCTGCTGCGTACGGCGCTGTGAAAAAAACCGTAGCCGAGACGGTAATGCTGGGCCACCTTGATGTTTTCCATGACCGACATGTCGTTCCACAGGCGGATGTTCTGGAAGGTGCGCGCTACCCCGAGAGCAGTGACCTTGTGTGGTTTGAGGCCGGCGGTGACGACTCCGCCGACACGGATTTCTCCCTGGCTGGGCTGATAAAAGCCGCTGACCAGGTTAAAGACCGTCGTTTTCCCCGCGCCGTTAGGGCCAATCAGCCCGGTCAGCTCATTTTTGCCAAGGCTGACGTTGAAATCGGACACCGCGCGCAGGCCGCCGAAGGTCTGGGTGAGATTGCGGATTTCCAGTACCGGTGCTGTGTCTCTCTGTTGCAGTGCTTGCATGCTCGTTGTCCGTCCGTTTGTTCTACTTGAAACGATAGAATTTTTTCAACCGCGGGAAAATGTCCCCGAGCTCGCGGTTGCCCATGATTCCCTCCGGCCGAAACTGCATCAGGATAATCAGCAGCAACGGAATAACAATCCACTTGATGATCTGCAGCGGGCGCAGTACTTCGAGGAGCAGGGTGAACAGGACCGCCGCAAGAATCGAACCGGACAGGGAGCCCATCCCGCCAAGATAGACCATGACCATCACTTCGGTGGATTTGAGAATATTGAAGCTGCCCGGATTGACGTAACCGAGGATGTAGGCAAACAGGCCGCCGGCGATCCCGGCCAGGCCGGAAGAGAGCATGAAGGTGATGGTCTTGATCTTGTTGGTGTTGACGCTCATGATTTCGGCGGCCACTTCATCCTGGCTGATGGCGGTAACGCCCTTGCCGAAGGTTGAGGAAACGTAGCGGCGGATCACCCAGACGGAAAAAATCGTGAAGGTGAAGACCCAGATCGGCATCCACGGCAGATAGAGGACATCCTCCATCGCATTGACCACCCCTTTCATTCCCATGAAACCGCGCGACCCGCCAATGGTATTGATGTTTTCGATGGCGCTGATGATGATGTAGTTGGCGGCGATGGTGATGATGGCGAGATAATCACCCCGGGTTTTGTAGGACGGAAAGGCGACCAGCAGGCCGGCCAGGGCCGCGGCGACGCCACCAGCGAGGATAATGACCGGAAAGGCAAAGAGGGCGTAGTCGGCGTCGAGCAGGGGGGCGCCGAACACCCGGTCGCGGGCGAACAGCCAGACCCCGAGCAGCGACGCCACATAGGCGCCGACACACATGAAGCCGGCGTGGCCGCAGGAAAACTCACCCATGTAACCGTTGACCAGATTGAGACTGGTCGACAGGATGATGTTCACGCCCATGAACATCAGCACCGACATGAGGTAGAGGCCAAGATACTCGTAATGGGCCAGGTAAATGACCAGACCGCCGACCAGGGCCAGGATCAGGTGGACGGAATAACGCTTGAACAAGAGGTCCTCCTAGATCTTGGTGGTTTTGGCAACGCCAAAGAAACCCGTCGGTTTGAGGGTGAGGATCGCCAGTAGCACGGTAAAGGCAATCAGGTCACGCAGCGTCGACGGGAAGAAGGCGACAACAAGAATCTCCACCGCGCCGAGGAGAAAGCCGCCAAGGAAAGCGCCGCGGATATCGCCAATCCCTCCGACAACGGCGGCGATAAAGGCCTTCCAGCCGATCAGCGCGCCCATGTAGGGCTCAAGAACCGGATAGCTCATGGCAAACAGGAGCCCGGCCAGTCCGGCGAAGCCGGAACCCAGCACAAAGGTGATGACAATAATCTGATCGAGGGGAATCCCCATCAGGGGAACGGCGAACTTGTCATAGGAAATGGCACGCATGGCCATACCGACCCTGGTTCTGGTGACCACCCAGTGGAGGATCAGAAAGACCAGGAAGGCGGTGACGATGACGGCGATCTTCAGGTTGGTGAAGGAGACCCCGGCGACGTTATAGACCTGTTCCTGGATCAGTGGTGGAAAGGCCTTGCGGCTGGCACCGAGAAAGGCCAGGTTGGCATGCTGCAGGATCAGTCCGCACATCAGTGCGGTGATCACAACGTAGAGGCGATGGGCCCCCTTGTTGCGCAGCGGCCGGTAGGCAATCCGTTCCAGGGTGACCCCGACCAGCGACGTCAGGATCATTGTCAGGGGGATGCACAGTGCCAGTGCGACCCAGCCGGGCAGGCCCATCGCCGCGAGGAAGAAGGTCGCGACAAAAAAGGCAATGTAGGCACCGACCATGAAGACATCACCGTGGGCAAAGTTGATCAGTGTCAGGACCCCGTAAACCAGGGTATAGCCAAGAGCGATCAACGCATAAAAACTGCCCCACTGCAGGGCATTGATAACATTCTGAATGACGAGTGCGAGCATGATGAGCCTTTTGTTCTGCAGCCGGGTGGCCTGATGCAACAGCAGGAGATGATCCGGATGTGGGGGAACCCGTCGAACAGCTGCCAGATGACAGCCCTGCCGCAGGGTCAGGTGCCGGCCGAAAGCCGTTGCCGGTGATGCCGGGCCGGGCGCTGTGCCCGGCCGGCATCACCAGATGCGGAGCCTTATTCGGGACAGACCGACTCCTTGAACTCGAATTCGCCGGTCTGGCTGATCTGGACGACGACGGCGCATTTGACCGGGTCCCCTTCACTGTCAAATTTCATGCTGCCGGTAATGCCGTCAAAGCTGGTAATGGCGGTCATGCCATCCAGCACTGCCTGCCGGTCGGTACGCAGGCGACCGGTGATTTCGCCGGCGTTCTGCACCGCCTGAAGGACGACCTTGGTAGCATCCCAGGTCAGCGCGGCAACATCATCCGGGGTATAGCCGTAGGCCGCGGTGTAGCGGTCAATAAACTCTTTGGTTGCACCGGTTGCGCCGGCAGCGGCGTAATGGGTGGAAAAGTGCAGCCCTTTGCAGACGTCGCCGCACAGGGTCATCAATTCGGCCGAACCCCAGGCATCGGAGCCCATGATTTCACCGGTGTAGCCGAGCTGACGGGCCTGTCTGACGATCAGGGCCACCTGGTTGTAGTTGTTAGGAACAAAAATAAAGTCCGGTTTCCTGGAGATGATGGTGGTCAGCTGGGCGGAGAAATCCTGATCCTTGCCACCGTGACTTTCAAAGGCGAGAACCGTACCGGCACCCATCTTCTCTTCAAAGACCTGCTTGAATATTTCAGCCAGTCCCTTGGAGTAGTCATTGGACAGGTCATAGAGGACAGCGGAGTTTTTCGCGCCAAAGGTCTTGACGGCAAAGTTCACTGCTACCGGGCCCTGGAAAGGGTCGAGGAAGGCGGCACGGAAGACCCAGGGGCGATCCAGGGTGGCATCGGGGTTGGTCGACCAGGGGGAGATCATGACCGTGCGGTTATCATTGGCGATCTGCCCGGCAGGGACCGCCTGGCGTGACGAGTTGGGCCCGACAACGGCGAGCACCTGGTCCCGTTCGATCAGTTTGAGCATGGCGGTTACTGCGGACTCGGCCTTTGACTCGTTGTCCTCATAGATGAACTCAAGCTGGTAGGGCTTGCCGCCGACCATCAGGCCGCCGGCACCGTTGATATCGGCCTTGAGCAGTTCGGCAGCGAACTTGGACGATTCGCCGACTTTCGGGATATCCCCGGTCAGCGAGATATTGAAGCCGATTTTGATCGTGTCGGCGGCGAAGGCCGGGGCGCTCAGTAGTAGCGCCAGGACCAGGGTCAGAAAAAGCACGGACAGTTTTTTCATGGAGCCTCCTTGTGGGTGAGCTGGTAGAACGTGGTTTGGTGTAACCCTGAGGAAAAATAAAAAACCGCCTGCCAGTTAGATCAACCGGTTCATGGCGGCGCCGTTGCCCTGCCGGGACAGTTCTGATTTTTTCTCCATAACATGCCTGTTATCGGGAATTTATGCAGCCTCGTATCTTTTTGCAAAACGCTGAAAAAAGCAACAACAAAGTTGTTCTACAGTCACATATACACCGACTGGCAAAAAAAAATCGAGGGGGGCCTGCGATTTTTTTTGCCCTTGTTATTTCAGACGCTTGTGCCTGACGGCCTCAGTCCTCTGGCGGATACCAGCGCAGCCTGGGTTTGCGCGCTGCCGTGGTTTCATCGAGGCGCTGGCGCCGTGCGCGAACCGGGGCTTCCTTGAGTTTGTGCGGGGCGGTGCGCGCTTCCTGCGCGATCGCCAGCAGGGCATCGCAAAACGCATCGAGCACCTGGCGGCTTTCGGTTTCCGTCGGTTCGATCATCAGGGCACCCCGGACGACCAGGGGGAAATAGATGGTCGGCGGATGGTAGCCGTAGTCGATCAGCCGTTTGGCGACATCAAGGGTGTGGCAGTCATTGGCGAGGGCACTCTCGGAGAAAACCACTTCATGCAGGGATCTCTGCTTGTAGGGCAGGTCATATTCCCCCTCGAGGCGGGCGCGGATGTAGTTGGCGTTGAGCACGGCCAGTTCCGTGGCCCGCTTGAGCCCCGCGCCGCCCATGGCAAGGATGTAGCTGTAGGCACGGACGAGGATGGCGAAATGGCCGTAAAAGGCTTTGACCCGTCCGATGGACTGCGGCCGGTCATAGTCAAAGCGGTAGGCATCGCCCTGCTTGACAATCACCGGCAGGGGCAGAAAAGGAATCAGCTTTTCCGCCACGCCGACGGGGCCGGCGCCAGGGCCGCCACCGCCATGAGGGGTGGAGAAGGTCTTGTGCAGATTGAAGTGCATGACGTCGATGCCGAGATCACCCGGCCGGCTGATGCCCATCAGCGCGTTGAGATTGGCGCCGTCACTGTAGACCAGGCCGCCGCGCTCATGCACCAGATCGCAGATGGCGCGGATATCCGCTTCAAACAGGCCGAGGGTGTTGGGATTGGTGACCATCAGGGCCGCAACGTCATCATCCATCACAGCAGCGATGGCGGCGCGGCTGAGAATGCCGTCGGAGATGACCGGGACGACCTCGTAACCGCACAGGGCTGCCGTTGCCGGGTTGGTGCCGTGGGCGGTGTCGGGGATGATCACCTTGCGCCGGCGATTGCCCTGGGCGTCATGCCAGGCGCGGATCATCTGCATGCCGGCGAATTCGCCCTGGGCTCCGGCGGCCGGCTGCAGGCTGATTGCCGGAAAGCCGGAGATTTCGGCGAGATCCCGCTCGAGGCGGAACATCAGTTCGAGGGCTCCCTGGTTGAGGGCTTCGGGGGTCTGCGGATGGATGTCACTGAAGCCGGGCAGGCGGGCGGCCACCTCATTGACCTTGGGGTTGTATTTCATCGTACAGCTGCCCAAGGGGTAGAACCCGCTGTCGACGCCGTAATTCCAGGTCGACAGACGGGTATAATGGCGGATCACGTCGACCTCGGAGAGTTCGGGAAAGCCGCTGATCTCGTCACGCAGCAGGGCGCTGTCGGGAAGGACTGCGGGAACCCCGGCGGCAGGCAGGCTGTACCCGACCCGCTCTGGACAGGACTGTTCAAAGAGCAATGGTTCATCAAGGACGAGGCCGCGGGAATCGTTCGTTGTCATGCGTCACCTCCTGCCAGGGCATTGACCAGACGGTCGATCTGGGTACGACTGTTCTGTTCGGTCACGCAAATCAGCAAGCCGTTCTCAAGCTCGGGATAATCCCGACCAAGGGCGACGCCGGCGAGAATCTTGTGCTGTTCCAGGCGGCTTTTCAGCTCCGCCACAGGCTCCGGACAGGTGACCACGAACTCATTGAAAAACGGTCCGCCAAAGGGGACGGCAAAGCCGTCTAGGCGGCTGATCTGCTCACGCAGGTAGGCGGCACGGGCATAGTTGAGTTCGGCGAGTTTGCGCAGCCCCTGCTTGCCATGGAGGGCCAGGTAGATGGCGACCATCAGGGCGCATATCCCCTGGTTGGAGCAGATGTTGGAGGTCGCTTTTTCACGGCGGATATGCTGCTCGCGGGTTGCCAGGGTGAGGACGAATCCGCGCTGCCCGCGACGATCAACGGTTTCACCGACGAGGCGGCCGGGCAGCAGGCGCATGTCCTGTGTCCGGACCGCAAAAAAACCGATCCCCGGTCCGCCGTAGGCCAGGGGAAGGCCGAAGCTCTGTCCTTCGCCGACGACGATATCCGCGCCCAACTCGCCCGGTGATTTGAACAGGGCGAGGGCGAGGGTTTCAGCGACGGCGGCAATCAGGCGCGCACCGGCCTCGCGGGCGAGGGCGGCGATCCCGGCGAGATTTTCAAGCTGGCCGAAATAGTTGGGATAGCCGACCACCACTGCGGCAACGCGCTGGTCAAGGAGGTGTTCCAGCTGCCCCGCATCGGTCACTCCTGCCTGCAGATCAATCTCCTCAAGGGTGATATCGAGGTAGCGGCAGTAGGTTGCCACCGTCTGACGGTAGTGGGGGGGCAGAGCCCGGGAGAGCAGGACACGGTCACGGTGTTTCGTCGCCCGGACGCTCAGCAGCACCGCTTCGGCGCAGGCGGAGGCGCCGTCGTACATGGATGCGTTGGCGACGTCCATGCCGGTCAGCTGGCAGATCATCGTCTGGAATTCGAAAACTGCCTGGAGGGTGCCCTGGCTGATCTCCGGTTGATAGGGAGTGTAGGCCGTGTAGAATTCGCTGCGGCTGATCAGGTGATCAACCACCGCCGGAATAAAGTGGTTGTAGGCGCCGGCCCCGAGAAAGGAATCCCAGTCACCGACCCGGGCGTTGCGCTGCGCCAGGGTGCGCAGCAGATCGAGGGCTTCCGCCTCCGCCATGCCCGGCGGCAGATCGAGGGGGCGGGACAGGCGGCAGTTCTGCGGAATACCGCTGAACAGGCTGTCGAGGTCGGGTGCGCCGATGGTTTCCAGCATCTGCTGCACTTCGGCATCGGTATGGGGCAGGTAGCGCATAGGCGTATCCTTTTGGCCGGCGCCGCCGACCGGCACAGCGCCGGTCGTGGAGGAAGGCCTGCAGATCAATCCTCTTCAACAAACTCCTGATAAGCGGCGGCATCCATCAGATCATCGAGCTCTGCCGGATCATTCAGTTTGAGCTTGACCATCCAGCCGTCCTCGTAGGGGGAGCTGTTGAGCAGTTCCGGCTCGTCAGGCAGGTCGCTGTTGACCTCAATCACCTCGCCACTGACCGGGGCGTAGACGTCGGATACCGCCTTGACCGATTCCACCACACCGAAGGGTTTGCCGGCTTCGAGGCTGTCACCGATTTCAGGCAGTTCGACAAAAACCACGTCGCCGAGCTGGTGCTGGGCAAAATCGCTGATGCCGATGGTCACTATGTCGTCCTCGATCAGCACCCATTCGTGTTCTTCGGTGTATTTGAGCTCGTCGGGAAAATCCATTATCTCCTCCTTGTCGATGGGGAACGCCACTTTTGTCGGGCGTTGTCAGTTGTTATCTCTTCGGGTGATCGGGATCAGACAAACGGCAGATCCACCCGCTGTGCATCCTTGAGCTGCTGGCGGATTTCGATCTGCCAGGGACCTGTGGCAGCGAGGGAGCCCTTGTCCACCAGGGCCAGGGCAATGCCTTGCCGGAGTGTCGGGGAGCTGGTGCCGCTGGTCACGTAACCGGCCTGGCGGCCATCGCAGAAGACAGGATAACCTTCCCGCGGCACCCCTGCAACCGTCAGCTTCAGGCCGATCAGCTGGCGGGTGAGGCCGGCACGGCGCGCTTTGAGCAGCGCATCGCGACCAACGAAAGCGCCTTTATCCAGTTTGGTGATCCAGCCCAGGCGGGCTTCGATGGGCATAATGTCGGCACTGAGTTCGTGCCCGTAGAGCGCATAGGCTTTCTCCAGGCGCAAGGTGTCGCGCGCACCGAGACCACAAGGGAGCAGCCCGTGCGGTGTTCCCGCGGTGATGAGGGCCTGCCACAGCAGCGGTGTGTCGGCGGCCCGGCAGTAGAGCTCGAAGCCGTCTTCGCCGGTATAGCCGGTCCGCGAAATGATCAGGTCGTACCCGGCCACACTGCCGGAGGCAAAATGGTAATACTGCAGTGCAGAGAGATCGGTCGCGGTCAGGCCGGCAAGGATGTCTGCTGCGCGAGGACCCTGGAGTGCAAGCAGGCCGTAGGCATCACTTTCGTTTTTCAAGGAAAGGTCGACATAGCCGGCGCGGGCGGCGAGGTCGTTCAGCCAGCTGAAATCCTTGTCGATGTTGGCGGCGTTGACGCAGAGCAGGAAATTGTCGGCGGCAACACGGTAGAGGGTCAGGTCGTCGACGACTCCGCCATGTTCGTAGCACAGAGCGGTGTACTGGATCTGTCCGTCAGCGACCCTGGCAAGGTCGTTGGTGGTGGCATACTGAAGAAAATCACCGGCCTGCCCGCCGCTGACGCGAATCTCGCCCATGTGAGAGACATCGAACAGCCCTGCCCGGGTTCTCACTGCCAGATGTTCGGCAATGACGCCTGTATACTGGACCGGCATTTCCCAGCCGCCAAAGTCAACCATTCGGGCGCCGAGCTGGTGATGCAGGGTGTTAAGCGGGGTCTTTTTCATCGTCTCCTCCGGTCGCGCCACAGGGCTCGGCACACGCGCCTCTTTCAAGCGTTGTAGCAAATCTTGCGGGACCTGTACACCCGGAATATGAGGATCTGAAAAAACGCCGGAGGGATCTTCGCCGTCGGTTTTCTGGGGATGGCAGCAGCAGTGTCGGAAAAGGGCCGAGGGGTAGTAAAAACGGCATCACCCCCGTCCGAACGGGGACGGGGGTGATGCCGAAAGGTCTGGTGCGCTCTTTGTTGCCGGGCGGGAAGGTGTTTTCCTTCCGCCGGGGAATTACTTTTTGCTCTTTTTTGCTTCGCGGGCTTTGGCGAGGTTGCCCGCCAAGCCCTTGTCGATAGCCATCTGCCGGCGACCTTCAACGTAATTCTTTGCGGCCAGGGAGGTGCTCGCAGGAATGTCGAACTTTTCCTTGTACTCCTTTGCCGTCATCTGATGTGCCGAATTGAGATGACGCTTCAGGGTAGTAAAGCCTTTACCGCAGATCATGCAGTAAATTTTGTCATTGCCAAATGCTTTTCTTTTGCTGACGGCCGGCACATTCTCTTCGACAGTTCCTGTTTCAGCGCCTTCGGCGAGGCCTGCTTCTTCTACTTGATCAAGCGCCGCTAATGTTGAGAAAACTTCCTTGATTTCTGCCAGAAGTTCTTCTTTGGTCATTGCTGTGGTTGAAGCGTGGGAAGCGACAATATCGGTGGCCAGTTCAATTAGTTTTGACAAGGTAGTTTCTCCTGTGGTTTGAGTTTGAACAAACTTATACAAAAAAGCATAAGGAATGCAACTGTTACTGTAGATTATTTTCACTTTAAAGACATTTTTTCCGAAAAGACGAACTAAAGAAGATAACAGCGGGTCAATTCAATCGGGTTTGGCATCATGGAAAAAATTAAATGCTGATCGCTGAGCTGCTGTTGCGGTTTTCTGCGGTGAATAAAACATGATCCTGGCTGTCGATGTGGTGGGGGGACGTGTCGCTGCCATTCAGCGTCGGACTGCATAAATAAAATATCTTTTTCAAATCAGCAGATACTTTTTTCATACAAGAAAAAGCTTAATAATTTTAATATTTTGAAAGTTGTTCGTCGCTTGCGGCGGGACCCGGCTATGGCTGTGCTGTATGTCCTTTTTATACAGACTCTGGCCTTCCGGGCGCCACAGGCATTCGGTCGATATTTATTTCTTCCTGTATCTTCGATGGGTTGACGTCCTTCTGCAGATCATTCCAAAAAACCTGGCACGGTCTTCGCTTTCTATCAGGTCAATCGCAAACCAGTCGCAGAACAACCACCAAACATTCAACGCTGATTGCCAGCCTTTTGCATGGAGGACATCATGAAACGCACACTGCAAGCCGCCCTCATCGCCCTGTTCGCCTCTTCCTCGTCCGCGTTTGCCGCCACCTCCGGTGCCGGC
>JAWOIX010000155.1:0-17556 GCA_046484405.1 Pelovirga sp.
CACCCACGCCCCCGGCGACATGGTGTCGGCGGAACAGATGCGGCGCATTGCCCTGGGTGCGGCGATGACGGAAGAGCAGTTTCTCCAGGCACAGAAAAATTCCGCGGCGCTGGTTAAACGGGCAAAGGCACGTGGATGAACAGTTTTCAGAATTTTACATTTCTGCGTCAGCTGGTTGAAACGCCGAGTCCTTCCGGCTTTGAACAGCCGGTTCAGCGCCTCATCCGCCGCCAGCTTGAAGGGGTTGTCGACAGCATGACCACCGATGTCATGGGGAACCTTATCACCTGTCTTAAAGGCAGCGGCGGTCCCCGCGTGATGCTCGCCGGACACTGTGACGAGATCGGCTTTATGGTGCAGTTTGTCGATGATCGCGGCTTCATCTATTTCGGGGCCATTGGTGGCGTCGACCCCCATCTGTCTCCGGGCCAGCGCGTCAGCATTCACACTGAGCAGGGCGATATCGCCGGAGTGATCGGCAAAAAAGCGATCCATCTGATTGAGGCCAAAGACCGCGACAATGTTATCAAGCTGAAGCAGCAGTACATCGATATCGGCTGTGCCAGTCGTGCCGAAGCCGAGGCCCTCATCCGTATCGGTGATCCGGTCACCGTCGCCGTCGGACTGCTCCCGCTGCAGGGACGGCGGATGACAGCGCGCGCTTTTGATGACAAAATGGGTGCTTTTATCGTCACCGAGGTGCTGCGCCAGATCCGTCAGGGGCAGGCGATTGCTGCAGATCTCTACGGCGTCTCCACGGTGCAGGAGGAGGTCGGTCTGCGCGGCGGGGTGACCAGCGCCTACGGTGTCGACCCCGAGGTCGGCATTGTCATCGAAGTCACCCATGCAACCGATTATCCCGAGGCGGAACAGAGCAGCATCGGCCGGGTGGAACTGGGCAAGGGGCCGGTGCTGGCACGCGGCGCCAATATCAATCCGACCCTCTTCAGGCTGCTTGTCGACACCGCGGCGGCGGAAGCAATCCCGGTCCAGATCGTCGGCGTTCCCCGCGCAACGGGGACCGACGCCAACGTCATGCAGCTGTGCCGCAGTGGTGTCGCCACAGCGCTGCTGAGCATTCCCCTGCGCTACATGCATACGCCGGTAGAAACCCTCGATCTGGGCGATCTCGAACTGGCGATCCGGCTGTTATGCGCCACCCTCGCGCGGATCGACCGGACCACCAGTTTTATCCCTGTCTGACGGCGGTTGCCGCCGCCTTTTTGCGGCAACCGGGCGATCGATAAACGCCGGTCACTTAGCACCGGCACCAGTCACGCTGCACCACAGCTGTGTGTGAAAGATGTCCCATGTCAGAGACTCACGCTGAACAGTCTGCCGCTGCCCGCAAGGTCACCCTGGTCGGTCTGGTCGTGAATTCCATCAATGCCGTGGTCAAGGTTTCCGTTGGTTTCTGGGCCAATTCCTACGCTCTGGTCGCCGACGGCATTCACTCGCTCTCTGACCTGGTCAGTGACATCATGGTCCTGGTCGCCAGTCACTACGGGCGGCAGCAGCCGGATCATGATCATCCCTACGGTCATGACCGTTACGAAACCCTGGCGACGATGATTCTCGGTGCCGTGTTGATCGCTGTGGCCGGCGCGCTGGTGTGGGACAGCCTGATGCGGCTGTTCACCGCGCGCGCGGTGGTCGTCCCCGGGGCGATTGCCCTGTTCGTGGCGCTGGCTTCGATCGCCAGCAAGGAATGGATCTATCGCTACACCCTGCGCGTGGCGCGCCGCATCAACTCGCGCCTGCTCGAAGGCAACGCCTGGCATCACCGCACCGACGCGCTCTCGTCCGTCGTGGTGTTTTTTGCTATTGGCGGTGCTCTTCTCGGCGTCACCTGGCTCGATCTTGCCGCGGCGTTAATTGTCGCGCTGATGGTCGCGCGGGTCGGCTTCAGACTGATCTGGGACAGCCTCAAGGAGCTTGTCGACACCGCTCTGCCCGTCGCGGAGATCGACGGGATTCGCGCTCTTGCCATGAGCGTGCCGGGAGTGCGTGATGTGCATGACCTGCGCACCCGCAGGATGGGCAATCGCACCCTGCTTGACATCCATCTGCAGGTGGAACCGCAGATCAGTGTGTCAGAGGGACATGAGGTGGGGGTCTGGGTGGCCCACCGTCTGCGTGACGGCTTTGACCATATCTCCGATGTGATTTTCCATATTGATCCGGAATGCGATATCGATATCGATGTCCACGATGACACGCGGATGCTGCCGCTACGGCCCGATGCCCTGGCCCAGTTGCAGCAGCGCTGGGGGGACGAGCCCCTCTATGGTCAGCCTCATCACACGGTGCTGCACTACCTTGACGCGGGGATCACTGTCGACCTGTTTTACAGCGCCAACCAGTTGCCGGAAGACCAGATCGCCAACCTGCAGGGCAGTCTGACTGCGCGTGCCGCCGATCTTCCCTGGTTACGACGGGTTGAGGTGTGGATCGGTCATCCGCATGGGGATCGTGGCGGTGACTCAGACCTCCCTGCCTGATTATCCCTGCTGCCAGGGAAGGTTCTCCTGCTTTTCTGTATTTTTTTTCGTACCCATTCGGTTCTGACTATTCACAGACACAGCGCTCAGCGCACGCCGTCTCATCGAGATCGGCGACACCGGCAGACAGCTGGATGCCGTCCTTAAGAATCTGTTCCCCAGATTTTTCCAGCAGCTTGAGGAAATTCAAGGTGAGGAACGGATTGAGGCGCTGCCCGGCAATTTCGAGCATGCGTCCACAGATGCGTGTAAAATCCCAGGGTTCCTTGTAGGTGCGACGGGTGCGTAAGGCGTCGAAGGTGTCGGAGACCATCGTCATCTGCGTACACATGTTGAGTTTCCAGCCCGGCGGCGGCACGGGGTAACCCTGCAGATTGTAGAGCATATGATGCTCGAACGCCGCCAGGACCGCGAGGTGGGGGACCCCTTTTTGCCCCATCAGGTACTGGGCGCCGCGCACCGGGTGCTGTTTCATCTTCAGCCATTCCTTTTCATCAAGCTCTCCCGGCCGCCTGATGATCTCCTTGTCGACAAAGATCTTGCCGACATCATGCAGCATTCCCGCCAGCCCGACATCATGCAGCAGCTGTTCGTTGAGGCCGAGGGAGACGCCCTGGGCAATGTTGAGGATGGCGACATTGATGGAGTGGGCAAAGCTGTACTCGTCTTCCATCTTTAACGGTACCAGGGCAAGCAGCGGGTTGCACTCCTGCTGGAAGGCCGCGACAAATCCGGCGATCATTTTCGAGGTCTGGCGGATATCGAAATTTTCCTTGTCGCTGATGCGTGCGTAGAGGTCCTCGATGTTTTGCAACTCCTCCTGCGACAGGTCCTCGAAGCGCGAGATGGCCAGAACCTTCTCCGGGTCGTTTCTGACGTCAACTTCACCAAAGTCGATGTGGGGAGAGGCATCACGCAAGCGAGCCTGGCCCAGATGTCCCAACAGTACGGTGAGAAAAAGATCGACCTGTTCGCTGCCGATCCCCCGGCTGAAGCTGATGAAGCCGATATTGCGCGAGAGCAGTTGGCGTGCAATTCTTTCACTGTGAACGGAGACCTCGAGCGGTGTGCCGTCGCAGAGCAGTTCGTTGCGCACCGCCATGAAGGTCACGTCCTCCGGTTCCCGGAACAGGTCTTCCAGGCTTGCCAGGATGCGTGTGACAAGGTTGCGGACCTGGGGATGCGCAAGGGAGTAGAGCTGCGCGGTGGCCAGAGCCATGGAGATGAAGCGCAGCACATCTTCGATTTTTCTGCGCCGGACGGCATTCTTCATGGTGTTTTCTCCTGTTCCAGCCGCTCGAGAGCCTGTCGGGCCTGCCCGGCCAGTTCACCGTCACCCCGTCGGGCCTGTTCCTGGAGCAACGCGAAGACCTGTTTGCGCGGATAACGGACAAGGGCCTTGACGATGTCGATCTTGAGCTGTTCCAGGGCGCGGCCACGGAACAGGCTGTGCCGGTTGAGGATCCGTGCAAAGGACTTGAGGGCTTCGGGTTTGCCCGACTCGGCGAGGGTTTGCACCAGGGCTTTTTTTAATTCCAGGTCAAACCTGAACAGGCTCTCTTTTTCAAGCATCCTGATCAGCAGCCTGATGGTTTCGCGGTTGTCGATCAGGGTGCACAGGACCACGGCATTGAGAACCTCCAGGCGGTTGGTCGAGGACAGGTTGGCCGTAATCTGTTTGACCGAAACCCTGTCGTCCAGCATCAGGCAGGTTTTCAACGCCTCCTGGCGGACCTTGGCGTGGCTGTGCTGGAGCAGTGGGCGGATATGGTGCAGCTGGTCCCTGGCGCCGTATTCGCCAAGCAGCAGAAGCATATTGCGGGTGACATACCAGGGGTGTTCCGTCAGGTAGGGGACAGCCCGGTCGACCACCTCGGGGCCGAGCTTTTTCAGGCAGCTGAGGTAGAAGAAGCGCACCGAACGATTATGTTCGTTGGCGGTCAGCACCAGCAGCTGATCGATGGCCGGCGTGCCGATCAGCTCGACAATGGCACCGATGAGAGCCTGCTGGTCCTTGTCGAGGCGGGGAACATCCTCAAGCAGTTGGACGATAAAGGTCCGCGGCAGCCGTTTCGTCAAGGCGAGAATCTCGACGGCGCTGCGACCGGAAAAGCTGCTGCGGCAGAGATGGAGAAGGCCGGAATAGTCTGCCGTGTCGAGATGGAACTGCAGCGAACGGATGATCTGCTGGTTGAGTGCTGCCAGCAGCTGCTGATCCGGTTCATTCTGCAGCAGATAGACGGTCAGGCGTGACATCTGCTGCTCAACGTTGAAATAGTCCAGCGACTTCTGCAATGTCGCCAGTTCGCTGTCAACGGGCTGTGGCAACTGCTCGTTGGTAAGGACGTCCATCAGCATCGTCTGGTAGTGCGGTGGCACATACTTGTCCAGATCTTTGGCACGCAGCAGTTCGAGGGTGTTGCCTGACAGGTTGACCTGCTCGGCGCGCCAGGCGCTGATCTCCTCCTGGGATACCAGTTTTCTCGAGGTGGCGAGCTTGCCGATCAGGGAAATGAGCAACGGAGAGGATGTCGTAGACTGGCTCGTCACCTGGCGAAACGCACCGAGGATAACCTTGTTGGAGAGATGCTGAAAAAACTCCTCCACGTAATCGCCCGGAATCTGCTGGCGGCCGATTTCCCGGAGCACCGCCTGGCTGGCGTCCTCATCGAGGTGATTGATGAGTTCCGCGAGCTTGAGCAGGATATCGATGCGCTGGCTTTTCGGATACTGGCCCTGGACGGTCAGGATACCGCGGATGATGGCCCGATTGAAGGTGTTCTGGCGCGGGGATTTGCCGCTGAGCAGCACGCTGATCCGTTCGGCGAGCTGCGCCGGGTCGACCGCGGCAATGTCGGCGTCCTCTGTGTCCGTGCCTGCCGCAGCCGTGAGCAGGGAACGGGCATAACGTTCCCAGAAGTCTGTGCCTGCCGAGGGGGTAAAGGCCTCTTTGTCGAGGGGGTCGGCGTCAACAAACAGAAAGTCATTGCTTGACATCTCGGTGACCAGGATGCCGTCAAGCTGCTGTGCCGCGATGCGGGCGACGATGCCGCCGGCATCCCAGGTTGTCGTCGGACTGCCGTGGATCAGGCGGAGAAAGCCGTACAGGGCGTCGACGGTGACGTCCTCGGTCAGGGTCAGGGAGGTGATGCCATGCCGGTACATGCGGTAGGCGTATTTGCTGAACAGTTGATTCTTCCGGGCCAGCGGCTGATCGAGAATAAGAAAGGTGTCTTTTGCCACGGTCACCTGGAAGCTGTAGCCGGCCAGGTGCGCACCGGTGAGGTCTCTCTGCAGCCTGGTGGTCGCATCCCGGACGACGGCGTTGTCTTCACTGTAGAGGCTCAGATGCCGGCCGAGGAGGAGCAGGTGTTGCAGGATCCTGGTGATTTGCTCCGTGTGCTCTGACAGATGCTGCTGATTCATTCAGGGTCCTTCGCTAACAACTTGATTATACTGAAAAAACTGCAGGGAGATATGAATAATGATAGGGACAAGCGGCATGGAAATGCAAACAGTTTTATAAAAAAGGGCAGACAGGGTGTTTGCGTTGATGGCCCCGGTGACAGGTCACCGGGGCGGGCACAGATCGGATGGTTCCAACGAACCCGTTGTCGTTCAGGTTTTCTTCGGTTGGCTGCGGCGCGAGGGCAGGGTTTTGCGCACCCGGTTCCTGGCGCTGTCCTGGCCGCGCTGTCCCTTGCTGTAGCCTTTGCGTTCGGCCGGCGCACCTCTTTGTCCCTGGCCTTTGGCGTCGACACTGATCTGCAGGGGGGTATTGTTGATCCTGATCGCCGCCAGCCGTTCCAGGGTTGCCGGGCTCTGTCCCGTCTGCAGATCCACCAGGCTGAAATTGTCGAAAATACTGATCCGGCCGATCTGGCGGCTCTCGATCCGCCCCTCGTTACTCAGGGCGCCGACAATATTGCCCGGGACGACTCCCTGGGCTCGGCCGATCTCGATCCGGTAGGTGGTCATCTGCTCGGGGGCCGTGCGGCGATCCCGCCCGGAACGTTCCGTCGGTTCATCCACCGGCGGGGCACTTTCCTCGGCGAATCCGTCACTTGCCTGGAGCGGGCGCTCCTTTTGCAGGAGATAGGCGAGAGCGGCGGCAATCCGGCGATGGCCGATGTCGTAATCGGTTTGAAAATCGTCGATCAGCTCTTCGAAAAATTCCAGGTCCTGGGATTCGAGAACGGCATTGATCTGCTCTTTGAAGAGGCTGACGCGGCGAACAGTGATCTCCTTGCGGCTCGGTAACGCCATCGCCTTGATCGGCTGACGGGTGGCGCGTTCAATGGCGGCGAGCATGCGTTTTTCCCGCGGAGCAACAAAGAGGATGGCTTTCCCTTCGCGGCCGGCGCGGCCGGTGCGACCGATGCGGTGGACGTAGGCTTCCGTGTCATGGGGGATATCGTAGTTGATGACGTGGCTGATCCGCTTGACGTCGAGACCACGCGCCGCGACATCGGTGGCCACAACGATATCGAGGCTGCCATCCTTGAGCCGTTCGATGGTTTTCTCGCGCAGCATCTGGGTCATGTCGCCGTTCAGAGGCGCACTGGAAAATCCGCGCGCTTCCAGTTTTTCGGCGAGTTCCACCGTGGCAACCTTGGTGCGCACAAAGATCAGCATGCCGTCGATCTCCTCCGCTTCGAGGATGCGCGTGAGGGCATCGAGCTTGTGCAGTCCTTTGACCTGCCAGTAACGCTGGGAAATCTGTTCCACCGTGGACGTCTTGCTTTTGATGCGGATTTCCACCGGCTGGTGCAGATGCCGGCGGGCAACCTGCAAGACCCCCTGGGGCATGGTCGCGGAAAAGAGCGCCGTCTGCCGCTGTGCCGGGGCGTGGGTGAGGATTTCATCGACTTCGTCGATAAACCCCATCTTGAGCATTTCGTCGGCTTCGTCGATCACCACCGCCTTGAGATGGTCGAGCTTGAGGGTGCCGCGGCCAAGGTGATCCTTGATCCTTCCCGGTGTGCCGACAACAACCTGGACGCCACGTTGCAGCTGACGCAGCTGCTGCACCATGTTCTGGCCACCGTAAACCGGCAGCACCTGGAAGCCGGGCAGATAGCGGGCATAGGTCTGCATCGCCTCGGCAACCTGCAGCGCCAGCTCGCGGGTCGGGGTGAGCACCAGCAGCTGGGGCGCTTTCAGGCCGGGGGTGAGACGGCTGAGAAGCGGCAGGGAAAAGGCGGCGGTCTTGCCGGTGCCGGTCTGGGCCTGGCCGAGGAGGTCGCGGCCTTCGAGCAGGGGAGGGATGCTCTGCGCCTGAATCGGGGTCGGTGATTCATAGCCGACGTCGTTGATCACTCTGATAATCTGTGGTGCCAGGGCAAGATCACTGAAAGAAAGTGTGTCTGTCCCGGTCGCTTCTGTGCTGGTCATTATGTTCCTGTCGTTTTAGGTCTGCGGTGAATTTTGATAAAAGGCGAACAATAGCCTTAAAATCAATCGGATACCAGCTTTTTTCTGCCGGGGTGATGGTGCCGTGGCTGCCAGATCAGCAACAGCAGCGCCAGCAGGGTTAAATTGGCGAACATGGCAACAAGCATTGCCAGGCCGGTGAAGAGTCCGAAATAGATCGTCGGATTGAAATTTGAGAGGGTGAGGATGGAAAAGCCGGTGATGACCGTGACGGACGTATAGTACATCGCCCTGCCGACGCTGTCGTGGGTGCGCCTGATCGCCGCCAGGGGATCATCGTCACGGCGCAGTTCTTCGATGTAACGGTGGACATAGTGGATGGTGTCATCGACGGCAATGCCGATGGTGATGGCAGCGATGGTGATGGTCATGATGTCGAGGGGAATCTGCATCAGGCCCATCAGGCCGAGGACCACGGCGGCGGAAATCAGGTTGGGGACGATGGAAATCAGGGCCAGGCGCAGAGAGCGGAATTGCACCAGGAACATGGCGACGATAACCAGAAAGACCACGCCGATGGTCATGATCTGCGACGTGAACAGGCTCTGCAGGACGTTGTTGTAGAGAACGAACATGCCGGTCAGCTGAATCTGTTCAGGAAGCAGGTCAAAATCGGTGACCAGATCCTCCCTGATCTGGTTGAGCAGCTGGTTGCGGCGCAGATCCGGGTCGGAATCGATCACCCGGATAGAAAAGCGGATCTGGTTGCCGTCCTCAGCCATGTAGGGGCGAAACAGGCTCTTTTCGATAATCTCGGGAAGGACCCGGTGGATCACCGCAAGGGAGATGTTATCAAGGGGCTGATCCTCGTTGATCTGCTGCATCAGGCTGAAGGTCGTCGACATGGAGAGCACTTTGCCCGTTTCGTGGAGACCGTCCAGGTAGCGGTGAATGCCGTGGATCTGGTCCACCTGGTAGCTGTTATACCAGTAACTGTCACCCGAAAGTCCGGCCTCGACATCCTCGTCGGCAAAAAAATCATCGTCGAAGGGATCGTCGTCGACACCGCTGTCACTCTGCGCCCGGCTGCTGAAGAAATCCGGGTCGGCATCGATGATCACATCCAGCGGCGTGGTGCCACCGAGCTGGCGGTCGATCAGTTCCATCCCCTGGTAGATCTCCGTGGTCGGCTTGAAATAGTCGATAAAGCGGTTTTCCACCGTCAGGGTGCTGATGCCGTAAAGGCTTACCAGGGTGATCAGGCCGAAGGCGGTCAGGGTGGCGCGACGGCGGCGTTCGACCAGGTGAACACAGGTGCTGGTGATCAGGCCGGTGATGTCGATGCGCGGGACAAAGCGGGCCGGTTTTTTTAACAGCAGCAGGGTGGCCGGAAACAGGACCAGGCTCAAGACCAGGGCGAAACCGATGCCGATGGCCATCATCCAGCCGAAATCGATGATCGGCCGGATGTCACTGGTGAGCAGGGAGGCAAAGGCGGCGATGGTGGTCAGGGCGGTGAAGATGCTCGGTATCGCCTTGGTGCGGACCATTTCCCCGACCAGGGTGGCATGGTCCGCCTGTGGTTGTTCGACGAGCAGTTCGTTGTAACGGACGATCAGGTGAACACAGAGGGAGAGGGTGATAATCAGCAGCAGCGAGGTGAAGTTGGAGGACACGACGGTGACTTTCCAGTCGAGCAGGCCGAGAAAGCCGAACATGAAGAAAACCGCCGCAAAACAGCATGCCATCGGCAGGGCGACCCAGTGCCAGCGGCGAAAGATGAGGATCAGCATGGCGACGAGGAAGACCAGTACGCCGAGACCGAAATTGACCAGGTCACTGCGGATAAAATCGATCATGTCCGCAACGATCATCGGCACCCCGCCCAGGTGGAGGGTGGCCGTGTCGCGGTGATCGTCCATGATCGTGCGGATCGTCGCAATGTCACGGGCCTGCCGGTCGGCATAGGCACGATTGAGACGGTCATAGTCGGCCGATACGGCGGCAAGCTGCTGCTGCTCAGCGCGACTCAGGGTTCCCTCATACTGCTTGTCCCGCAGCGCATTGCGCTGCCGCAGCAGGCTTTGCAACTCCTCGTTATCGGCAAAGAGGACCTGCAGGGCGGTGGTCCGGCCGTCGGCGCTGACCAGCAGATCACGATAGAGGGGGCTGGTGGTGAACTCCTCGCGCACCAGCTCGAGATCGATATCCTCGGCATCGATAGTGCGGATCCCGCGGCTCAGTTCGGCGCGGGTGACACGTGGGCTGTCGATCAGGGGGGCATCGAGAATGCTCAGGACCTGTGTGACGCGCTCGATCTCCAGGAGCCGGTCGCGCAGGTTACGCAGGTCGGCGAGGGTGGCGGGCGCGAGGAGATCCTCCTGCGGCGAATAACTGATGATCAGAAATTCACTGGTTCCGTAGCGCTCGTGGATGGCACGATAGTACTTGAGATCCTCGTCATGCTCGAGCATGAGGGAATCCGCGGAGGCATCAAGATGAAAGTTGCGGGCAAAGCTGCCGACGGCCAGGACCAGCAGCAGGGTCACCAACAGGGTGATCAGCGGATGGGCGAGAACCGTCCTGTGGTAAAGATTGAAGATGCCTTGTCTCATGATGCTCCTGCCGTGATGGCACATAAAAACATTGTAGCGGGTCGGGAAGCAAAGCAAAAGCCCCGGCCAGAGACCGGGGCTTTTGCGGTTCTTGGCATGAGTGCGCCGATCAGAGACCGAGCTGCTTAAAGAAGTCGTTGCCCTTGTCATCGACGAGGATGAAGGCGGGGAAGTCAACCACTTCAATCTTCCAGACGGCTTCCATGCCGAGCTCCGGGAAATCGATACACTCGACCTTTTTGATGTTCTCCTCGGCGAGCAGGGCGGCCGGACCGCCAATGGAACCGAGATAAAAGCCGCCGTGCTTGGCGCAGGCGTCGGTGACCTGCTGGCTGCGGTTCCCCTTGGCGATCATCACCATCGATCCGCCGTTGCTCTGCAGCAGGTCGACATAGCTGTCCATCCGGCCGGCCGTGGTCGGGCCGAAGGAGCCGGAAGGTTTACCTGCAGGCGTTTTGGCCGGTCCGGCGTAGTAGATCGGGTGGTTCTTCAGATAGTCCGGCAGCGGCTTGCCACTATCAAGAATTTCCTTGAACTTTGCATGTGCAATATCCCGTCCTACAACAATTGTTCCGTCAAGAAGCAGGGGCGCACCAACCTCCAGCCTGGAGAGATCGGCGAGGATCTCCGACATTGGCCGGTTCAGATCGATACGGGTGCCGTGACTGTGTTTACCGCGGTATTTTTCCGGGATGAGACGGCCGGGGTTGCGGTCCAGTTCTTCGACAAAGAGGCCGTCGCGGGTAATTTTTGCCTTGATGTTGCGATCCGCCGAGCAGGACACCGCCATGCCGACCGGGCAGGACGCGCCGTGACGCGGCAGACGGATGACGCGCACATCATGGGCGAAGTATTTGCCGCCGAACTGGGCCCCGATACCGAGCTCCTGGGCGGCCTTGAGGAGCTTCTCTTCCAGTTCAATGTCGCGGAAGGCGCGGCCGTGTTCGTTGCCGGTGGTCGGCAGCCCGTCAAGGTCGTGCGCCGAGGCCAGCTTGACCGTTTTCAGGCAGGCGTCCGCCGAGGTGCCGCCGATCACAAAAGCGAGGTGGTAGGGGGGGCAGGCGGCGGTACCGATGGTTTTCATTTTCTGGACGAGGAATTTGTAAAGGGAATCGGGATTCAGGAGCGCCTTGGTCTCCTGGAAGAGCATGGTCTTGTTGGCCGAACCACCCCCCTTGGCGATAAACAGGAACTTGTAGGCATCCCCCTCGTTGGCAAAAATATCGATCTGGGCCGGCAGGTTGGTGCCGGTGTTGATTTCCTTGTACATGTCCAGCGGGACCGTCTGGCTGTAGCGCAGGTTTTCCTCGGTATAGGTGCGATAGACCCCTGCGGAGAGCTGTTCCGCGTCGTTGCCGCCGGTCCAGACCTGCTGCCCTTTTTTCGCGATGATGGTTGCAGTGCCGGTGTCCTGGCAGAAAGGGAGTTCGAAGTTGGCGGAGATCTCCGCGTTGCGCAGAAACGCCATGGCCACCCCGCGATCGTTGTTGGATGCGTCGGGGTCGCTCAGGATTTTCGCCACCTGCTCGTTGTGTTCTGCGCGCAACAGAAAGGAGACATCGCGCATTGCCGTATTGGAGAGAACGGTGAGGGCTTCCGGGTCGACCTTGACGATCTCTTTGCCGTCGAAGCTGGCCACACTGACATATTTGTCCGAATCCTCGATTTTGTAGTACCTGGTTGTGTCGGCGCTCAGCGGCATTGGCTCCTGGTAGGTGAATTCTGGCATCTCTTTCTCCTTTACTCCATGTGGATAGGCATGTGAATAGGATAGCGGCCTGTCAGCCTGCATGTTAAACGTTCACACTATAGGTGATTTTGTCTCTGCTGTCGACTGCTAACAACAGCATTTCCCTGTAACATTGGTGTCATTCCCCCCGGTCCGAGGTCGTCCCTTCCCGCCCCTTCGCGGCACGAATACCTGAGCGTTTAACTTGAAAATAAATTGACAGAAACAGTCAGGTATGATAGGTAATTGAGGCATATTTGATGCACTAACTGTGAAAAAATTACACCCATTTGTTGACTGTGGCGGTCCCCCCGCGGTCCTCGGACCGGCTGCAGGACGCGCAGTGATGCCACGACGGGAGGTTGCTCATGTTTGCTTTTCTGAAGGATGACATCAAGGCGGTCTTTGACCGCGACCCGGCTGTGCGCAGTGTTTTTGAAGTGATTTTCTGTTACCCCGGTTTTCATGCGATGCTCTTTTACCGCCTGTCCCATTGGCTGTGGAAGAAAAACCGCACCTTTCTCGGGCGTTTTGTCTCCCATATCGGGCGCTTTCTGACCGGGATCGAGATCCACCCCGGCGCGACCATCGGCCGCGGGTTTTTCATCGACCACGGCATGGGGGTGGTCATCGGTGAGACCGCGGAAATCGGCGATAACTGTACCCTCTACCATGGCGTGACCCTGGGTGGAACCTCGTGGGCCAAGGAGAAACGCCACCCGACCCTGGGCGACAATGTCATTGTCGGCTCCGGTGCCAAGATTCTTGGTCCCTTCAAGGTCGGTGACGACAGCAAGATCGGATCCAATTCCGTCGTTGTCAAAGAGGTCCCACCCATGGCGACAGTGGTCGGGATTCCCGGCCGCATCGTTCTGTCCGGTGAAAAACGCGTCGGCGTCGACCTTCAGCATGGGGAACTGCCCGACCCGGTGGCCAAGGCGGTCAGCTGTGTTTTCGACCAGATTCAACGCCTCGAGGAACAGGTCAACTTGTTGCAGAAAGACCAGAAAACCCTGAAGGCCGAGCTCGCCCGTTACCAGGCGGCGGTGCGTGACGAAGAAGAAGAGGGGGCTCTATGAGACTTTCCACCAAGGCGCAGTATGCGGTCCGTGCGCTGGTCAGCCTCAACCTGGTCAGCAACGGGGAGCCGGTGACGATCAAGGAGATCGCTGAGCGCGAGAAGATCTCCCTGAACTATCTCGAGCAGTTGTTTGTCAAACTCAGACGCGGCAACATCGTTCGCAGTGTCCGTGGCCCCGGCGGCGGTTACCTGCTGGCGCGGGAAGCCAGCCAGATTCGTGTTGACGAAATTATCGATACCGTCGAGGAGATCCTCGTTCCGGTTTCCTGCATGAATGATGACGGCAGTTGCGGCTGTGACCTGCAATGCGCGACCCAATCGGTCTGGCAGGGGTTGGGCAACCAGATCCGCGCTTTTCTCGCCTCCAGGACATTGGAGGATCTGACCCGCGATGGCCGCCGTCGGCTCCGTCCGCAGGCGGTCCACCGTTGATGACTGGCGGCATGACTCATACGTAAACCCGGAGGAATTTCGTGAAGCAGATTTATCTCGACAACAATGCAACCACCCCCGTCAAGCCGGAAGTGCTCGAGGCGATGCTGCCGTTCTATCGTGAACAGTTCGGTAACCCGTCCAGTGTTCACTGGGCCGGTCGCATGGTCAGCGGCGCCATTGAGAAGGCCCGCGAGCAGGTCGCCGAGCTGCTCAACTGTTCGCCGGCGGAGGTGATTTTTCTCTCCTGCGGCAGCGAAGGTGACAACTTTGCCATCAAGGGGACGGCAGAAGCCCTGCGCGACAAGGGGAACCATATCATTACCACCAGCGTTGAGCACCCGGCTGTGCTGGAAACCTGTGAGTACCTGGAAAAACAGGGTTTCGAGGTGACCTATCTCAAGGTCGACAGCGACGGCATGCTCAATCTGGATGACCTGGAAGCCGCCATCACCGACCAGACGATTCTCATTTCGGTGATGTGGGCCAACAACGAAACCGGCAACCTGTATCCCATCGAGGAGATCGGCCGGATTGCCCGGCGTCATAAGGTGCGCTTTCATACGGATGCGGTCCAGGCGATCGGCAAGGTTCCCGTTGATGTCCAGCGAGCCCAGGTCGACATGCTCGTGCTCTCCGGCCACAAGATCGGTGCTCCCAAGGGGGTCGGCGCCATGTACCTGCGACGCGGCACGCGCATCACCCGTTTCATGCACGGTGGTCATCAGGAGCGCAACCGCCGCGCCGGAACCCACAATGTTGCCGGGATTGTCGGCCTCGGTGTGGCCTGCGAACTGGCACGGAAAAATCAGGCAGCGGATTACGCCTATGTGCGCCGTCTGCGCGACAAGCTGGAGCAGGGGATCCTTGCGTGCGTGCCCGATGTCAAGCTCAACGGTCACCCGAATGCCGACCTGCGCCTGCCCAATACCCTCAACGTCAGTTTTGACTTCATCGAAGGGGAGTCGCTGCTGCTCTTTTTCGACATGAAGGGGATCGCCGCATCCTCCGGTTCCGCCTGTACCTCGGGATCCCTTGAGCCCTCCCATGTGATGCGCGCCATGGGGGTCGACATCGTCCTCGCCCATTCAAGCATCCGTTTCAGTCTCGGGCCGGACAACACCGAGGAGGAAATCGATTATATCCTGGCGGAACTGCCGCCGATCGTGCAGCGTCTGCGCGACATGAGCCCGCTTTATCATCGCCGCGAACCGACCCCTTTGCACTGCGATGAATGTCGCATGGTGCAGAAGGTGTCATAAATACTATCCCCGTACCGCGATCACCCCGGTGATCATGACAACAAGGAATAAAGGAGTCGCAGGATGTACACGGAAAAAGTGATGGAGCATTTCAGTAATCCCCGCAACGTCGGGGAGATTGAAGATGCCGATGGTGTCGGTGAAGTGGGGAATGCCTCCTGCGGTGACATCATGAAAATCTATCTGAAAGTCGAAGACAACATCATCAAGGACGTCAAGTTCAAGACCTTCGGCTGCGGGGCCGCGATCGCCACCTCCTCCATGGTGACGGAGCTGGCCATCGGCAAAACCATCGACGAAGCCCTGGTCCTCACCAACCAGGCGGTCGCCGACGCTCTTGACGGGCTCCCGCCTGCCAAGATGCATTGTTCCAACCTGGCGGCCGATGCCCTGCATGAAGCGATCAAGGATTACAAGAAACACAATGCCTGATCGAACCGGTGGATGTTCAATGAAAACCTTAAACCAAGGCTTCGCACATGTGCGGGGCCTTTTTTCTCTGGGGTGGTTGTGAAAAAACGGGTTGTGGTGGCAATGAGCGGGGGTGTCGATTCTTCGGTGACCGCGGCCCTGCTGGTCGAGCAGGGCTTTGAAGTGATCGGCATGACCATGCAGATCTGGGATTATTCGAGCTTTACCGCGAAAAACGGCGATACGTTCGGCAGCTGCTGCTCCCTCGATGATGTCTACGATGCGCGCCGGGTGGCGGAAAGCCTGCAGATCCCTTTTTACGTCATCAACTTTGAGAAGCATTTCCAGCGCCAGGTGATTGATCGTTTCTGTGATGACTACCTCGCCGGATTGACGCCCAATCCCTGTGTCCTGTGTAACCAGGTGCTCAAGTTCGAGCTGCTGCTGCGCAAGGCACGGGAGCTCGAGGCGGAGTTCCTCGCCACCGGCCACTATGCACAGATCCTGCGCGGCGAGGATGGCGCCTGCCAGCTGCACAAGGGGCGCGATACGGACAAGGATCAGAGCTATTTTCTCTTCACCCTGACCCGGGACCAGATGGAACAGGTGCGCTTCCCGCTGGGCGGCATGACCAAGGAAGAGGTGCGCGCCCATGCCGCGCGCTTCAACCTGCGCGTGGCGGAAAAGCCGGAAAGTCAGGATATCTGCTTTGTTCCCGACGGCGACTACGTGCGCTTTATCGAGGAGGAGCGCGGGCCGCAGCAGTGCGATGGCGAGATCGTCCATGTCTCGGGCGCGGTTCTTGGCTACCACCAGGGGTACTATCGCTACACCGTTGGCCAGCGCAAGGGGCTGGGTATCGGCTGGAGCGAACCGTTGTACGTCGTGGCGATCGATGCTGCGACCAGACGCGTGCTGGTGGGGGAAAAACAGCACCTGCAGCGCGATGCGTTGACTGTTGCCGGTTGCCTCTGGTCGATAGCGCCGCCGCAGGCGGAATTTCATGCCGGTTGTCGCATCCGCTATCGTCATCATGAGCAGCCGGCACGCATCATTCCACTGGATGACGGACGGGTTCGGGTGCTGTTTGATTCCGCCCAGGCCGGCGTTACCCCTGGTCAGGCTGCGGTTTTCTATGCCGGGGACCGGGTGCTGGGGGGCGGATGGATCCAGTAAACGGCAGGGTTGCGATCGTGACCCTCGGCTGCAAGACCAACCAGTTTGAGTCGGCAGCGATCCAGGAGCAGCTGACCGCTGCCGGTTACGCGGTTGTCGACTTTGACGCGGGCGCGGACCTGGTGATTGTCAATACCTGCACCGTGACGGCGGCTACGGACGCCCAGTCGCGCAACCTGATCCGTCGTGCACGGCGTCTGAACCCCGCGGCACGGGTGGTGGTGACCGGCTGTTATGCCCAGATCGACCCGCAGTCATTGCGCCGCATTCCCGGAGTCAGCCTGGTCGTCGGCAACGAAGAGAAAAAACAGCTGCTCGCGTTGCTGCGGACCGCCGCCGCTGATGGCGGCACAGCCGTCGTCAGGGTCGCCGATATCCGTTCCGTCGCCACCAGCGATCCCCTCGAAATTCAGACATTTTCCCAGCGCAGCCGCGCCTTTGTGCAGATTCAGAACGGCTGCGATGCCTTCTGCTCCTACTGCATCATCCCTTATGCCAGGGGGACGAGTCGCTCGGTTCCGGTTGACCAGGTGGTCGCACAGCTGCTCCAGCTGCAGGATGCAGGCTACCGTGAGATTGTCCTGACCGGCATCCACATTGGCGGTTATGGTCGCGATCTGCACCCGGCAACGGATCTCTTGGGCCTGTTACGCACCATCGCCGACTCGCCTTTTGACGGACGCCTGCGTCTTGGTTCCATCGAGCCGACGGAATTGCCCGCTGCGCTCTGTGATTACATCCTGGCCGCCGACTGGATCTGTCCCCACCTGCATATCCCGCTGCAAGCGGGGGATGACGAGATCCTGCGGCGGATGAATCGTCATTACGATACCGCCATGTTTGCCGATCTGCTGGCACAACTCCAGCAGCGCAACCCCGCTGCGGCCATCGGCCTCGATGTGATCTGCGGTTTTCCCGGCGAAAGCGACGCACACTTTGCCGCGACCCTTGCGCTGTTGCAGCGTTTGCCGTTCAG
>JAWOIX010000004.1:0-8484 GCA_046484405.1 Pelovirga sp.
GCTGGTTGCCCGCGGGCAGTTGAAAAAGATCCCCCTGCTCGACAGTGTCTCCGCCATCAGTGTCGGTATCGTCGACGGCACGCCGCTACTTGATCTCGATTATGCCGAGGATTCACGCGCGGCTGTTGACATGAACTTTGTCATTACCGGGTCCGGCCATTTCGTCGAGGTTCAGGGAACCGCCGAAGCCGATCCTTTTTCCGTCATCGAACTCGATCAGCTGCGCGACCTGGCACTGAAAGGATGCAGTGACCTGCGTTCTCTGCAGCAGCAGGTCCTTGCCGGAGGCTGAGCGATGCGCCTGCTGATCGCCACCTCCAATCCCGGAAAGCTGCGTGAGCTGCGTCAACTCCTCGCTCATACAGCGCTGGAGATTGTCGGACTGGATACGCTGACCGATCCCCCGGTGGTGATCGAGGATGGTGCGACCTTTCGCGCCAATGCGGAAAAAAAGGCCCGGACCCTCGCTGATTTCAGCGGCCTTGTCACCCTCGCGGATGACAGTGGCCTCTGTGTCGACGCCCTCGGCGGCGCGCCCGGCGTGCACTCGGCCCGCTATGCCGGGCACGCGGCTGATGATGCCGCCAACAACGCCAGACTGCTGCAGGAACTGGGCGGGCTCCCGGCCGAGCGCCGGCACGCCTATTTTCACTGTAGTTTGGCACTGGCCTGGCCTGCCGGGCGCTGCCAGACCTTCAGTGGCCGGGTTGACGGCCGCATCCTCGAAGCACCGCGCGGAACCGGAGGATTCGGTTACGATCCGCTGTTTTTTGTGCCGCAATACAACAAAACCATGGCAGAACTCCCCGGCGCAGAGAAAAACCGCATCAGTCACCGGGCCGCGGCGCTGCGCGAGGCCCTGCCGGTGATCGCTGCCCTGGGGAAAGAGTAGCTACACCAAGTCGTTACGACATGTGCCAGCAACCGTCAGCGCATCACAGCGCTGCATATCACAGGAGGACGTGTACGATGGAAAGAACTTTTGCAATTGTTAAGCCTGATGCCTTTGCCGCCGGCAATGCCGGCAAGATTCTGGCGCGGATCTATGCCGAGGGATTCCGGGTTGTCGGACTGAAAAAACTCTATTTGAGCAAAGTGGAAGCCGAAGGCTTTTATGCGGTCCACAGCGCCCGGCCGTTTTTCGGGGAATTAACCGATTTCATGAGCAGCGGACCCTGCCTGGTGATGGCCCTGGAAGCTGAGGATGCGATTCGCAAATGGCGTGACCTGATGGGCGCAACCAACCCGGCAGAGGCGGCAGACGGCACCCTGCGCAAGGAGTTCGGCACCTCCATCGGTGAAAATGCGACCCACGGTTCGGACGCTCCCGAGACCGCATCCTTTGAACTGGGCTATTTCTTCAACGGCCTCGAACTGCTCTAGTTCATGCCAGCAAGCGCGCCGGATTATGACCGCCATTGCACAAAACCGTGCTAAAAGCTTGTCTATCGCCAAGCCCTTCGTTACACTCCGAAGGGCTTGTTTTTTTATGCTGCCTGCTGGCTGTCTGCCGGTCGGCAGGCACCGGACTTTTTTCCTGGAAACAGCGTGGTTAACGAAAAAATCGATCTGAAAGAACTGACCTGTGCGCAGCTTGAAGCCTTTTTCGCCAGTATGGGCGAGAAGCCTTTTCGTGCGCGCCAGATCATGAAGTGGCTCTACCAGCAGCGGGTCAGCGACTTTGCAGCGATGACCAATCTTGGCAAAACCCTGCGGGATGAACTTGGCCGGCGTGCCGTTATTTCCACACTGACGCCGCGCAAGGTGCAACTGAGCAGCGACGGTACCCGCAAGTACCTGTTTGTCCTGGCGGATGGCGCCAGTATTGAAGCGGTGCGTATCCCGATGGAAGGGGAACGGGCGACCCTGTGTATTTCGACCCAGGCCGGTTGTGCCATGGGCTGTCGCTTCTGCATGACGGCAAACGCCGGCCTGCTGCGCAACCTGACCCCGGGGGAGATCGTCAACCAGGTCTGCGCTGCGCTGGAGGAGGGTCCGGTTGGTAACATCGTCCTGATGGGAATGGGGGAGCCGCTGCACAATCTCGACAATGTTGTGGCCGCCCTGGAGATCCTGTATTGCGATGACGGCCTGGGATACGGGGCCCGCCGCATCACCCTGTCGACCTGCGGTCTGGTTCCCGAGATCGCTGAGCTGGCGCAGCGGATCAAGGTCAACCTCGCCGTTTCCCTGAATGCCGCCGATGATCAGGTCCGCAATCGCCTGATGCCGGTGAATCAGCGCTATCCGCTGGCGCAGCTGATTCCGGCCTGTGCTGCATACGCCCGCACCACCAGGCAGCGGGTGACCTTTGAATATATCCTTATCAAAGGCGTCAATGATTCCGTCGAGGCAGCGAAAAAACTTGTCCGCCTGCTTCACCCGGTGCGCTGCAAGGTGAACCTGATTGCCTTTAATCCGCATGAGGGATCAAGCTTTGAACCGCCGTCGGACGAGGCAATCAGGACCTTTCAGAGTCTTCTGCTTGAGCGCGGGATGGTCGCCACCCTGCGGGCCGGCAAGGGGCGCGACATCGATGCCGCCTGCGGTCAACTGAAGGGGCGACTGTCCGACCCGGCGCAGGCATGTCAATCGTCATAACCAGGAGTCAACAAGATGAGTACAATGGTCGTTGGAGTTATCGGTGGAAGTGGCCTCTATGAAATTGAGGGACTGGAAAATATTGAGGAAGTCACCCTGGACACCCCCTTTGGTGCGCCCTCTGATGCCTATGTGACGGGCACCCTGGATGGCGTGAAAATGGTGTTTCTTCCGCGCCACGGGCGTGGTCACCGGCTGTTGCCGTCAGAGGTGAACTATCGCGCCAATATTTTCGGCATGAAGCTCCTTGGCGTCAGCCGGATTATTTCGGTGTCTGCGGTGGGCAGCATGCAGGAGCAGATCGTGCCCGGTCACATCGTCATCCCCGACCAGTTTTTCGACCGCACCTCGGGGCAGCGCGCAGCCACCTTCTTTGGCCAGGGCATCGCCGGTCATGTGCAGTTTGCCGATCCTCTCTGTGGCGAGCTGTCCGGCCTGCTGGCGGATGCAGCCGAAGAGGTCGGTGCGACAGTGCATCGCGGCGGCACCTACATCTGCATCGAGGGCCCGAACTTTTCCACGCGCGCCGAGTCGCGGATTTACCGCAACTGGGGCGTTGATGTCATCGGCATGACCAACATTCCCGAGGCACGCCTTGCCCGTGAAGCGGAAATCTGTTATGCCACGGTGGCTCTTGCGACCGACTACGATTGCTGGCACGACGGGCACGACGACGTTTCCGTCGAAGCGGTGCTGGCGATAATCCGCCAGAACGTCGCCACGGCGCGCGCCATCATCAAATCCGCTGTCAGCCGCATGCGACTGCAGCACGCCCGGTGCTCCTGCGACCGGGCGCTGGAGTTCGCCATCATGACGGATCGCAGCCTCATTCCGGCGGCGCTGCGGCAGTCCCTGCAGCCGCTTTTCGGCAAATACCTCGATCAGGATTAAGGACAGACCAGCGTGAGTATTCTTGTTGTCGGCAGCGTTGCCCTGGACTCCATTGCAACCCCTTTCGGTCGGGTCGAAGAGGTTCTGGGTGGCTCGGCCTGTTACTTTGCCACTTCGGCAAGTTTCTTTACCGATGTGCGCCTGCTGGCGGTGATTGGCGAGGACTTCCCCGCCGAGCATGTTGATTTTCTCGCTTCGCGGAAGATCGACCTGACCGGTCTGCAGCAGGTTCCGGGAAAAACCTTTCGCTGGAGCGGTCGCTACGAGTATGATCTCAACGAAGCCCATACCCTGGATACGCGGCTGAACGTGTTCGAGTTTTTCCGTCCGCAGCTGCCCGAGTCTTGGCGCACAAGCGATTATGTTTTTCTCGCCAACATCGATCCGGTTGTCCAGCGCGATGCCTTAAGGCAGGTGCCGGCGCCGCGGCTGGTTGCCTGTGACACGATGAACTTCTGGATTGGCGGAAAACGGGAGGACCTGCTGCAGACCCTGGCGCTGGTGGATATCCTGATCATCAACGAAGCGGAGGTCCGGCAGCTGGCCGGAGAACCGAATCTGGTCAAGGCTGCGGCCATTGTCCGCGGTTACGGCCCGCGGACCCTGGTGGTCAAGCGCGGTGAATACGGTGTGCTGATGTTTGGTGAGGGGTCAATTTTTTCCGCACCGGCCTATCCGCTTGAGGAGGTTTTCGATCCGACCGGCGCCGGAGACACCTTTGCCGGCGGCTTTTTCGGGTATCTGGCGGCGACCCGCAATCACAGTGAAGAAAACCTGCGCAAAGCCATCGTTTTTGGTACGGTCATGGCGTCCTTCACCGTTGAAAAATTCAGTCTTGACCGACTCAAAGAGATCAACCATGAGGAGATTTCCGCGCGCTATAAAAAAATCAAGTTGTTGACCGATTTCGCAGCGCTTGATTAACAAAGCGTTGCGCAATCCCTTGCCATCGGTCACAGCATCGCATCCCTAACCAGTTCGGGGCGCCTATGTTTGTCCAGCATAAACAACTTACCTACCTGGCGGTTCCTGTCAGCAAGATCGACCATCTGCATATGGCCTCCTCCTCGGTTCAGCTGGCGCTGGCCGGCTTTCCGCCGCAGCCCTGCCGGGCCTACCTGCTGCAGCTTGTCGGTGGTGGCAGGGTCATGGTGGTCGTTGCATTTTACCTGGCTGAGAGCGCCAGAAGCGTCTTTTTTGTGCCGCGCCAGGGGGAGGTCGCCCAGACCGCTGCCGAACCGGTTTATGAAAAGGGCTTTGAGTTTGTCGAATCGATGGGGTTTCATCTGATGGAGACCGACTTTCACCTGCTGCACCCGGCCGAGAAGGAGGACTATTGGGGGAAATTACCCATCTCCAGGCCACCGGCGGCGAGTGCCGCTGCCGTGGCGACGAAAATAGCGGATGAGCTCGTGCCGGAGTCCACAGGGGAAAGGTGTCTGGCCAGCCTCGGTCGTTTTCTGGCCTCAATGTAGTTAACCGGAGACATAATCATGCTGCGAATTGCCCTGACTGTTCTGCTTGCCGCCCTGTTGTCGCTCAATGCCTGCGTTGGTTCCATGGGCAGGATGGAAGAGAACAGGCATCAGGCCGATGTCCATTACAAACGCGCCATCGCCCACCTCGAAGGCAGCAATCCGAGCGCTGCACTGCGCGAACTCCTCAAGGCGGTGGAGCTCGACCCGAAAAACAGTGCCATCCATGTTGCCCTGGCGCAGGCCTATCAGGAGCGGCGTGCCTATCCCGAGGCAGAGAGTCATTATCTGCGCGCCCTCGGCCTCTCCAACAATGATCCCCTCTATCAGAACAATCTTGCGAATCTCTATCTGACAATGGAGAACTGGGACAAGGCGATCCATTATTTTGACCTGGCGGCGAAAAACCTGCTGTTTGACAGCAACCACATCGCCATGACCGGCAAGGGCTACGCCTATCTGCAAAAAGGCGATTATGATGCGGCCCTGGGGGCTTTCCGAGAAGTCGCACAGATGGATTCCAATTATGCTCCGGCCTTTTATTATCAGGCCGAGGTCTTTCGTCAGACCGAAGATGCCCGCCGCGAAAGGCTTGCCCTGCAGGACACGGTGAGGCTGGCACCGGAACTGGTTCAGGCGCGTTACCGTCTGGCGGTTCTGCTGCTGCGTGAGGATGATGTCAGTGCTGCGCGTCAGCAGCTTGAAACGATCATCAATTTTGCCCCCGAAACCGAGCAGGGCAGGGACGCGGCCAAACTGCTCGGAACCCTCCCCGAATAAACCGTGCCGGCGCCAGTCCGTTGCGACGGCCAGGGTGACCGTCCACCTATTGACCGGCTGTGAGGATGCATGAATATTCAGTGCCCCAAGTGTGATGCCAGGTACCGGACGCGGATCCTGGTGCAGGCCCATTCTCCGTTGCAGGTGACCTGCCCCAACTGCAGCTATCGTTTCATTGTGGCCGCGGCGCAGACCGACGGCTCGAACAACGACAGTATTCTGATCGTCGACGATGCGCGCTTCTTCCGCGAGTTGATCCTCGACCTGCTGGCTCCCCGTGCAGCCTCACTGACCACTGCCAACAGTGCCGGCGATGCCTGGAACCGCTTGCAGCGCACCCATTTCGATCTGTTGATCATTGATGTCAACCTGCCGGATGCCAGTGGCCTTGACCTGATCAGGAAAATCCGCGCGGACAAGCGCTTCGAACGGATTCCGGTCCTGTGCATCAGTGGCGTCTATCACCGGGATGATGATGCCCGCCTGGCGCGGGCCGCCGGGGCGGATGATTTTATGACCAAATCCTTTTATCCGGAAGATTTTCTCAGCCGGATTGAGCGGCTCCTCGCCAGATGAGATACCTCGATGATGTGACCGCTGCCGCAGACCTGTTGCACGGCCTTCTCGGGGTCAACCAGCCGGAGATCGCCATTGTGCTTGGCTCCGGGCTCGACAGCGGCATGGATCCAGCCGACGTCGTTTTTTCTCTGCAGCTGGCCGATCTGCCCGGGTTCCCCGACACCGGCGTCTGCGGCCACGCCGGACGTCTCAGTGCCGGAACGCTGTACGGTCGCGCGGTGCTGATCTTCCACGGTCGTTATCATCTGTACGAGGGGTACGATGCCTGGCAGGTTACCGCACCGGTCCGGCTGGCTGCCGCCGTTGGTTGCCGCCGGGTGCTGCTTACCAATGCGGCCGGCGGCATCGCCGCCGCGATGTCCGCCGGGGACTTCATGCTGGTGCGCGATCACCTCAACCTGACGGGGCACAACCCCTTGCGCGGTCGCAGCGAACGTGCTTTTGTCGACCTGACTCATGCCTACAGCGCTCATTATTATGAGCGCCTTGCCGGGTGCCTCAAACCCAAAGGGGTGAGGCTGCATTGCGGCGTGCTGGCGTGGATGCCCGGCCCGAGCTACGAAACCCCCGCAGAAATCAATTTCCTTGGTTGTGCCGGCGCGGATGCCGTGTCCATGTCGACGGTTCCGGAGGCGATCGTTGCCCGTCGCTATGGCATGGAGGTCAGCGCCCTGGCGCTGATTGCCAACCCTGCTGCCGGCAGGAGTCCGCATCCCCTGAGTCACGCCGAGGTGCTCGCTGCCGGACAGGCAAGTGCGGAGAACTTTCGAACCCTGCTCGAAGAACTGCTGTTCCACTGGAACGAATAACATGCCTGCAGCAAGGGTTGCTGCCCTGTCGGTCGCGCCGCAGCCTGCTTGACAGTTGCCCCGGCGATGCTAAGATGTGACATAGAACGTGCGCTCACCGACGTGCCGGTTTCTGTCCGGGCAAGGGGCAGCCACTGTCCATGACAACCACTGCATTCCCCAAGAGGAGGATGGCATGAAGGACTTTTCGACGATCCTTGTTGCGGTAGATTTTTCCGACAGTTCGAGCAATGCCTTCAAGTTGGCGCTGAACATGGCCAACAAGTACTCGGCAAAACTGATTCTCCTCCATGTGATCAACGAACCCGTCGATTTGCGTGGTTTTTATGTGCCCCACATCTCTTTTGAAAAACTCGAAGAGGAAATCGAAGAGGGCGCAAAGAAACTGATGGAGAGCTTCTGCCGTCAGAACCTGGAAGGCTTCGACAATTATGAATCCCACATCGTGCCGGGTCTGCCCTATGAGGAGATCATCAACCAGGCCGGTGTGATGTCTGCCGATCTGATCGTTCTCGGGACCCACGGACGGACCGGGCTTGATCATGTCCTGTTCGGCAGCACGGCGGAGAAGGTGGTTCGTAAAGCGCCGCAGCCGGTTCTGACCGTGCGCCTGCAGGCGGATGAGTAGGTTTTCCCCCCTCCTCGACCTGTCCTCATCGACACGCATGGAGCAGCCGCAAGGCTGCTCCTTTTTTTCGTCTTTTCCCTTTGCCCGTACCGCGGCGAGACTGCTATGGTGTTGCCGCGATGTTCCCTGCACTGTTCTTGCGTTTTGCACCCGGCTCAATCTGTGGGAAGATTGTTCCCGGGTAAAGAGCAGGACATTTCCAGAAGGTATGACCATGCTGCCCTGCCCATTTCCGGTGACCTGCTGATATGGCCCTGCGACTGCGCGATGTGACCTTGCACCTGGCCGAGTCCGAGGAACTGCTGGGCGATAAAATCGCCGCGATCCTTGGCTGCCGCAGGGAAGAGATTCTGCGCTGGGTTATCCTGCGCAAAGGGATTGACGCACGGCGAAAACCTGCTGTGCTGCGTGTCTATACCCTGGCTTTCGACTGTCTGGATGAACCGGAATTCTGGCAGCGTCATCGGGGACAGGTTGCCCTGGAACAGATGTCCCCCCCGGCCGACTTCAGCTTCCGGGTTCCCGCCCGGCCTCCCGTAGTGGTAGTCGTTGGCATGGGACCGGCCGGACTTTTCTGTGCCCTGGCCCTGGCCGAGGCTGGCGCCAGGGTTACCCTGATAGAACGGGGACGGCCGGTTGAGCAGCGCCTGCGTGATGTCCGCCGGTTCTGGGAAGAGGGTGTTTTCAACCCGGCCAGCAATGTGCAATTCGGTGAAGGGGG
>JAWOIX010000138.1:0-25799 GCA_046484405.1 Pelovirga sp.
CTTTCAGCTGCTCAACCGCGGCGATGCGGTAGGTGTCAATGGTTACCAGGGCAACGCGTGCGCCGCTCTCGCTGATAGCGCGGGCGGCCAGCTTGGCGATGGTGGTTGTTTTGCCGACGCCGGTGGCGCCGATCAGGGAAATTTTTTTCTGCGCGTCTCCCGCTGACCAGAGGGGTCCACCGGTCTGCACCAGGCCGGCCAGGGTGGTGCAGAGAAAAGACCGCTGCTGATGTGGATCGAGGTGTTGCTGCTGGTTCATCCGAGTGCCGGCGTAGTCGGCGATGGTGACCGCGGCACCCTCGTCGATCCCGCGCTCCTTGAGCCGTTCAATCAGGTCGCCGGGACGCTGCGCCGCCGACTTTTTTGCGTGTCCGGCGACAGAGGTCAGCACCGGTTCGGCAGAGCTCCGGGCGCGGGTTGCTGACGCGGCGGCCGGCGCGTACTGGCCGTTCTGGGCCTGCGCGAGCTGATGAATCAGCTCTTTGAGCTGGTCAATCTCGTTTCTCAGCTGGCTGATGCCCTGTTTCTGGTCATCGTCGCGGGCAACGGCGGGTGCGGCCGGCCCGGCTGGCGCCGGTCGTCGCGAGAGGGTGACAACCTCGTCGTCCAGGGTTTCGATCCGGTTGTGGACCGGTGCCGGGCGTGCCGGGCTCTCCAGCCCACGCGCCGGGGTGTCGGCATACCCTTGCCGCGGAGTGGTTTTCATTGCCGGAGATTCAATCGCGGCAGTGACCTCGATGGTCTGGCGACCGAGTACGCCGAGACCTTTTTTCCCGAGGGTACGGGTCGCGAGGATCAGGGCTTCGGGACCGAGGGCGTCCTTGACCTGTTTCAGTGCGGCGGCCATTGTGTCTGCTTCGAATTTTCTAACCAACATTGACAGTCACCGTTCCTACCGACCGCACCTTGAGGTGGGGTGCGATCTCATTGTGGGAGATTATTGCCAGACCGGGGAGGTAGCGTTCAGTCAACCTTTTGACATGCAGGCGGATCGCCGGCGTACAGAGCAGAACCGGGTTGCCGCCGGCGATATTCTGCAACGTCTGGTTCAGGCTGTTGATCAGTGCCTGGGCGAAACCCGGCTCGAGGGCCAGGTAGGAGCCCTGATCCGAGCTGTGCAGGGCCTCCTGGATTCTGGTTTCGACGTTGCGGTCAAAGGTCATCACTTCAAGCACCTGTCCATCCTGGCTGTAGCTGTTGCTGATCGATCGCGCGAGAATGGCGCGGACATGTTCGGTCAGTTGATCAGGGTCTTGCACAACCGGTGCCCAATCGGCGAGAGTTTCCAAAATAGTTCGCAAATCGCGGATAGAAACCCCTTCGCGCAGCAGATTCTGCAGGACGCGCATGACCACTCCGAGGCTCAGCAGGTTGGGAACCAGTTCTTCCACCAGCTTGGGATACTGCTGTGCCAGGTTGTCGAGGAGGTTCTGGGTTTCCTGCCGCCCGAGCAGCTCATGGCCATGGCTCTTGATCATTTCACTTAAATGCGTGGCGATCACTGTCGTGTTGTCGACGACGGTGTAGCCGGAAATCTGTGCGCGCTCTTTCTTGTCCTCGGAGATCCAGAGCGCCGGCAGCTTGAACGCCGGTTCGGTGGTTTCGATGCCCTTGATGGTCTCCGTCGCGGTGCCCGGATTCATCGCCATGTAGTGACCGGGCAGCAATTCGCCACCGCCGATTTTTACCCCTTTCAGCAGGATGGCGTATTCATTGGGCTTGAGCTGGAGGTTGTCCTTGATGTGAACGGGCGGCACGATAAAGCCCATGTCGAGGGTGAACTGGCGGCGAATCGACTTGATCCGCGGCAGCAGTTCACCGTTCTGGGAGGTGTCAACCAGGGGAATCAGCCCGTAGCCGACCTCCATCTCCAGCAGATCGACGGAGAGCATCTGCTCATAGTTCTCCTCCTCAAGGAGCCGGGGTGCGGGCGCTTCATCGCGCTCTTTCTGCAGCAGGCGTTCGCGATGGCTTTTCTGGACCTGCCAGGCGACCAGGGCAACGCCAAGGGAGAGAAGGAAAAAGGGCAGGCGCGGCAGTCCGGGGATCAGGGCGAAGCAGAAGAGGATGCCCGCGACCACCCAGATGGAGCGGGGGTGAACGCTGAACTGACGCTTCATTTCGGAACCGAAATCTTCATCGCCGGTGGTTCGAGTGACCATGATACCGGCACCGGTGGAAATGATCAGGGCGGGAATCTGTCCCACCAGACCATCGCCGACGGTGAGGATGGTGTAGTTCGCCGCCGCTTCCGCCACCGGCATCCCTTTCTGCAGTACGCCGATGACAATGCCGGCACCGATGTTGATCAGGGTGATGATGATGGCGGCAATGGCATCGCCCTTGACGAACTTGCTCGCGCCGTCCATGGACCCGTAGAAATCCGATTCCGCGGCGATTTCCTTGCGCCGGGTGCGGGCTTCGTCGTCGGAAATCAGGCCGGCGTTGAGATCGGCATCGATGGCCATCTGTTTGCCCGGCATGGCGTCGAGGGTGAAGCGCGCGGCGACTTCGGCGACGCGCCCGGCGCCCTTGGTGATGACCATGAAATTGATAATGACGAGAATGGTGAAGATGACGATGCCGACCACATAATTGCCACCGACAACGAACTGACCGAAGGACTGGATCACGCTGCCGGCCGCGCCGGGTCCTTCATCGCCACGCAGGAGAATCAGCCGGGTCGAGGCGACGTTGAGGGAGAGGCGGAACAGGGTGGTGACCAGCAGGATGCTCGGGAAGATGGCAAAATCCAGAGCCCGCGTGGTGTACAGGGCGGTAATCAGGATCAGCAGGGCAATGGTGATGTTGAGGGTCAGAAAGAGGTCAATGAGCAGCGGCGGAATCGGCAGAATCATCAGCATCAGGATGAGCACCAGACCGAAGGCGATCAGGACATCGCTGCGAATCAGGATCCCGCGCCAGTGGTTGAAATTGTTCATCGTGTCCATCGTTGGCTCCTGCAGACTGAATCCCGACATCCGGGTGTCAATTTTCCGGCACGACCCACAGTGCCGGGAAATGGCTCTTGTCTGTATAAATAACGGTTAGTTAGACTTCTTAAGCTGATAAACATAGGCGAGGATCTCCGCCACGGCGGTGAACAGATCCTCGGGAATCTGGTCCCCGATCTCCTGTCTGTACAAAGCCCGTGCCAGAGGCTTGTTTTCCACCACAGGAATTTTATGTTCCCGGGCGATTTCGCGAATTTTAAAGGCCAGATGGTCGGCGCCCTTGGCGACAATCTGCGGTGCGTCCATGCTGTCACGCTGGTAGCTGATGGCAATCGAGAGGTGGGTCGGATTGGTGACGATGACGTCCGCCCGGGGCACGTCTGCCATCATCCGTTTCCGTGCCATCTGCTGCTGCATCGAGCGGACGCGGGATTTCAGCAGGGGATCCCCTTCGGTGTCCTTGAACTCTTCCTTGACCTCCTGCTTGGTCATTTTCATCTTCTGCTCCATCTCGTAGCGGGAAAAGGCGAAATCGATGACGGCCAGGACAATCATGATGCCGCAGATCTTGGCCATGACCAGGAACGCCATGCGGGCGAGAAACACCAGGGTCTGGTTCAGGTCCAGCAGGCTTAAGCTCAGCGCGGTGGCAAATTCATTGGCGACGGTGAGATAGGCGACATAGGCGATCAGCGTGATCTTGGCGAGGGACTTGACCAGCTCGACGGCCGAGCGTTTCGACACGAACTTGGCCATGCCCTTGATCGGATTGAACTTGTTCAGATCAGGTTTGAAGACCTTGGTCGACAGCAGCGGGCCGATCTGCACGAAAGAGGCAAAAAAGCCGACGATCAGGGACAGCAGGAAGACGGGCCACAGCAGTTGCCCCATCCACGCCCCCATATCCCAGGCCAGGGCGATGGTGTTGGGTGTGTTCACCTCGACATCGCGCAGGCTCAGGATGCTGACAACGAAGACCTGCTCAAGACTTTTCCAGAAGGGCGGGGCATAAAAGTACCAGAGCAGCAGTGAAAAGGTGAACAGGCCGGCGGTGGCGACCTCTTTGCTCTGGGCGACCTGTCCCTTTTCACGGAAATCCAGCCGCCGTTTGGCGGTTGCGGTTTCGGTCCGTTCCTGACCGGTTTCTTCAGCCATGGTCTCGACTCTTTCGCCTGGTGTTGAGCAGGAATGTTGTCACCTGAGGGCCGCCATCATCCGCTTATCCGTGCCGGTTTTTTGGCACCTGGCGGGGCGATTGGCTACAACAGGCTGAACAAACGCAAGAACCGTTCCGAAAGTGCCGCAAACTCCCCTTGAAGAATATTGGCGAAAATTCCCAGGGTCAGTCCCATGACGATGAAGGAGATACCGATGTTCAGGGGAAAGGAAAGCAGGAAAACATTGAGCTGGGGGAAAACCCGCGACATGAAGCCCAGGGTCAGGGTGGAGAGAATCAGCAGAACCAGGATCGGTGCCACCAGCCGGAGGCTGAGAATCAACGAATGATTGGCAATTTCGACGATCATCGGGATCGCGCCGCCGGACAGGTTGAGGCTGCCGGGAGGGAGCAGGGTGAAGGAGGCGACGATGGCCTCGAGAAAGAGGTGATGAACGTTGAGGGAGAGAAACAGCAGAATCGCAAAGACCCCCTGGAACTGGGAGATCAGCGCCACCTGTTGCTGGGTGGTCGGGTCAAAGACGTTGGCTGCGGCAAAACCCATCTTGTAACCGATGATCGAACCGGAAAATTCCGCTGCCAGGAAAATCAGCTGGGCAAGAAAACCGACCAGCAGCCCGAGGATGACCTCCGCGCTGACGATCACCGCCATCTCCGCCAGGGTCAGGTTGCCGGCGGGGAGCAGGTTGCCGACGACGGGATAGGTGAGCAGGGCGAACATCACCGCAACGGCAACCCGCAGCTGGACCGGAATCTGGCCACCACTGAAAATCGGAATGGCGGCAAACATGGCGGCGATGCGGGCAAGGCAGATCAGAAAACCCTGCACCAGGGGCGTCGTGAGGAGGGGCAGTTCCATCAGCAGTCCCGTCAGGGTCCGATATTCGGTAACTGGTTGAAAATGGAGATGAGAAACGCGGTGCTTTTCTGCAGGATCCAGGGCGCAAAGATCAGCAGGGTGACAAAAACGCCGACGATTTTCGGAATAAAGGTCAGGGTCTGCTCGTTGATCTGGGTGGCCGCCTGGAAAATACTGATGATCAACCCGATCGACAGGGCGGCGATCAGCATCGGCGCCGCACACATCAGCGTGGTTTCGATCGCTTCGCGGCCGATATTGACGACGAATTCAGGTGACATGGGCTGCCTTTCTTGCCGGGTCCTTGGGCCACGGGCGGGCATCGGACCGGCGTGTCGGTCGGGGTTAGCCGAAACTCTGAACCAGTGAACCGATGACCAGTGACCAGCCATCAACCAGAACAAAAAGAAGAATTTTAAACGGCAGGGAAATGATGATCGGAGGAAGCATCATCATGCCCATGGCCATCAGGATGGAGGCGACCACCATGTCGATCACCAGAAACGGGACAAAGAGCAGAAAACCCATCTGAAAGGCGCGTTTGAGCTCCGACAGCATGAAGGCTGGAATCAGGGTCAGCAGCGGGATGTCGTCGATGCTGTCCGGCTCTGCGACGCCGGAAATGTCGACCAGCAGTTGCAGATCCTTCTCCCCAACCTGGGAAAACATGAACTGGCGCATCGGCTTAAGGGCGAGAGGGATCGCCTGGTCCTGGCTGATTTCTTCATTGAGATAGGGCTGCAGGGCCTCGTCGTTGATCTGGTTGAAGACCGGCGCCATGATGAAAAAGGTCAGGAACAGGGCCAGTCCGATGACGATCTGATTGCTCGGGGCCTGTTGTGTGCCGATCGCCTGGCGGACGAAGGAGAGCACAATGACGATGCGGGTAAAAGCGGTGGTCATCAACAGGATTGCCGGCGCGACGGACAGAATCGTCAGGACCAGAAGGACCTGCAGCGCGGTCGACACCTGGGCCGGTTCGTTGGCCTCGCCGATGCCGAAGGTAATGGTCGGCAGTCCCTGGGCCTGGGCACCGAGAGGCAGCAGGATAAGGACAGCGATCAGGGCTGTGCGCAGTCTCATGGCCGGTTCTCCTCGGCCCGCTGCAGGCTCGCGGCAAAGTCATCCACGCCGGCCGACGGAATCCGGCCGAGATTTTCAATCCGGTCGTGGCTCATGCCGAGGAGAAATTCCTCGCCGCGGACTTTGACCACGCAGAGAAATTTTCTGCCCCCCAAGGGGCGCGTCTCAAGGATCTGAATCAGCTCGTTTTTCTTGTGCGGCATAAAGCCGAACCCGCGGCGGCTGGCGGCGTAGAAGAGCAACAGCAGGCCACAGATGACCGCCAGCGCGGCAACCATCTTCAGGGAGGCTCCGAGCAGGCTCGGTTCCGCTGCGCTCGTGTCGGCGGCGGCCAGGGCCGGCTGGATCAGCAACAGGACAGTGATGATCTGGGCGCGCACTGTTCTACCCCAGATTTTCAATGCGTTCGGACGGGCTGACGACATCGGTCAGCCGCAGTCCGAACTTTTCGTTGACGACGACGGCTTCGCCACGGGCGATCAGGCGCCCGTTGACATACAGATCCAGGGGTTCTCCGGCCAACTTGTCGAGCTCGATCATCGATCCCTCCTGCAGCTGCAGCAGGTCGCGGACGAGAATGCGTGAACGTCCGACTTCCACCGCGACATCGAGGGGAATATCGAGGAGCAGGTCAATGCCCCGCTCCTTGTTCCTGGTTGTGCCGGTGCCGTCAGCGGCCTGGCGATTCTCAGTGTTCTGACTGGTCATTTGTTTCCTCCATCGGGAATCTGTCCCATGATGCGAATTGCTTTTTTCCCTTTTTGAACGCCGACCTGGCCGAGGAACTTAGGTCGCTGTTCGACCAGGACCTGCAGGGGCGTGTCCGGCTTGCATCCGAGGTCGATCACATCGCCGACCTGAAAATTCAGGATATCCCGCACCCGCAGCGCCAGGGTGGCGAGGTGCACCTCGATTTCCACTTCCATGTGCCTCATCTCGTCAAGAACCTGCTTCTGCCATCTGCTGCTCTGCAGTGATCTGGTCGGAACCGTTTTGAACTGCTGCTGGCGCTGCAGCGGATCGAGGGCCGAGTGGGGAATCACCAGGCTGATCTGCCCCTCGAAGGTGTCGATGGTGACGCGAAAGCGCGCCGTGGCGACGCCGACTTCCGGGTCGACGAAGTTCAGCAGGCGCAGATTGCTGACGACCTTGACCAGCTCGGCCCTGATCTGCAGCACTTGCTCGAAGCTCTTGTCCAGCTCGGGGCAGGCGGAATTGATGACATCGCGCAGGATATTGCGTTCAATCGCGCTCAGGGCCCGTTCCGGGACCAGTGCCTGGGACTCGGAGTTGCCGCCAAGGATCATCTCGATGAGGGAAAAAGAGAGTTCTTCGTCAAATACCAGCAGGCCGCCGGCAGTCAGCGGCTCGAGTTGCAGGACGCCGATCGCCACATGGCCTGACAGACGTTGCAGCAGGCTGTCGAACGTCATCGATTCCAGGGCTTCGAGCTTGATGTGGACAGCACGCTGAAAGCGGGTTGCCAGGGACATGCCGTAATTGCGCGCAAAGCTGTCGAGAATCAGATCGTAGTTTTTCAGCCGCCAGCTGTCGATGCTGCTGCTGCGAAACAGGTTGCAGTGCTGGGCCGGCGGTTTGGCCGTTGCCAGCGGGGCGTCTGACCCGAGCGCCTCCACATCAACGTCCCCCTGGCGCACGGCGGACAGCAGATCGGCAATCTCTTCCTTGGTGAGTATCTTTTCCACGTGTGATCCTTTACTGGACAACAAAATCAGTGAAATAGATGTGTCGGACCTTGCCGCTGGTCAACAGCCCGTTGATCTGGTGCAGCAGTTCGGCCCGCAACTGCAGTTTCCCCTGCAGATCGTTGAGTTCGGCAAAGGTCTTGTTGCCGACGTGCAGCAGGATGGCGTCTTTGACCTGTGGCATCCGCTGGCGCAGTTCGCTCACCACCGCATCCGATTCGACTTCCAGGGTGATCGCGGCTTTGAGATAACGGGTCTCAACGTCATCGAGGATATTCACAATAAAGCTGTCGAGATCGACCATGATGCCGATCTGCTGTGCCTGTTGACCGGACCGGGTCTCTTCCCCGGCGGGGGAGAGCGAGGCAAGACCGCCGCTGAAAAACAGGTAGGCGGCGATGCCGATGCCGGCCAGCAGCACGATCGCGGCAAGACGGATCTGTTTTGTTCTGGATGTACCGCTGTCACCCTTCGGTTTTGCCGTTTCTTCTGCCATTGCCTTATCCTTTTTTCGCTGCAAATGTGAAAAGCGTCGCTGTCACTGTTTGTCAGAACGGGGCCTGTTCGCTGATATCCAGCAGGTAGGGCAGCTCCTGCTGCGGATCTCCCTGACTTTCAAGCACAAACTCCACCCGCCGGTTCAATGCGCGTTCCCGGGCACTGTTGTTCGGGAACAGGGGTTTGTGGGACCCGTAGCCGGTTGCCGCAATCCGCTCCAGGGGGAGCAGCCGGTTGCCGGCGATGAAACGCAATACCGCTACCGCCCGATCCACAGACAGTTCCCAGTTCAGCAGGTCATCACCGACATCATCGGTGTGTCCTTCGATTTTCATGTTCAACGGCAGGGGGCGCACGAGATCCGCGACCCGCTGCAGAATCGGCCCGGCGTCCGGATGCAGCGTCGCCTGGCCGGTGGCGAAGAGAATCGCCTCATCGATGCGCAGGACCACCGCGCCACGATCCCTGACCAGTTCGATCTCGCGGTCGAGCTTGAGTTCGTGCACCTTGGACCGCAGTCGCCGGTAGACCCGCGCGGTAAAATCGTCATCGACGGGGGAATAGGAGGCAATCTGCGGCGGCGCCATTTCGGTCTGCTCGCTGCTTTCCAGCACACCAAAAGCGCCGGCGAGGGAGTCGCTTGCCTGCGAGAATTTCACCTGGTCGAGGGTTGCCATCGACAGCAGGAGGACGAAAAAGGTCAGCAGCAGGGTCACCATGTCGCTGAACGTGATCATCCACAGGGGTGCTCCTGCGAGGGATTTTCTCGGTTTCTTCGTCATCGTTCTGATCCTCAGCCGAAGTTGCTCTGGCGGTCTCTCGGGGAGACGAATGCATGCAGTCGCTGTTCGATCAGGCGCGGGTTTTCCCCTTCAAGGATCGCCTTCATGCCTTCGGTCACCAGCGTTTTATTCAGCACTTCGCTGGCCGACCGCAGTTTGAGCTTGCCGGAAATGGGATTGGCAATGATATTGGCGATGATCGCCCCGTAAAAGGTCGTCAACAGCGCCAGTGCCATGGCCGGGCCAATGGCCGACGGGTCATTCATGTTCTGCAGCATCTGGACCAGTCCGATCAGGGTACCGATCAGTCCCATGGCCGGCGAGTAGGCGGCGATGGTGGCAAAGATTTCGGCGCCCTTGTCGTGCCGTTCGATAACGTATTCGATTTCCCGTTCGAGCATTTCCTTGAGGGCGTCCGGTTCCTGCCCGTCGATGGCCATCTGCAGGCCCTTGAGGAGAAACTCGTCGTCCACCTCTTCCATCACCGACTGCAGCGACAGGATCCCCTCTTTACGGGCCTTGCCGGCGAAACTGATCAGTTTGCCGATGGTTCTGGTCGGTGACTGCTCCTGGTGAAAAAAAGCTTTGCGCGCGACATTGAAGGCGCCAACGATATCGCTGAAGGGAAAGTGCACCAGGACCGCGCCCATGGTGCCGCCCAGCACGATGGTCAGGGCGGCCACGTCGAAAAAGATCGCCAGTGAGCTGCCCTGCATGATGGCGGTGATCATCAGGCCGAAGGCGGCAATCAAGCCTAAAAATGTTGCCAGATCCATAGACGTCCTCGATAACGTTTTTTTGACCGGGTGAAAGGTCCGCTTCCGGCACCGGCCGGTTGCCGTTTTTTTGTCAAAACAGCGCTTCAGGATCAGTTCTAGCAGGGTTCATGCCAGATATTTGCGGTCGGGGGATGTTTTTAAAAGGGGAGTTTTTTCGAGGGGTTGCCGCAACGCCGCGGGCACGGCACAGAGAAAAAAAGCCGCCGGAAGTTTTTTCCGGCGGCATCTGCGGACAAAGTCATAAATTTGACTGACAGGCGCTAGCGCTTCAGGTTGATCACCTCGGCGAGCATCTCGTCGGTGGTCGTGATGGTTTTCGAGTTGGCGGAAAAGCCGCGTTGGGTGGTAATCATTTTGATGAATTCCTGGGCCAGATCGACGTTGGAGAGCTCCAGGGAGTTGGTGTAGATGTTGCCGACGCCGGAACCGACGGTCCCGATGGTCGGAATGCCGGAGTTGCCACTCTGGGCGAACATGTTGTTGCCGATTTTTTCCAGGGCGCCGGGGTTGTTGAACTTCGCCAGCGCCAGCTGCATCAGCTTGCGCGGCGGACCATTGGAGAAGTTGCCGATGACATTGCCCTGCTCATCGATGGTCAGTTTGACCAGGGTGCCGGGCGGGGTCCCGTCCTGTTGCTGGGAAATCACGACAGACTGGTTGGCATACTGGGTCGTCTGCATATCGATAGCAAGCTGCTGGTTCTGCAGTGAACCGTTGTTCCAGGTCAGGGCCCCGGCAATGGTGGTCGCTGTCGGTCTGGGCACAATCGGCTCGCCGGCTGCGTCAAGCAGCGGCTGACCGTCGATCTCGGCGAGGTTGCCGCTGGCGTCAAAGGCGAGGGTGCCGCTGCCGACCAGGGTCAATTCGCCAGGGGTTCCCCCCGTCAGTTCCCCGCCATCGACAACCGTGTTCCAGGACCACTGCTGATCAGCGGTCTTGGTGTAATACGTGGTCATCAGGTGGGAGGTGCCGAGGCTGTCGTACACCTGGATGGAGGTTGCGTAATTGGAGGTGCCATCGGCGTCAAGGGGATCAAACCCCCCGGCGATCGTGGTCGCGTTGGCATTGAGGTTGTTGGTGATAGCCAGGTTGGCGGTTGGCCCGGCCGGAATGAAGGAACGGGTGTCAATCTGGATCGGCTTCAGATCGCCGAAGGTGTTGCCGGCGGCGTCGAGGCTGTAGCCCATGACGTTGAACCCTTCAGGGTTGGTCAGGTTGCCGTCAGGGTCGAAGCGAAACGCTCCGGCACGGGTATAATTGTTGACGCTGTTGCCGGTCTCCGGGTTGCTGACAATGAAGAACCCCGGGCCCTCAATGGCGAGGTCACTGTTGCTTTCGGTATTCTCGAAAGTCCCCTGGCTGAACATGTTGTCGACGGTTGAGAGGCCGACACCGCGACCGAGCTGCGAGGTGCCGCTCGAGCCGCCAATCTGGCTGGAGAGCAGATCACCGAACAGGGCCCGGCTCGATTTGAAGCCGATGGTGTTGGCGTTGGCGATGTTGTTGCCGATGACGCTCATCGCGCTGGCGTTGGCGTTCAGGCCACTGACGCCACTGTACAGAGAACTTGTGATACCCATGGTTTGACTCCTTTTGGCGTAAGCCGCGTCAAGCGGTCGGCGGCTTGCGAACCTCCCTGAAGGGACCGGTTCGGCAGGTTTCAGGCGATAACAGCACTGTCGATATTGGTGAAAATATTGTTCTGCAACTGGTCCTTGCCAACCACCGTGACCACCGTGTCGTTTCTGACACTGACGACCAGGGCGGTGTCATCGAGCATGATGAGGGACTCGCGACCCCCTTTGGAACTGACCTGATCCATGGCGTGCTGCAACCGTTCCAGCTGCTGCGGGTTGAACTGGATACCGCGGCTGTGCATGCGCTCGGCGGCGTGCCGGGAAAATTTGACGCCGGTCTGTTCAATGCGGCTGCGCAGCAGCGTGTCGAAGCTGATCCCGCCGGCCTTTGGTGACGGTCCGGGTCGTTGCGCCGCGGTCGGACTGCCGGGAAAAACCGGGTGCGGGAAAAAGGCGACGGAATCGGTCACAACAGTCCTCCGGCGTGCATGATGTTGTGCATGGCAAAGGAGCCACTGCTGGTTTCCAGCCGGATCGCGCTGCCGCTTAAATCGATGGCCTCGACCCGCCCCTTGATCAGGCCGGCCGTGCCGAGCATCTTCTCGTCGGCATCCACGGCCCGGATGGCGAGGCTGTAGTCGCCCGGCGGCAACGCTGTCCCGGTATCATCGAGACCATTCCAGTCGACGAAATGCTGGCCGGGTGCGGTCTGCTGTCCGGCGATCGTCGCCAGGGTCGCGCCGCTCTGGTTCTGAACGTAGAGGGTGACCTGCGTCGCCGGACTGTCGAGCTGGTAGCCGAGCTGCAGGGGCTCGCCCTGGTAGGAAAACCCACTCGCATGGGCGACAACCGACTGGCCGATCAGGCTCAGCGCCGAGAGTTTTTCCACCGCGCCATTCATATGGGCGAGTTGCTCGAGGCTCTTGTTGGCGTTGGTCAGCTGCTCGAGCTGGCCAAACTGCGCGAGCTGCGAGGTGAATTCCGTCGGATCAGCCGGATTCAAGGGATCCTGGTGCTGCAGCTGGGCGACGAGGAGCTTGAGAAAGTCCTCTTTTCCCATGGAGACATCGCTGCTTCCCAGGGTACTCATGGCCGGAGATCCGGAGGTGATACCGCTGATAGCTGTCATGATGATGCGTTCTCCCTGGCGGTAGCGGCCGGTGGCCGAAACCGCGCCTGTGGGCCCGGATAACGGGCGGTCAACGTCGATACACCGCTACACATGGAGACTGATACCGCCGCCATGGTTGAGCAGGAGGGCCAGGGGGATGGCCTGATTCTCGATGCCCGGCGCGGGTTGCCCCGGCACGCGCGGGTTGCCGGCCGGCTCCTGCTGCCGCTGGTGGAACAGATCGCCGGCCTGGCTATGACTCTGTCCCTGGCGCGAATCGCTGCTGACCAGCAACTGGTCGATCTTCAGCCCCTGCTCGGCGAGGGTCTGGCGCAACTGGCCGAGGTTGCGTTCGAGGGCCTCGTGAACCTGCTGGGTCTGGGCCTGCAGGTGGGCCTTGACCCGATCCCCCTCAACCAGCAGCTCGATTCTGATCGCACCAAGTTCGGCCGGGTGCAGGCGCAGGATCATGCGGCCTGATTCTCCCGTCGCGCTGCCCGACAGATGGGTGACCAGCTGGTCAAAAATCTGACTGTCGGCAGCGCCATGGCCACCGGTGACTGGTCCCTGTGCCGGTGCCGCGCCGGTCAGTGGCGCCCCCGTGGGGGTGACGTGGGGCTGCGGCTGGTGCAGCTGGTTCCCCTGGTGGCCGAGGCCGTCGAGGACCTGTTTGACGGCGAGCTGCTGGTCTGCGGTCAGGACTGGGACAGGCTTGCCCTGTGCGGCAGCGGCGTGCGCGTCCTCCGCGTTGCCCGCGAGCTGCTGGGTTGCTGCGGCTTCGGCCGGAAGACGTGGCTGCAGGGAGTGTCCCGCGGCGCTCTCCGCCCGTGGGTGCTGTGGCGTCCGCAGCTTGAGCAGGTCACCAAAGCGTTGATTAAGCTGTGCTTCCTCCGCGGCGGTAGCGGGCGGTTCGGTCCCTGGCGCAACCAGCCCGGGCGGGTGCAGCACCAGCTCCGGCAGTTCCGGCGCCGGTAGCGCGGTGCTGTGCTCCGGATCAGACTGTTGCCCGGACGGCCGCGGAAAAACCGCCTCCGGAGCGACGAACGGGGCGGGCGCCGACGGGTTGCCGGTGGCAGCACTCTGCGTGGTTTCTGCCGTGGCAGCGGCGTTGGGTGGCAACGTCCGGCCCGAACCCTGGGCCCGGCCGGCGATGGCCGGTTGCGCCACCTGGTCGGTCTTGCTGGGCCCTGCTGTCAGGGAAAAGGGTGCGTCGCCTTTGGCCGGGCGGCCCCTGCCGCTGGTTTCGCCGGCGGCGACGGGCGGCTTCATCGTTGCTGTCTGGATCATCGCTGGTTCACCATCTTTCCCTGGTCGTGTCGTTACTGGTCAGTTCTGCGCCGGTCCATCCGGCGACCGGTCGGTGAACGCCCGGCTCAGGCGGATCGCCGTTTCCGGATCGAGTCGTTCCATGATCTGTCCGGCGGTTTTTTTTCTGATGCCGAGCAGCAGACTGACCGCCAGTTCAGTTTCAAGTTCACCGATCAATACCGCCGCCTGTTGCGGATTCATCCGCTCGTAGATCAGGCTGAGTTCAGAGAGGCGCTGCGTGTCCTCCTCATTCCTGCGCGCGAGAAGGCGATCCAGTTCATCGCGCAGGCTCTGCATCGCGGCAATTTTCTTATCGACCTCTGCGGCCAGGGAGTTTAGCTGTAATTCACGCCGGTCCAGGGCGGCCCGGCGTTCCTCAAGGCGCTCATGCTCGGCGTCGATGGCGGTGATGATGCGGCGCTCTTCGACGGAGGTGTAAGGCGTGTCAAGGGTTGCGGCGCCGCCGGCGGAGTGGAACAGCAACAAGCCGATCACGGCAAGACTGAGCAGCCTCAAAAGGGGATGTTTCATGGCGTTTTTCCTTTGTCACGCAGACTGATTTCGTCGAGATCGCGTCTTTCCTTGCGCTCTTGTTCCTGCCGGTAGGTCTCGTTCTGTCGTTCTTTGAGCTTGTCCATCACCTGGCGCGCCCGGGCGGCTTCGATCAGGTCTTCACGCTGCCGGAGGATCCGTGCCTCAAGGGCCCGCAACTGGTTGCCCAGTTCGTTGCAGCGCCGGCGGCAGTAATTGATCCGGGTTTCGTAGAGATCGATCTCGGCCATCGACAACCCCGTCTGCTGGCGCCGTTTGAGTTCCAGGTCCTGTGCCCGGAGATCTGCGTGCTGCTCGTCGATACACAGCAGCAGCCGGTTTTTCTGGCGCAGGCTGCGCGCCAGTTCCTCCTGGGCCTGATCCTCGAGGGCGCTGCGGTACTTGCGCACGGATTCAAGGCGGAAGGGTTTTGTCATGATGCCTCCACGCGGGCGGCGTTGCGCCGGTCAAGAACCAGGCCGGTCATCTGCGCGACGCTGGTGGGGAGATCGAAGGCGTCATCCACCCCCTGGCGCAAAAAGGCATTGATCGCTTCAATGCGGCTGATCGCATAGTCGATCTTCTTGTTGCTCCCCTGCGCGTAGGCGCCGATATTGATCAGGTCTTCCGCCTCCTTGTAGGTCGCCATGATTTCACGGATGCCGGCGGCGTGATGCAGGTGATCAGGGGTGACCAGATCGCGCATCACCCGGCTGGTGGAATGGAGAATGTCGATGGCCGGGTAGTGATTGCGTGCCGCCAGGTCACGGGAAAGGACAATATGCCCGTCGAGGATTGAGCGGACCGCGTCGGCGATGGGTTCGTTCATATCATCCCCCTCCACCAGCACGGTGTAGAGGCCGGTGATGCTCCCCTTGTTTTTGAAGTTGCCCGCCCGTTCGAGGAGTTTCGGCAGGGTCGCGAAGACCGTCGGGGTATAGCCCTTGGTTGTCGGGGGTTCGCCGATGGCGAGGCCGACTTCGCGCATGGCCATGGCGAAACGGGTGACCGAATCCATCAGCAGCAGGACACTTTTCCCCTGTGCGCAGAAGTATTCGGCGATGGTTGTCGCAACAAATGCCCCACGCATGCGCAGCAGCGGCGACTGGTCGGATGTGGCAGTGATCACCACCGACCGTGCCAGCCCTTCGGGACCGAGATCGCGTTCGATAAATTCGCGGACTTCACGGCCACGCTCGCCGATCAGCGCAATCACGTTGACATCGGCACGGGTGTGACGGCCAAGCATGCCGAGCAGAACACTTTTGCCCACTCCCGACCCGGCCATGATCCCCATGCGCTGGCCGGCGCCACAGCTGAGCATGGCATTGATCGAGCGCACCCCGAGGTCGAGGGGCGTGACGATCGGCTGGCGTGCCATCGGGCTCGCCGGCAGGGCGTAGAGGGGGTATTCCTCGGTGCAGCCGCTCAGCGGTCGCTCATCAAGGGGTTGCCCGAGGGCATCGAGAACCCGTCCGAGCAGCTGTTCGCCGACCGGCACGGTGGCACTGCTGCGGACGATCTGGATGAGACTGCCGGGGCCGAGACCGCGCAGTTCACCGAGGGGCATCAGCAGGGCGCGTGAGTCGCGAAAACCGACGACCTCGGCCGGGACTGCCGCACCACCGTGACACGGGAGCAGATGGCAGAGGGTTCCCACGGTGGCGGCCGGACAGTAGCCTTCAACAATCAGGCCGACAATCTGGGTGACCTTGCCGCTGACCTTGAGGGGATTGACAGCCCTGACGCGTTCCACCAGATCGATCATGATGACCCTGCCGCGGGATCGCGCAATGCCTGGCGAATGGTCGCGAGCTGGCTTTCGATGGTCGCATCGACCTCGCCCAGATCCGATTCGACCCGGCAGCCACCCCTGGTGATGTTCTGGTCCGCTTCGATGATAAGATTTTTCAGTCCGCTGATACTTGCGAGAAAAAGCGGCTTCTGTTCGTTGACGGCGGCCAGGTCGGCAGGATTGATGTGGATGCGGTAATGATCCGCCCGGACCGAAGCCTGCAGGGCCTGTTCGATAATCCTGGTGACAATCGCCGGCTGGACGGAAATTTCCTGATGGATGACCTGTTCCGCGATGGCCATCACCAGGCGCAGCATATCTTCACGACTGCGTCGGATCAGGGTGCTGCGCAGCTGGTCGACTTCGGCCAGAACCCGGGCAAGGTGCTGCGCGGTCTGTTCGAGCCCGGCGCCGGCACTCTCCAGGGCATCGCGCTGGCCGCGTGCGTAAGCGTCCTGTAACGCCTGCTGTGACGCCCCTGCCGGTGGCACCGCGACGGTGCTGCCGTGCGTCCCCGCTGGCGCTGCGCCCGCTGCCGCGCCAGCGGCAGGGGCGCCGGGGAGTGCTTCGTCCTCATTGAAGGAGCGGAAGCAAAAACGCTCAAGCCCGGCGGTGTCCGTGCCGCGATAGATTTTAGACAAGTTCATCACGACCCCCTCGTCCCGGGATAACAATGGTTCCCTCTTCTTCCAGCTTGAGGGCAACCTTGACCACCTCCATCTGCATCGCTTCCACCTCGGAGAGCCGGCGCGGTCCCATGGCTTCGAGATCCTCGTTGATCATCTCGGTTGCGCGCTGGGAGATATTGGCGAAAATCTTCTGTTTGACCGCATCGCTGGCGGTCTTCAGGGCCATGGTCAGCATGTCGGTGCTGATTTCTCGCAGAATCGCCTGCATGCCGCGGTTGTCAATGGTGGTCAGGTCTTCGAAGGTAAACATGCGGCGCCGGATCGCTTCGGCCATTTCGGGGTCGGTGGCTTCGATGCTGTAGAGAATCTGCTGATCCTCGCCCTTGTCCATCTTGGCAAGGATCTCGACCACCTTGTCGATGCCGCCGACCTGCTGACGGTCATGGCCGACGATCACCCCGACTTCCCGCTGCAGGGCCTCCTCGATCTGGTTGATGACCTCGGGGGCGACGTGATCGATCTTGCCGATGCGGTGCATCACTTCACCGCGCAGGCTGCTCGGCAGTTCGGCGAAGACGCGGCTGGCGTGCTCGTCCTTCTGGGTCGAGAGGATCAGCGCGATGGTCTGGGGGTGTTCGTTTTCCAACAGGCCGGCGACCATGCGCGGATGCATTTTCGAGATGGTTTCCAGCGGGCGGCCTTCGATGCCCGAGGAGACCTGGTCAAGCAGGTGCTGGGCGCGCTTGCTGTCGGTTCCGCCGAGGATCGCATGCTTGGCGAATTCATCCCCGCGGATATAGACCCCGATATCCCCGCCGCGCGCGGTCTTGTACTCGTCGAGGATCTCCCGGGCCAGGGCCGGTTCGACATGATCGATTTCCATCATGCAGCGGCTGATTTCGCGGACCTCGGCGTCTTCGAGGGTTTCGAAGATGCGAACGGTCGCCTCCTCGCCCAGACAGAGCAGGAGCAGGGCCGCCTTTTTTGCCCCCGAAAGATGCTTCGCCTTTTTCACCGGTCTTATCTCCCGTAGCCAGAAGGTTCAAGAAAAGAATCAGGATTCAACGGGTTTCTCCCGCAGCCAGTTTTTTACCACCTGCACCGTGAGCGGATCCCCGCCAAGGACTTCCTGGCGCACCTGCGCCAGGGGATCGTTAGGTCCACCGAGCAGCGGCGTTCCGGCCCGGCTGCGCAATTCCTTTTCCAGTTCTTCGACGGTTTTAAGCGGTTGCGTCTGCTGTGCGGCACTGCCCAGGGTGCGCAGCAGCGGCCGTAAAATCAGCAGATAGACGAGCAGGGCCGCGACAATCAGCAGGCCGTACTTGATGACCGGCAGCAGCGGGTAGACCTTGTCGACCATTGACGGCTGCGGCAGCGGCGTGTCGACAAAACTGCTTTCAAAGGGCATGGAAACCACGGAAATGAGGTCGCCGCGGGCGTCATTGAGACCCAGAGAGGAACGCACCATCTGCTCGATCTCGAGGATTTCTTCAGCGCTGCGCGGCACACTCAAGGGCTCCTCGCCAGCCCCGGCAGCCACGATGCGATCCGCCACCAGGACCGAGACCGAGAGGTTTTTCACCGTGCCGACGGACTGTACGGTCTTGCTCACCACCTTGCTCAATTCGTAGTTGACCGTTTCTTCGGTGCGGCTCGCGGGGGTGCTGGTGACAACGACATCCGTGTCCTCGAGGTTGGAAACAACGCCGGGAACGCCGCCGGTGGTCTGCGCGCCGCCCGCTTCGGTGAGGGTCTGTTCGCTGACGACGACGGCGCCACGCGGGTCGAGAGACTCTTCAACCCGTTCGCGCTGGTCGAAATCGACATCGGCGGTGATCCGGACCAGTGCGTTGCCGATCCCCAGGGCCCGGTCAAGGAGCGACTGGGCGCGGTATTCGAGCCGGCTTTCCAGCGTCTGCTGGTAGCTCAGCATCCCCGGTGTCATCGGTCCCGAACTGTCTTCGCCGCGGGAATTGGACAGGGTCCTGCCGCTCGCGTCGACGACGGTCACATGTTCGGCGTCCAGCCCTTCGACGCTGCCGGCGACCAGGTTGACGATGCCCTGAACCTGCGCCTCTTTCAGGCTGCGCCCGGCGGAGAGCTTGATGATGACGGACGCGGTTGCCGGCTGCTGCTGATCACGAAACAGGCGTTTTTCCGGCAGGGCGAGGTGGATTCTGGCGGCTTCGACCGGTGCCAGGGAGGTGATGGTTCTGGTCAGCTCTCCCTGCAGGGCGCGGCGGTAGTTGACCTTCTGGGTGAAATCGGTCATGCCGAAGCTCTGCTTGTCGAAAATCTCGAAGCCGACACCACCATCAGCCAGTCCTGAGCCGGCCAGTTCAATCCGCGTCTCGTGGACCTGCTCGGCGGGAATCATGATGATGCTTCCGGCCCCTTCAATGCGATAGGGAATCTTCCGGTCTTTGAGCCACTGCACCACCTCGGCGGCATCGCGGCCGGGAAGGTTGGCAAACAGCAGGCTGTAATCGGCGATCCGCGCCTGCATGATAATCAGGCTGAACAGCAGAATGCTCAGCGCCGCGACAGCGACCAGGCTCAGCTTGCGGGTCAGGGACCAGGCGGCAATGACATCGAAGATGCTGTTTTTTCTCATGCCGCTAGCGCCTGTCAGTGCCGGTTTGTTTTCAGCCATCGAACTTCTCCTCTACCTGTGATAATAGCCATCTGCCGTCTACCACCTGAATGCTTTACACCTGCATCCGCATGATTTCCTGGTAGGCTTCGACCGCCTTGTTGCGCACCTGGACCATCATGCGCAATGAAATATCGGCCTCTTCCAGGCGGATCATGGCCTCGTGCAGGTTCCGGGTTTCGCCGCTGGCGATCTGTTCCGCCGCGCGGTTGGCGGTGATCTGCGCCTGGTTGGCTCCGGCGATGGTGGTTTTCAAGGCCTCGGCAAAGCGTTGCCCGATCTGCTGGGCCGGGCCTGCCTGCGGTTGGGCCAGGCTCTTCAGGTGACTTTTCAGGGTGACGTCGGTAATCTGTCTCATAATTGACCTCAGCGTCCGATATCCAGGGCTTTGAGTGCCATGCGCTTGGCCGCCTTGACGACGGTGACGTTGGCTTCATAGGCCCGTGCCGCCGACATCATGTCGGCTGTTTCTTCGACCAGGCTGATATCCGGCATGGCCACCGTTCCCTGCTCATCCGCATCGGGGTGGGAAGGATCGTAAACCAGGCGCGGCGGCCGGTCGCTGGCCTGGACATGGGCGACCTTGACCCCATAGGCGGCATCGCGCATCTGTCCGTTCAGGGTGGTGGCGAAATCCTGCTGGGTGCTCTGAAACACCACCTCCCGTTTGCGGTAGGGACCGCCATCGGGGGTGCGCGTCGTCTCGATGTTGGCGATGTTGGAGCTGATCGCGTTCATCCGCGTGCGCTGCGCCTTGAGTGCCGAAGCACTGATCTTCATGCTGGTGAAAATATCCATAATGCCTCCTAGCGACCGTCAGAGACCGCATATTTGAGCAGAGTGAGCTTCTTTTTCAGGATCTGGCTGCTCGCCTCGTAGAGGAGCTGGTTCTCCGCCAGGTTGAACATTTCATCATCGAGGGAGACGTTGTTGCCATCGCCGATGACACTGTTGTCGGGTTCACTGGTGATCCGCCCCTGCACCTGGCCAAGATTGCCGCCGGCGACCGGGAAGTGACGCGGATTGGCCGGTTTGCCCGGGGTCTCCGGGCGACTGATGGCGCGCCGCAGATCCTCCTCGAAGCTCAGCTTGCGGGCGCGGTAGCCAGGGGTTTCGGCATTGGCCAGATTACTTGCGATGACCTGCTGATTGCGGGCCCGCAGATCGAGACTCTTTTCGAGGATGGCAAAGGTCCGATCGGTGATAGTCATATCTGCCATGAGCGACTCCTGTACGACTGACTGTTTTTTGACACCTGGGCTAAAATTTGCTGCGTTTCTGTTGTATCAGCAAATCCCGCGCCAATTTTCCCCAGGCGCTGTGTTCCTCCCGTTCAACCAGCTCTTCAAGTTGGCTGACGGCGCTCTCGTGCGCGCCCTGGTCCAGGAGAATCTGCGCATTGCGATAGGCGGCCTGGCCGGCAAATTCGTCATCCTCAAGGAGCGACAGGTAGTTGTGGCGCGCGGCGGCCAGCTGACCCGACTGGTAAGCGGCTTCCGCCAGCCGGGCCCGCTCCGTAGCGGCGAGAGGTCGGCTGCGTGCAGCCCGCTCGAGCAGTTCGACCACCGCCGCAAATTCGTTGTTCTGCCAGTGAAACTCTGCCGCACGGATGTCGGCCACGGCACTGGCGGGGCGCTCGGGGCGTTCCAGCCAGTGGCGGATGTCGTCGTGCCGTTGCTGCCGGGCGAGGCTGTCGAGCAGAAGCGCAAACAGCGTGCCGCCATCTTCGCCCTGCGGGTAGCGCAGCAGGTAGCGGCCGACATAATCGGCGACGGCGGCATGTTCATCGCGGTGCAGATAGGAACGCACCAGGGGCAGGTAGAGTGGTTCCTGCTCGGCACTGTCGGCGGTCCGGTCGAAGAGATAGAGGAGAACCCGTGCGGCGCGCTCGTACAGACCGAGACGTTCAAAGGCAATGACGAGATTTTCCAGAAAGGCGCGGTCATAACCGCTGGCGAGGAGTAACTCCCGGTTCTGCTCGACGAGGATGAGCGCATCGAGTTGTTTTCCCGCAGCGAGAAGCTGACTGACGACAAGGGGCAGCTGGCGGGCGATCAGCAGGTTGGCTTCACGGCGCAGCGGCGCGCTGTGATAGTCGCGGCGGAATTGCATCAGCCGCGTGATGCTCTGTTGATGGTCGTCCAGCAGGAACAGGGCCAGGGCGGCTTTGAACAGGCTCTCCTCGCGCACGCCCCGGTGTGCGGAGGCCTGGCCAAGGCGGCTGTAGTCGGCCACAGCGGCCGCCAGTGCCTCCTTGTCGCCCTGGATCACCCGGATATCGATGAGGCGCAGACGGGCGCGGTCACCGCCCTCGCTGTTTGGGTAGTGCTGCAGGACCTCCTCGAGGGCAAGCCAGCCGCTATTATGGTCACCGGCGGCATAGGTGGCGGCGCCGGCGCCGAAATGAATCAGATCGGCATGCGCTGCGTCGCTGACTTCAAGGGCCAGTCTGCGGAAGAGCCGGCGGGCCATGGCAAAGTCGCCAACGGCCAGGGCGCTGCCGGCGGCCTGGCCGCAGGAGTACAGTGAAATATGACAGAAGGGCTGCAGATTGCGATACTGCTCAAGGGCCTCGGACCGCTGACCGAGACCGGCCAGGGCATCGGCCTGGCGGATCCGGCGGGGCAGTTGCAATTCTTCGGGCCAGACGAATGCCGCTGCGGTCAGCAGGTCGTGGGCCAGTTGATAGCGGCCGCTTGCCAGGGCGGCTTCTGCGTGAAGCAGGATGATCGCGGCGGCAAGGGGGTCCTCCCCGGGCGCTTGTGCCAGGGTCATCTGCAGGTGTACGAGTCCGGCGATCGGGTTATTGCGTGCGGTTTCTCCCCAGGCGGTCAAATAGTCGACACGCCGCTGGTGCGCTGCGGTGCCCTCCCGTAGCGTTTCGAGCAGAGCCAGGCCGGCGGCATGGGCGCCGCTGCGCAGCCGGGCTTCTGCAACGAGCAGATCCTTGAGGTAAAGATCCTCTCCGGCGAGCCCGGACAGCGCGGCAGCACTCTCCAGCAGCGCCGCAAAGTTCCCGGTGCTGGCGTACTGCTGCAGCGGCCACAGCGGGCTGTCGACGGCGGTGATCAGCTGCGGCGGCGGTGGCGGGGTGGTTTCAAGCGCCAGCGGAATCGTCAGGTCGGCGCGGTAGTCGCGGAAGAATGCCGGCCAGTCACCATCCCAGGGGGAACGCCGGGTGGTCAGCGAGCCCCCTGCTGCACGGCGCAGGGGGCGGTCGGGAACCTGCAAGGCCAGCGCCGGTCGGCTGCTGTCCTCTTCCTGCCAGTCGATCCGGATGACCAGGCGCGGCGGGTCTGCAAGCCGGTCGCTGGTCACCTGAAGCGGCGCGCGGCGCAGCACCACTTCGAGCAGCAAATCTGCCCGGCGCTGGCTCAGGTCCATGCGCACCAGGGTCCCATCCTCGGGCAGCAGGCGCAGTCCTTCCGCCGCGCTCGTTGCGGCCAGGGTCAGGTTGATCCGCTGCCCCGAATGATCGACACGGACGTCAGTCGCGGCGCTCAGGCTGAAGGTCAGATGTGTGCGGCCAGGGTCGTCCTGTTTGGTGATCGCGTTGAGTGTCGTTGCCGCCCGGACGGGGAACGCTGTGGCGAGAAAAAACAGGAGCAGAAAAAGCAGCAGCCCGAAAAACTTTTTCAGAGGGGCAAAACGGGTCATCAGGCCTCCGGAAGCGCGCGGTTGGGGATCCTCTATGCCTCCATGGCGAGAATCGTGCCAACTTGCCTTCCACTGTTTAACCCGCTGAATATTCAGTTGATATTTCAGGATGCCGGCGAGGCTCGTCGGGCTGCAGCTGCTGGCTTGGCGCAGAAGTCGGAATTTTGACACCGGTTGGGTAAAGTACCAGAGCCGCTAGCCGCTGCCTGTTTGAAAGGGGGAACGATGGCCTCGCCGGAACAGCTCATTCAGCATTGCCCCGCGGCCGTGCGCCTGCTACATTGGCCGCAGGCAGGGGGGCTGTAAGGTCCCGCGGTCGCTCAGCATGTCATCGGAGGAGAGACGCGAATGGATTTTTTTTGCAGCAAGGATTGTCCCGATCTGTGCGGGATGGAGATCAGCGCCACGGCGCCGCCGTGGACCATCACCGGCAAGGCCCAGAACTGGTGTTCCCCCGGATTTGTCTGCGCCAAGTTTAACGATTTTGCCACCCGGGAAATCAATAACGGGCTGCTTTCCTGGCAGAAACAGGCCGGCGAGCTGACGGAATACCGGGACCCCGCGACGGCCCTTGATGCACTGGCCGGCTGGCTCGACGGCTTCAGGGACAAAAATATCCTGCTCCTGCGCGGCTCGGGCAGCCTGGGTTATAACATGGGCTACTGGGACCAGCTGTTTTCCATGTTCCGCCAGTGCCATCAGGTCGTCGGTGACCCCTGCAACGCGACCGGTGAAACGGCCCATCAGGAGGATTTCGGCAGCGTCAATAATCCCTGTCCGTCCAACCTGGAGACGGCCGAGACGATCATTCTCTATGGCAAAAACGCCGCGGTAACCAGCCCCCATTTTTACGTTTACCTGAAAAAACTCAAGGCCGCCGGCGCCGAGATCATCCTGCTTGACCCGGTCCGGACCGCCACCGCCGCCCTTGCCGATCATTATATGATGATCCACCCCGCCTGTGACGGTCTGCTCGCCTGCGCCCTGCTGACCGAACTTGGCTATGAACAGAACTACCCGGTTGCGGAACTGCTGGCAACCGCCGGTATTTGCGACAGCGATTTTCAGCTGCTGCTTGACCGGATACGCCATCGCCAGGTTGCCCATGTCCAGGGGCTCGGGCTGCAGCGCCAGGAAAACGGTATGAACGCCGTGCGCTGGATCAACCGTCTGGCCCAGCGGACCGGGGCCACGGACCGGCTTTATTACGGCCATGGCTCCAAGCGCCTGTGGCGCAAGCACCCGGCGCATTTTTCCCGGCAGGTCGATATTGTCGAGCTCCCTGCCCGCCTCGCCGCCGGTGAATTCGACCTGCTGGTCAACATTGCCGCCAACCCGGCAGTGACCTATCCCGACAGTCAGCTGTGGGCGACAGGACTGCAGCGCACCCCGACCCTGGTGGTTGATACGAACCGGTCGGCAACCGCTGCCTACGCCGATTTTTTTCTGAAAGTGGGGGGGATGTTCGCGCAGGAGGACTTCCAGGCGAGCTACTTTTTCCCGCATCAGTATACCCGTGCCGCCCTGACCGACGAGCTCAGCGACCTGCAGGCGGTGCAGGGACTCGCCAGCCGGCTGAACATCCCGTTGACGCTCAGGACTGCCGCTGAGCTTGCGTTGCCGGCCCTGCCGCCACGGGTCTACCAGACTGCCGACCTCGATCTGCACTGGCCGCAGCAGATGCGCGACTACCGGCTGCTGACCGCTTCTCATCCGGCCTATCTGAACTCGCAGATTGTCGCCGGACAGGAGCAGGGGTTGCAGGTCGTGCATATCAACCCCCGGGATGCCGCCAGGTTCGATATCGCATCCGGTCACCGGGTCAGCATCGAAGGGGATTGCGGGGCCTTTACGGCCTTTGCCCAGGTCACCGAAGATGTTCCTGAAATGACCCTGATGTGCTGGAAGAACCTGCCCATGCCGCAGGGGTTCTGCAACAGTGCCGTTCCCTCGCGCATGACCGACAGTGGTGACGGGCTGGCCTATTATGCCGCCGAAGTGCGGATATTGAAGCTGCCCGACTGAGGCATATTTCGTCGTGCAGGACTTGACCTGAGACAGCGCCGGTCAGCACAATAACAGGCAAGCTGCGCTGCTTGTGGATCAACCTATGCATCACGGAGTTGCCATGTCATCACTAAAAGTCCTGCTGTTGTCTGCTGTCATGCTGGTTTCATGTGCCGGGGCGGTTGTGGCCCATCCGCACATTCTTGCCGTTGCCGACGGAAGGGTTATCGACTTTTCCGAACTGCTGAGCGAGCTTGAGGATACCCGGGTGCTTTTTGTCGGTGAACAGCACGATCACCCTGGTCACCACGCCATGCAGCTCGAGCTGATCCGGGCCCTGCATCCCCGCGCACCATTGGCCATCGGGCTGGAAATGTTCCAGGCGCAGGATCAGGACGAACTGAACCGCTGGACGGCGGGACAGAGCGACGTCAGCGACTTCAGGCAGATCTATCAGCAGAATTGGGGTTGGTGGTCTCTCTACGAACCGATCTTCAGCTACGCCCGGCGTTACGGGATCCCAATGGTCGGCCTCAACCTGCCGCGCAGTATCACGCAACAGGTGGCTCACAGCGGATTTTCCTCCCTGGATCAGGAACAGCTTGATTTTCTGGGCGGCATCACCTGCAGCGTCGACGTCTCCTATGAAGATTTCATTCGCCGCGCCCTGGGCGCCCATGGTCACGGCAGTTT
>JAWOIX010000052.1:0-21937 GCA_046484405.1 Pelovirga sp.
AAAAGGAACTAAGATTGGATAATCCATCGGTAAAACATATTCGTGTTACTTGTGCCATCATTGAGCGTGACGGTCTGGTTCTTGCTGCTCAGCGCAGTGAAAGAATGAGCCTGCCGCCGGGAAATTCCCACTTGAGCGGCAGGCTCATTCTTTCACTGCGCTGAGCAGCAAGAACCAGACCGTCACGCTCAATGATGGCACAAGTAACACGAATATGTTTTACCGATGGATTATCCAATCTTAGTTCCTTTTTGTTCACATCAGCACGACTAATGGCTGGCGTTGTTTCATCATCTAACAGAAGATTTTTGTTAAAAAACTGACAGTGTAGGCGGGGTCAAGTCTTGCAAATCACCATTGAATATTTTCATCGTTTCAAGATTTGACCCCGAATGACATTCGGACAGTGATTTATTCATCGCCCGTAAATTTTCCTGAAAATCTTGAAACATAAACCCATAAAGTGGAGATTGTGGAATCCTGGGCTATCTTACCTAACCGCGGCTGAATTCGCTAAGACATCCTCAAAACTGACAGTACCACTCATTACCCACGAAACACCTCTGCACGATGTTGTCGCATAAATTCTTCATCAGGAAAAAACTTATGTGGCATCGCGATCTTGACTCCCTCATAGGCAGAGAAATTCCTCGTCAGAGTCTCGTTCGGCAAAAATTCCCGCAGGTACGGTGAAAGGACCAATCGGAAATCCTCATCAAAGGTCACCAGGCCGCGATCGAATGCCGCATCCTGTGTCTGTGCCAAACAAAGTCCGTTGCGCGGGTTGAGTCGCTGTTCTGGGTGGCTACCCCAAGGTAAAATATGGCTGGCGACGAGTAATTCCGGAACCGGATTGCCGGTAACGCAGCAGCGCGAGTTGTACGAAGCCAATATGCTATGACGAAAGAACCTTTGTCCGAGCCGCACCTTCGTTGATTGCACACTTTCCGTCGGGCCGATCGGAACCGATTTTGGGTACTTGACCACGGGTGGCGACCGTCGATGTGTTCTACTTGGGGTCAGAGATGCCACGACAAATTCCTCGCTCACTAACTGCTGGAATCGTTCTTCACTCGCTACGCCCAATTTGTCCCAATCGTCATGAAACTCTGCCCAAATCGCTCGGTCGGCGCTACTTGCGCCACTAAGGCCCCTGACGCCACGAGCCTGATGATAAGGGTCGAGCGACGCGAGGTTGCTCAGCTTCATTGCCAGACTGCTCGGCGTACGCCCAAGCTTCTTAGCGACAGAGACGATCAGCGCATTGCTTCGATGAAGTTGCCCGAACGGCAACTTGCAATAGAGATTCATTGCAATCATCAGCTCATCGTGCGTCCAACGTTTTCCGGATGCCATCGCTAACGACTCACTCCTGCTCCCAGCTTCATTCAATACCCCATCTTCCCCGGCACGCACCCCCGCACCCCGCCGCGTGGATTCTCAACATCCCCTGCCCGCCGCGGGATCAGGTGGATATGTGCATGCATCACCGTCTGGCCGGCTGCTTCGCCGCAGTTCATGCCGATATTGAAACCCTCCACGGTGGGATCATCCTGAAGGATCTGCTGGCGCAGCAGCGCAAGCAACGCCTCGGCATCGCGTTTTTCGGCAGCGGACATTGCGAAGTAATTGTCGACATGCCGTTTGGTGATCACCAGGTGATGGCCCGGGGTCACCGGATACCTGTCGAGGATTGCGTAAACCGAGCCGTACTCGGCGACCATGCGATCGCTGGCGGCCAACTGGCAAAAAAGGCATTCCAGCGGACGCGAACCATTCATTGATGTAACCGGAACTCGCGCCGATGCCAACCGAGGAATTCCTGCGCAGGCCACAAATCGCGCTCACCCGGCGGGAGGATGCCCCTGCCTGCCATTGTCTGCAACATCCCGGGGACGTTGGGGTCGATACCTATCTGACGCGATGCGATCACGCTGTAATCGCCCGACACCCCGAGCATGCCGCGGTCGAAGGCCCAGTGGCAGAGCTTGCACAGTGCCATGCCGTTGCGCATGTCGTCATTGCGGCTTCTGCTCCACGGTACGATATGCGCTGCATCGACAGCGGTATGCCCTTCCGGGGTGACGATGCGCAAACCGCACAGGGCGCAGCGATGATTGTAGGCGCTGACAACCGCACGCCGGAAACCCTGGTCACGCACTGCCGGCTTGTACTGATCCGCTGCAAGTTCTTCCGTGACCAGTGGTTGATGCGCTTTCTCAAACAGGGCCTGGCTGTAAGAATAAGCTGCGTCATTTATGGTAATCTGCTCGGCCAGGGCCGCCTGTGCCTCCGGCGCAAAGTGTGCCGTCAACAAGACCCGTCGCAATGCCTCGCGCGTGTCTGGGTCCTGCATGAAACGAAACAGGTCTTCATCCATCCGGGCACCGACGGCATACTGTCGCAGCTGGGTCACAGAGGTGAGGTTCAAACGCCGGACATCAAACGGGTCACCGTCAACCGTATGCAATGTCCAGAAGGGTTCGCTATGCAGACGTGAGAAAGGAAAAGCGATGCTGCTGTTATGGCCCGCAGGAACAACCCGCCGCCAGTAGCCGTTGAAGAGTTCGTTGGCTTCGACCAGGTCGTTGTTCACGTCAAGCAGGGAAGAGGTAAAAACGCCGCGGCTGACCAGGTCAATGACCGCCAGCAACAGAACAGGTTTGTGCGGAGCGCGATGCAAGGTCGCACCGGTCCAGATCTGACCCGGCGCACGTCTTAGCTCCTTGAACATTTTCAGGTATGTCGCTAACGGCAAATCCAGATGCCCCGCCCTGTTTCAAGTCCCACCCGAATGCAGCAAGAACCTTGCAGATCGCAACCTGTAAATCACGACGACCATACACGAACGCTTGCGCCACATCCAGCAAATGGCTTGCTGTGCATCCCGGATCGGCCTGCCGTCACCAGCAGCAGCGGTGGCAAAACGGCAGAGATCCAAAACAATTTAAGGGGTTATGATACGTGTGATATCTGACGAAAACCTGACTGGCAGCAATTTGCGCGTATTTAAATCATATTTTTTTCAGATTTCCATCACCGGGATGTCAGGAGGAGAGAAAAGATCAGCTCAAACGGTTCAACTCATCCACCAGCGCATCAATCTCCTCTTCCGTGTACTCAACCTTGCGCGCTGCCTCCTCAAGGGTATCCCAGGTTGGTTCGCCGCAACGGATACAGCGGATCCGCCGGTGGAGCAGATAACCGACCGCATCCTCTTTCAACTCCACCAGCTTTTCTATGGTCGTTGTCCGGGTGATTTTTTCGTCGCTCATTTGCACATTCCTCCTCCAGGTTTTTGTGTGGCAGGGGCGAACAGCATGGCCCGTCCCCTTCTGTATTGCATCTGCGCCCGGTTGCGGAGTGACAGGTTGCCACCATTCCCGGCAGGCTGGTCCCGGCGCGCTGCATACCATAACCATAACGGAAAAGCAGAGCGAAGGCTCGCTGGTTTTCAAGGTTTTCGGGGTTGTATTGATTTATCGAAAGCAAGATCAAAGGGAAGGTCGCGAGGTCGCGGGCCGGTTATCCGGGCAACAACCAGGGCGCACGTCGAACAAGGTGATGGGTGATGGGGTCTGGGATGTTGGGCGAGGCATGCCTCGCCCGGTTGTGGGTGCCGTAAATCCACGTGATCAAAGGTCGATGGCGCTGTAGGGGCGCATTGCATGCGCCCGGTTTTGAGGATGTTGCAATATCTCTGAATCAAGTTCAAAGGCAAAGCCGCGGGGTCGCGGCCCCGCCGCCGCCATACTTTTGGCATACGCTCCAAAAGTAAGCAAAAGAGCTTTCCCTGCCGGGGGCATGATCCATACGGTATTCTCGGTGATTCTTTCAACGACGGGTTGTCACACCAGGTCGGTGATTCTTCTCACGGAAAACAAAAGGCGCCCTCCTCGCTGCGCTCACAAGGGTTAGCGTGAAGCGGCGGTGGTAAAGACGCGGACCGGTTATCCGGGCAACAACCAGGGCGCACATCGGTGCGCCCCTACGGTACCATCGCAAAACATTGAACACGCGGGGCGAGGAATGCCTCGCCCGGTTGTGGAATGTCAGGTTGTCATCATTCGCGAAAGGGCATCCCCGGATGCTTTGTACCACCACCATATGCAAAAGATGAGCGGACGCTCGCCGGGTTTTTGGCGAGCGTGTAAGCGGCTTATAAATCGCCGACCACGGAGCACAGTGGATGATCCCGCGCTGAGGGGTTTATAAGCAGCACCGCAAACTCGCGACAGAAGTGCCCCACGCCAGTGGTGCCGGTTTTTGCTTACTTTTTACCGGCTTGTAAAAAGTAAGGCGCCTGGCGGTGCGCGAACCGCCGGTTTTTTAGGATGTTGCAATATCTCTGAACCAAGTCCAAAGGCAAAGTCGCAGGGTCGCGCCCCCGCCGCCGCCATACTTTTGGCATACGCTCCAAAAGTAAGCAAAAGAGCTTTCCCTGCCGGGAGCATGATCCATACGGTAGTCACGGTGATTTTTTCAACGACGGGTTGCCACGCCAGGACGGCGACACTTCTCACGAAAAAACAAAAGACGCCCTCCTCGCTGCGCTCACAAGGGTTAGCGTGCAGCGGCGGTGGTAAAGGCACGAACCGGTTATCCGGGCAACAACCAGGGCGCACATCGGTGCGCCCCTACGGTACCATCGCAAAACATTGAACACGCGTAGGGGCGAGGCATGCCTCGCCCGGTTGTGGTTTCCGTAAATCCGCGTGATCAAAGGTCGATGCCGCTGTAGGGGCGCATTGCATGCGCCCGGTTTTGAGTTGTGCGGATGACCGTCCCCGGATGCTCTGTACCACCACCATATGCAAAAGATAAGCGGACGCTCGCCGGGTTTATGGCGAGCGTGGAAGCGGCCTATAAAGCGCCGACCACGGAGCACAGGGGATGATCCCGCGCTGTCAAGGTTCAAAGCAGCACCGAAAGCTCGCGACAGAAGTGCCCCACGCCAGTGGTGCCGGTTTTTGCTTACTTTTTACCGGCTTGTAAAAAGTAAGGCGCCTGGCGGTGCGCGAACCGCCGGTTTTGCTTGTGCATCATGTGGAGGGGGCCTCGGGCAACAACCAGGGCGCACATCGGTGCGCCCCTACGGTGATGCGCCCCGTGGGTCGCCCCCGACAAACACACAGGGCCAGGCGAAAAAACACCTGGCCCTGCACGATCGTGATTATCCGGCGGCATTATGGACGCGCCGGGTGGTCCGGTTTAGAAGCGGTAACCCAGGCTCAGGCCGACCAGGTAGAGATCCGTGTCGTAGGAGCCGTTGGCGGTGCCGACGGGGTCACCCGCCAGCAGGGAGCCCAGGGGATCGCCGAGGCTGTTATCCTTGTCGCGGCTGCGGTGATACTCATAACCGAAAGCTCCCGCCACCAGCCAGGCGCCACGGCTCCATTCGGCACCGACGGTGAACAGGTGGGCGTCGCTGTCGGGTACCAGGGGCTCGAAGGTGGAACCGGGGACGGCATTCTCGCCAAAGAGGTAACCGGCCAGCAGGGCGAGATCGGGCCGCGCCTGGTAGCGGGCGCCGACATTGTAGCTCCAGGTGGCACGCCAGTCGCGCGGGATGATCTCCTCGGTCTGTCCGAAGACCGGTTGCGCAAGATCAATCCTGAGGTTTTTTGTCGACGACCAGTCCTCCCAGCGCAGCCCCACCTCGGTGGTCAGCCGCTCGGTGACCATGACGGCGACGCCGGCGGTGGCCTGGGCCGGCAGGCGGATGTCACTGGCACCGCTGGTGTTGGGAAACCCGGCGGCAAGCAGCGGGTTGACGTTGGCAAAACGCGCCTGCCCCTTGACATCGACATCGATGTGGCTGCGGTAGGTCAGGCCGAGATGAACGCGCTCATGCGCCTGGAAGTAGGCACCGAGATTGTAGCCGTAGCCCCAGCCGTCACCGGTAAACTTCTGGTCGATATCCGCCAGCGGCGCCTCCGGTTCAGGCAGCACGCCGCCACCGAGCATTAGGTCGGTGATACCGTAGGCGGCGTTCTGGTTGATCTTCTTCTGCAGGTCGGCATCGAGGTACAGCGCGCTCACCCCGAAGGCCAGGGAGAGGCGCGGCGTCGCGCGCCAGGAGAGCACCGGGTTGAGATTCAGGGTGAAGATATCGCCGGAGGTCCCGAGGTAGCGTCCCGCGTAGTCGTCTTCCCAGGAGGTTGACAGGCCAAAGGGGAAAAAGGCCCCGAACCCGGCGGTCAGCGAATCGTTGATCTGGTGGCTGGCGTAAAAGGTCGAAGGCAGGTTCCATTCGCTGTCACCGTTTTCCGTGCCGCCGGAGGCGAGGCTGATCTTGCGGTCGGCGTAGATACCGGTGAGCCCGACCTCCACCTGCGTACCCGCCACATCGTTAAGCAGGGCGGGGTTGAAGTAGACGGCGGAGGGTCCCAGCGGCTGCGCGACGACCGCGTTGGCCTGGCCGAGGGCCGCGGCCCCTTGAGTAAAGACCCCGAAGCCGGAGCCATGAACCGATCCCGCCAGCATCAGCATGCCGCAGCACAGCAGAAGAATGTGTTTCATACGAACGAGCCCTTTCATTGTTTGATTCCACGGACAATAATCAATGGCGTGTAGATGAAGCGCGCCGGGTCCTTGAAAAAGGCGCGCACATCGTCGCGAAAAGCTTCATAGCCCCCCTCGTAGGCCGAGAAGGTACAACCGGAGCGGGACGCGGCGACCTCGATCTTGGTGATCCAGTTGTACAGATCGACATCGTTGGCGTCGCCGTAGATCAGGTGGTGGGCCTCCAGCGTGCAGGCGATCTCCTGGAAACCAAGGGTGTACAGGTGATGGTAGAGCCGGCGCCCGGCGTAGGGATCGAAATTATGCTCGTTCTCCAGGTGGACCATGACATCGACGAGGGTCTGCTGGATCTTCGCGTTATGCCCGTAATGGTTGAGGCAGTTGTGGTCGAGATCACCCAGGCAGACAATGCCGCCGGGACGCAGCGACGCGACGCTGTTGCGGATCACCTCGAGCTGCTCGGCGCGGAAATACTCGAGGAAAAAGCGCGACCAGACGGCGTCGAAGGGTTGCTCGGCGAGATAGGGTTCCTTGATGTCATGCAGGGCGAAGTCCACCCAGGGCAGGGCTGATTCCTGCTTGGCGTCGGCCAGGCGCTGCGCCGAGAAGTCGATGCCGACGACCGCCCCGGTCGGGCCGACCAGCTCGCCGAGGGCTTCGGTGGCGGCGCCGCTGCCACAACCGACATCCAGCACGCGCATACCCTCGGTGATTCCCGCCCAGCGGGCCTGGCGCCTGACATCGTCAAGATTGGTTTTCAGACGCAGGCGCTTGGCCTCGCGGTCACTTTCCATGAGATACATGTCTGACCTTTCTTGCCTCCACCAGGGTCATTCTTGACTGCTGCAGCACAAAATGCTGGATGGCATCAAGAACCTCCTGCGGAACTTCATTAAAGCGCACACCGAAGCCGTTCGGGTGGCGCTGACTGGTCGGGGTTTTGTCGTTGTTGATCCAGACCACCTCGCTGCGGATGTGGACGAATTCCTGGCTGTTCGGCGGACAGAGCGTCAGGATCAGGGACGCGTGATTCTCGATGTAGTCATCGGTAACGACGAACACCCCCTTTTCACTGATATCGAGGGTGCGCCCGTTGAGAATCTTGCGCCCGCACTGCACCGACACCTGGGTCTGGTAGTCAACCCGGTGGGAGCGCAGGCTGCCGGAGAGCAGGTCGCTGCCGGGTGCCTGGAACGCATCCGGCTGCAGCAGGCTGTAGTTGTCTTTTTCCAGCAGCTGCAGGAAGCAGTCGACAATCGCCGGATCAAAGTGTGAGCCGGAGCCTTCCTTCAACAGCCGCACCGCGGCCTCCACCGGCATCGGGCTGCGATAATGCCGGCGCGCGGTAATCGCCTCGAAGAAATCCGCCACCGCCAGGATGCGCGCGCCCAGGGGAATCTCTTCCCCCTTGAGGCCGCGCGGGTAGCCGGTCCCGTCCCAGCGTTCGTGGTGCGACCCGGCAATCCGCGGGATATCCGCCTGGTGCGCGGGGAACGGAATCTGGTTGAGAATTTTTTCCGTCTGCGCCGGGTGCGTGTTGATAATCGCGCGCTCCTCCGTCGTCAGGGGACCATTCTTACACAGAACCGCGTCAGGAACACCGATCTTGCCGTAGTCATGCAGCAGGCTGGCGATCCGGATCGTCTTGATTTCCTCTTCGGCGAACTTGAGTTCTTCGGCGATCATCACCGCGTAGCGGGTGACAATCTCGGAATGACCGGAGGTCATGTAGTCACGTGCATCGATGGAATCGGCGAGAACCTTCAGGGTCTTTTCAAAAAAGTCCTGGAGGTTTTCGATCAGGTGGGCATTCTGCAGCGCCACCCCGATGACCGGGGCGATCCCCTGCAGCAGGGTGGTGTCACTTTTGATCAACGGCCGGCCGGTTTTCTGGTTGTTGACGGCAATCACCCCGATGGGGTTATCGTCAACCAGGATCGGGCAGCAGATGAACGACTCGATGCCGAGGCTGTCGAGAAAGGCCTTGGACTTGTCGGACAATTTGTCCCTGAGATCCAGTGTCGAGTTGATGACGACCGCCTTTTTCTGCTTGAAGGACTGGACCAGCGGCCCTTCACTGCTGGGGTTGTCGAGCTGGAAGGAGGTCTCCATCAGGTCGGAAATTTCGGTATAGGAGTAGCCGAAGGCGCTGCGGATCACCAGCCGGGTGTTGTCCTCGTTCGCCAGCAGGATGGCGCCGCAGTCAAAATCCAGGCCCGCCTCCATGATCTCCGTCACCGTCCTGACAACGTCCTCGATCGACTGCTTGTTGGTCAGGGTCTCCCCGACCCGGTGCACCAGCTGCAGGTTCCTGGCGCTGGAGGCCAGCACCTCGGTGAGACGCTCGGAGCTGCCCCAGAGGTTTTCCAGGGAACGGGACATCTCCTGGCGCTTGATGATCTCGGTGAACAGGGCAAATAAAAGGCCGGGAATCAACAGCAGCGGCGCCACCGACAGGACCGCGGTCTGCGGCAGGGAAAACAGGCCGAGGGCAAACACCACCAGCGTAACGAAGAGAAAGACATTGCGCAGCACGGAGAAAAAACCGGCCAGGCTCTTCTTCCAGGTGACGATATAGCGGCAGCAGGACCCGCCCTCAAAGAGACACTCCGGATGATCAATCTGCGGCAGGCCGAGGTTGAAGCCGCTGATGATCGCTTCGAAGAAGCCCTTGCGGTTCTGGCACTGGAAGGGCTTTTCCGCCACCCCGGCGTAAGGCTTGACGGTAATCTCGACCTGGTTGGCCTTGATCTGCCGCGACTGGTAATCGGCCGAGCGGGTAAAGTTCTTGGTGGCCTTGTTGAGCAGCTGGAATGCCTTGGAGGGCCCGAGCAGCCCGAGGGTGTACTGGCGCATCGCGCCGATCGCCCCTGGCGACGCCGCCAGGCGCCCCGCCTCGCGGGCGATGTGGCGGTTATTGGTCAGCTGAATGGTTTTTTCGACAAACAGGTCAACCTGTTTCTGGGTCAGCCAGCAACTCTCGTCAATCGCCTCGCAATGCTCGATACCGGCATAGGCAAGGATATCGCTGACCGGCACAAGGGGGTACTGCTCGGCCAGTAACAGCAGATAGACATTGATCAGTCGCGAGTTGTAAAGCTGGGGAGCATCATTCATCGGCAAAACTTGTTAAGCCAGTCCATATAGGATTCCGATCCCGTGACGATATCCAGCACCCAGAGTACATAACTCTTATCGGGATTGAGGCCGAAAGCTTTAGCTGCGTCCATCGGATAAATCATGACCGGGTGTTTCTGTTTCTGGTAGCGGGTAACGAAACGGGCAATGACCGCATCCATCGCCTCCTTGGCGGCCTGCGGATCCTGCCAGGAGAGAAAGTAAAAGGAGATCGCGTTGGTGATCTCGGAGAGATTCAGGCCGGCGTCGGAGTTCTGCACATCCACCAGCGCCTGCAGGTTGCCGGCGTAGCGCAGGGCAAACAGCTCGCGGGTTCGCTTAAGCCCGTGCGCGGCGTAGGTTTCGGAAATTTCCGGGTGGCAATAGTTCTCGCTGGTCAGATCCAGGGCCTGGGGCATCAGCCCGCCGGAATGGTTACGGTAAAAAGCGCTGAACAGGGCAATATCCGCCGGCGTCGCCGGGGTAAGCGACCAGGGTTCGGGAAGCGTCTCCCCGCCGCGGAAATGACTGGCATCGTGGAAATAGGCCAGTTCATCCAGAGAGGTCTGCTTCTGATCCTGGGTGTTTTTGACATACTCCCCGAAGAAATGGCGGGGAAACTTGTTGTTCGGCCGGTAGTAGCCGATGATATAGCGGATGTTGGTCGGATCAAGGCGGTAACTGTCATTGAGATATTCGCTGATGGCGCGCACGACCCGCAGGCCGGCACGGTGGTTCTGGATCGCCGCGTGATGCTGGTTGATCCAGGTCTTGCGATAGACGCGCAGGGAGGCAAAGTGGCCCTGGATCTGTCCGGCGGACTGGTAGACAAAATGCCTGGAAATGTCCATGGAGCGCTGGTAAAGACTGCTGTAGGTACGATGGAACTCTGCCTTGTTCTGGGAAATTTCCGCGTACTTGGCAGGATAGATGAAGCCGGTTTCGAAGAAGAAACGGAACAGGTCGTCCGGGTCGACCTGGTTGCTGACATAGGAGTTCTCATCCTGGGACTGCTGCACCAGCTTGATCAGCTTGAGATGCTCCGCCATGTCGATATTGAGAATCGCCAGGCCGCTGCGCACCAAGCCGCTGTCCGCTTCGGGGCGGCTGTAGACCACCTGCGCCAGGCAGGAAAAAATCAGGTTTGACGCAAGGTGCACCTGCACCTCCGGCAGAATCAGCCCCGGCAGCAGCACGCTCTCTGCCTGCTTCTCCTGGATGGCGAAGCCGAGACTGCCGATATCGGCAATTTTCAGGGAACACTGGGCGCCGGTGATCGGATGACAGAACACCGCTTCCGGGGACGGCGACACCGACTCCCGGCGCGCCCGGTGGTGCTTGGGGGTGTAGCGGGAAAACTGCCGGTCCTGGGGGCGCAGCAGCAGTTTGCAGGGAGACTCCTTCGCCGACAGGCTGACGGCCCCGGAGTAGACATTCTGCCCCCCCTTCATCACCACCAGGGTGGCATCGCCCTGGGGATTCAGCCACGAGGGGTTCCAGTTGTCGTCGGGCATCAGCTCGATCAGCATCCCGCGGGGCGAAAAATCGAGCAGACAGCCGGGAAAGGACAGGGCATTCTGGGTCAGGGTCACGAACAGGCCGGACTGGCAGGAAAAACGCTGGTGACTGCGCGACAGGTCGTCAAGGGCCTGGTCGGGCAGGGTGAACTGGATGTCCTCGTCACTTAAAAACACGTTTTCCGGAACAAACACATAGGATCGCAGTCCCATGGGCAGGGTCACCTTCTGCAGATCGAACGCCGCCAGCGATGCCGGAAAGGTCTCATCCTTGAGCAGCGTGACCTGGACCTCCTGATCTGTCACCGGCCCGGGAAGAGCCTTGGCGGTCAGATAATAATCATGGTGCAGGTGGTAAAAAGACAGCAACAGGGGCTTTTCCTGATAATGAAGAGAATTGATCAGGTTGATGATTTTTTTCTGACGAATACGCTTACCGGTGACAGGTTTTAACTGCACCCCTTCACTTTTGTTAGCGTCCAGCATCTACAGCTCCTTGAGGATTCGAACAATAACCTTTAAAGTCTCTTATTAAAAAGCTACTTGTAGCTTTTTCTAATCGATAGCTTTGTACAGTCTTTTCAATGACTCTGTCAATCAACATCGCAAAAAAGCGCCGCCGGGCGCGTTCTTTCTTTTTTTGCTCCTGTCGTTCTTTGCCGTTTAACATCATTCAAGTTTTTTCTTTTTTCGGGTCTCTCGCTGACGCCGGCAAGGCAAAGGACCGGGTTCCCGGACCGACCTCTCCAGGGACGCTTTTCGTCATCCGGGCGGGGCGTCCAAAGCCGTGCCAGCGCGCGGATAACGCAAGGTCAGGTGGGTGGAAGGAACCGGCGGGGGGAGGGTACAACCTTGGGAGGGCAGCGCCACGCGTGACGCTGCCGCGTCAGATGGAGAGATAGCGTTTCTTGATGTCGGCGTTGTCCTGCAGCTGTTGGCTGGTGCCGGCAAAGCGGATCATTCCTTTGTCGATGACGTAGCCGCGGTCGGAAATCTCCAGGGCAAAGTGGGCGTTCTGTTCGGCCAGCAGGATCGGCAGATGGTTCTTGAGTTCGGCAATGATGGTTGCCAGCTGCTCGACGATGACCGGCGCCAGGCCTTCACAGGGTTCATCAAGCAGCAGCATTTTCGGCTGCGTTGCCAGGGCACGGGCAATGGCGACCATCTGCTGTTCACCACCACTGAGTTCGCCGCCTTTGCGATGTCGGAATTTATCCAGCAGCGGAAAGGTATTGAACAGGTGATCGATGCTCCACCTGACCTCCGCCTTGGGGTGAAACGCGATCTCGAAATTTTCCTGAACGGTCAGATCGGCAAAGATGCGCCGGTCTTCCGGCACGTATCCCATCCCCATGCGCACATTCCTGAACGCCGCCTGCCTGGTAATGTCCCGGCCCTGAAAGTGGATGCTGCCTGTGCGCGGGTGGTTGTAGCCGAGGATGCTTTTTATCGTCGTCGATTTGCCCGCGCCGTTGCGCCCGAGCAGGCAGACAATCTCCCCGGCCTTGACCTCCAGGCTGACCCCCTGGAGGATGTAGCTGTCATCGTAGTAGGTATGGATATCCTTCACCTCAAGCATGGACTTTCCTCCCCAGGTAAGCCTCCTGAACCTCGGCGTTGGAGCGAATCGTCTCAGGCGCCCCCTGCGCCAGCAGGCGCCCCTGGTGCAGCACGTAGATCTTTTCGGCAAGGGAAAAAACCACCTTCATATCATGCTCGGTGATGAAGAAGGTCGTGCCGGAGGTGGCGGCAAGCTTTTTGATCAGGGCAATCATGTTTTCGGTTTCTTCCGGGTTCATCCCTGCCGTCGGCTCATCGAGAAGCACGATCCGCGGCTGCCGCGCCAGGACAATCGCCATCTCGACCAGGCGCTTGTCACCGTAGGCCATATTCGCCACCAGCTCGTCGGCACGGTCGGCCAGGCCGACGTGATCCAGCACCTCCATGACCGCGGCCACCATCGGCCGGTTGTGGAAGATGTTGCCGAACATCCTGAAATGCCTGTTGCGTTGAATGATCAGCGGGGCAATGACATTTTCCCTGACCGTCATATTGGTGAAGATATTGGTAATCTGGAACGACCGGCTCATCCCTTTAGCAATCACGCGATGGGCGGGCAGACCGGTAATATCCTCCCCATCGAGGTAGACCCGGCCCCTGGTCGGTGGAAATTTCCCGGAGATGGCATTGTAGAAGGTGGTCTTGCCGGCGCCGTTCGGGCCGATCAGGGCCGACAGCTCGCCGGGGAAAATCGCCAGGGAGATGTCCTCGATCACCCGGAACTTGCCGTAGTCGTGGCCGAGATTGTCGATGCGCAGCACTGGGTCCCGGTTCATTTCGACTCCTGCCGATAGAGCTTTGCCTTGAGCGTTCCGAGCACGCCCCGCGGGAAAAACAGCACGATGGGCACCAGCACGATGCCAAGGAACAGCATCCAGTTGTCGGTGAACTTGATGATGACCTGCTCCAGGAAAAAGAAGATGGCGGCCCCGGCCAGTGGTCCGAGAAACACCCCCGTCCCGCCGATAACCGCCATGATCACCGGCTTGGCGGAAAAACTCCAGTGCATGAATTCCGGGGTGGCCATGTTATTGAAAAAACAGAACAGCACCCCCGCCATCCCGGTGAAGGCGCCGGAGATGGTAAAGGCGACGATGCGCAGGGTTCTGACATTGCCGCCGATAAAGGCGACACGCTGCTTGTTTTCGCGGGTCGCCTTGAGGACCAGGCCAAAGGGGGAATGCACCACGAACCAGAGCAGCACGACACCGGCCAGCACGACGCTGAAGATCAGGTAATACATGTTGACCGGGTTGTAGAACAGCACCTCGTGGCCGAAGACATTCAGGGTCGGCAGGACAAATACCGGCAGGCCATCACTGCCCCTGGTCACCGCCAGCCAGTTGTGCGCGATCGAGAACAGGAGCATGCCGAAACCGAGGGTGATCATGGCGAAGAATATCTCGTCCAGCTTGACGGAAAAAAATCCGACCACCGCCGCGGCCAGCAGCGCGACGAGCATGCCGACGCAGAGAATGAGAAAGATATTGCTGTAGCCGCCCTGCAGCATCAGCGCCGCGCTGTAGGCACCGAGGCCGAAAAAAGCGCCCTGGCCGAAGGACAGCAGGCCGCTGTAACCGAGCAGCAGGTTGAAGCTGATCGCCATCAGCCCGAGGATCAGGATTTCGGAGAGGATCATCACCCAGTAGACCGGTATGACCAGGGGCGCAACCAGCAGCGCGGCAATCAGCAGCAGGGGCCCGGCCAATGTGTGGAGCGCGCGTGCCGGCATGGTCATACCCCCTTCCGGAACAGCCCGTTGGGTTTGAACAGGAGGATCAGCGCCAGCAGCACAAAAGGCAGCGCCATCTGCATGCGTCCGGCGAAAACGGTGCCGAAGGATTCCAGCATGCCCAGCAGCAGCGCCCCGGCAAAGGCCCCCGGGAAGCTGCCCATGCCGCCGACGACAACGACGATGAAGCTTTGAATGATGATCTTTTCCCCCATGGACGGGTTCAGGCTCTGCAAGGGCGCCGCCAGCGCGCCCCCGAGGGCGGCCAGCCAGGTGCCGAGGGCAAACACCCCGGTGTAAATCAGCGGGACGTTGATGCCGACACCCTCGGCCATGATGTTGTCGAACGAGGCCGCGCGCACGGTCTTGCCCCAGCGGGTAAAATGAAAAAACGACCAGAGGGCGATGCCGACCACCGGACCGGCACCGATGAGAAACAGGCGATAGACGGGATAATCCTGCCCGAACAGGGTGACGACGCCGCTGAGCAGCAGCGGCGGCTCAACCACGTAGTAGCCGGAGCCCCAGATCATCCGGACGCTGTCATCGAGAATCAGCAGGATGGCGAAGGTGAGCAGCAGCTGGTAGGGGATATCCCGGTCGTAGATGCGTTTGAGCAGGTACTTTTCCACCAGGACCCCGAGCACCACCACGCACGGCGGGCCGACGGCCAGCCCGAACCAGAAGGAGTCGAACAGCTGCATCGACTGCATGCACAGGTAGGCCCCGAGCATGAACAATGAGCCGTGAGCGAAATTGAGCACCCCCATAACGCCGAAAACGGTGGTCAGGCCGACGGCGATGAGAAACAGCAGCATCCCCCAGCTCAACCCGTTCAACGCATTCAGAAGCAGGATTTCCATGGCAACTCCGTGACGCGTTACCGCCGGCAACAGGATCGCCAGGCGGCCGGCACCGGGATGGGCCCGGGCACAGACCGCCTGACATCAGCAATGACTCTCCGGCAAGAACCTTGAGCTACAAAGAACAGCCGGTGTCCGCCACGGCCGGCGTGATCGTGTCTCCCTTGAAGATGCGGATCGGGTTGAGAATGCGGTGCGGATAGTTGGCATCCGCCGCAATTTTCCCCCAGTGGGCATCGGTCACCGCCTGGTGATCACCCTTACGGAAGACAATTTCACCGGTCGGCAGCTCGATGCGCAGATCCTCAAGGGCGCTGACAATCGCTTCCTTGTCGACGGATCCGGCCTTCTGGGCCGCGGCCCGGTAGGCGTAGACCGCACCGTAGGCGCCGTGGGCATTATAGGAGGGGTAGGCATTGAACTTGCTGTAATAGCTGTCGACGAAGGCCTTGTTCAGGGGCGAATCGTTGGCCAGGAACCAGTACCTTGTCCCGACCCAGAGGCCCTCCGGCATGCGGTCGCCAAGCGCGGTCAGAACTTCCGTCGCCGCGCCCAGGGACATGAGGACTTCATAGCCGCGGTCAAAGAAACCCATACTCGACGCCTGGCGCACGAAATCAATCAGGTTGCCGCCCCACAGGGAGATGAACACCCCTTCCGGATTGCTGTTCATCACCTTGGTGATGTAGGAGCTGAAATCAGTGGTATTGAACGGCGGGAAGGCGACATCGCTGTTCGGCAGGAAGGTTGCTTCCGGGTTCAGTTCCTTGAGATACCTTTCAAAATATTCCCAGGACTGGTGGCCGAAGGCATAATCGGGACCGACCGTCGTCCATTTCTTCACGCCGCTCTCGCTGGCGACCAGGGCGGCGGCCTTGACGTTCTGATTGATATTGAGGGAAATCCGGAAGGTGTACTTGTTGCAGAATTTCCCGGTGACATCCGGGGTCGCCGCATGGGTGATGATCAGCGGAACCTGCATCTGCTGAATCGATGGCACCACGGTGTCGGCAACACCACTGGAATCGAGGCCGACGAGAATATCGACCTTGTCGTTATACACCAGTTTGCGCAGGGCCCGCAGGGCGACATCGGCCTTGCCCGTCGAATCTTCAAACACCGCCTGCACCGGTCGACCGTCGATGCCCCCGGCCGCGTTGATTTCTTCAACGGCGAGTTCCGCGCCCTGGCGCGCGAACTGGCCATAGGCGGAAAGGGGGCCGGACATGATGTAGACGAAACCGATTTTTACCGGGTCGGTGGCAGCATAAGATGTCATGAAGGACAACAGAACGACAAGAACGGCCAGCAGTGTGCTCAAGATCCCCTTTTTCATTGTTCCTCCTTTTTTCCAGTGCATGGTGGTTGTTCCGGACAACAACAGTGGCAGACACTACGTCAGGACCCGGCAGGCAGTGAGAAAAAGCCCCAACGTTGGCGCATGGTGGCGCAACGCCGTCGCAGCGCGTGCCACCGGGGGCACAGGGCGCTGCAGGCGCCCTGGTAACCTTCACTATTTTATCAGCAGTTTTTGCCTTTGCACGGATTTATTTTATCGGCCGGGCGCCGCCCTGACCCGCCGCAACCGCCGCAGAGGCCGCCGGCGGCGGGCCGTAGCCCTGTGCATTAAGACACTTGCCGACTGTCGATAGCGTCATTGACAGGACGGCGCCGGCTGCTTATGGTCTGCGCCATGCGCACTCCACCCTTTTTCTATCGCGCCCTGTGCCTGGCCCTGTGCCTGGCCCTGCTGGCGCTGCTCTTTGCCAGCGGCCCCCACCCGGTCTGGGCCCTGCTGTCGGCGACCGTCGCGGCGGACCACTGCTGTGCTGCGGACACCAGCGACGAGCACGAATCCGCCAACACCGGCACCTGCCAGGACCCCGGCTGTCGCTGCCACAGTTCCAGCCCCGCCATCGTTCCGGCGTCCAGCATCCCGGCCAGCACCGCCGAGGAGCCGGCGACGACGCCCAGCGTCCTGGTCTGTGCCTACCCGTCCGGCTTCAGCAGCACCATCGACTACCCTCCAGAACGGCTCTGACACGGGCGCGGAGCCCGCACTGCTCACCGCAACAGCCCGGCGCTGCCGGTCTGGAACACTCTTGACAGTTTCTGGAGATATCTCTTTTATGACGGATACAGATCGGGCGGCCAGCACCAACTGGACGCTTCTCTTTCTTGCCTGGCTGCTGGTCAGCCTGGCGGTGACCGGCAGTCTTTTTTTCAGCTACGTCATGGGCTTCGCCCCCTGCGTGCTGTGCTGGTACCAGCGGATTTTTCTCTTCCCGCTGGTGCTGGTCCTGGCAGCAGGCCTGTTTCCCTTTGACCGGGCGGTCGTGAAGTTCGCGCTGCCCCTCGCTGTCGGCGGATGGCTGACGGCGCTCTATCACACCCTGCTCTACGAAGGGATTATCCCGGAGAGCATCCAGCCCTGCAGCCAGGGGGTTTCCTGCACCGAGGAATACATCGAGCTGTTCGGTTTTATCAGCATTCCGATGCTTTCCCTGATGGCATTTACCACCCTCATCGTCCTGCTGCTGACAATTTACAGGAGAACACAATGAAATACCTTCTGGTTGGCGGAACCTGCCTGCTGCTGATTCTTGCATTCGTGGCCGGGTCCGCATATTACCGCGACTACCAGGTCAAAAAGTACGATTTCATGGCACAGGAGAATGCGGAACTGTTTGTCCGCGACCATTCACAGACCCTCGGCAGCCCCGATGCCAGGGTCCACCTGGTGGAATTCATGGATCCGGCCTGCGAAACCTGCGCGGCCTTTTCCCCCTTTGTCAAAATGCTGATGGCCAGACACCCCGGCAGGATCCGGCTCATACTGCGTTACGCCCCCTTCCATGACGGCGCCGACGGCTTTGTCGCCATCGTCGAGGCGGCCAGAAAGCAGGGGAAATACTGGGAAACGCTGGATGCCATGTTCAAGTCACAGCCCTACTGGGCCAGCCACAGCCACCCGCAACCGCAGCGCCTCTGGGAGTTCCTCCCCAGGGACCTGGATCTTGCGCAACTGCGCCGGGATATGCAGGACCCGGAGATCGCCCGGATCATCGCCCAGGATATCGCCGACGCGAAAGCCCTCAACGTCCAGAAAACACCGGGCTATTTTGTCAATGGCAAGCCGTTGCAGACCTTTGGTTACCGGGAGCTGCAGGCGTTGATCGAAGCGGAACTCAAGATCGTCTATCCCGACGCCTACTGATTCCGCCGCCGGGATCACAGGCAAACGGCGATGGCAGGTGCCGCCACAGCGGACCCGGCCATCGCCGTCATTTGACATCTTTACAAAAAACCGTGAACAGGGGACCATCATACAATGTCTATCGGTAGTGACATGACCATCTGGATTGCCTTCACCGCAGGGATTCTGTCCTTTCTCTCTCCCTGCGTTCTGCCCCTGGTCCCCTCGTACCTGACCTATATCACCGGGCTGTCCTTCGGTGATTTGAAGAACGATCACCCCCCGGCCAGGATCCGTTCCATGGTGGGGCTCCACAGCCTGATCTTTATTCTCGGCTTTTCCGTCGTGTTCATTCTCCTCGGAGCCATGGCCGGCCTGGCATCGGCATCGGTGCAGGCGCATCTGCGCGACAGTCTCGGCGTGATTCAGAAGATCGGCGGGGTGATGATTTTCTTCTTTGGTCTGCACTTGAGCGGCCTGCTGCGCTGGGGCACCCTGCTGCGGGAAAAACGCATCCACCTGCACAACCGCCCGGTCGGCTTTGCCGGAACCTTTCTCGTCGGCATCGCCTTTGCCGCCGGCTGGACACCGTGCATCGGGCCGGTTCTCGGTGCGATCCTGGCGATTGCCGCGGGCAGCAGCGGGGGCGCCTGGCAGGGCGTGGTGCTGTTGAGTTTCTACTCCGCCGGACTGGGCATCCCGTTATTGCTTTCAGGTCTGCTGTTTCATTCTTTTCTGGGCTTTTTCGATCGCTTCAAGAAACACATCCGCAGGGTCGAAATTGTCACCGGCTCGCTGCTGATGGGCGCCGGCCTGCTGCTGTTCTTCGATCAGTTCACCCGTCTCGCCGTGTTCTTCTACAAGGTCTTTCCGGCACCGCTCGGATGACCGCCCCCCTTGCTGGTGGCTAAAAGGCCAGGGAGACGCCGCTAAACACGGTAAATTGCCACATCAGGTCACCGCGCAGCTCTACCAGGCAGCCATTGTTGCCACAGAAGATGGCACTGCGGTCGTTGAAGTAGGTCGCGAAGCCCCGGCCCTCGAGGCGCAGGCCGACACGTGCGCTCAGCGGCACCCGCACCCCCGCCCCCAGGCTGAAGGAAAACCGCGTCTTTGCATCACCCTGCGCCGGATCCAGATGGGTCAATCCCAGTCCGGCCGCGACATACGGGTTGATCCGCCCGCCCTCCTTGCCGTAGGTGCCGCCGAAGTGGAGGTAATGACTTTCGAGATCCAGATCCAGATCGGCGGCAAGCGCGCCACCGTCACCGTTCAGGCTGGTCTCATGGCGGTGGTAGAGCAGCTCGTAGAAGGCGCCGCGCCGGTTGCCATCGCGCCAGTTGAGGAGGATGCCGTGGCTCGCCCCTTCCGCCAGGTCGACTGCGGCGCCCGTGTCCCGTTGTTCAAAATCGCCGCCGAAGGTATAGCCGAGCAGCGGCGTCACGGTCATAGCGCCGGCCGCCGCCGGGGCCGGGCAGAAGATCACCCCGGCAAGCAGCAGCAGACCACCGGCCCGGCCCGCCAGAACGTTCCACCGCAACCCGCCCGCCCGGCGCCTGTGCCGGCGCTGCTTCGCCATCTCTGTCACGCGCATATCTTCCTCCCGCGTCCATAAATCCGCTGTTGCCAACCCGGTTGCCACTGCGTCCGCAAGGCCGCCCCGGCCGCCGCGCAGCGTCCGGCACGGTGCAGCTGGCCTGGTTCACTGTGCCATAATTCGATCGGCAAAAGAAAGGGTCGCTGCTGCGCGCCGTCGCTGTGGCAGGCCGCCGGCGGAACGTTCAGCAGGAACCTGAAAATGGTGTAAAATTAACAGGCACCGCCAGTCGTCAGAAAAGGCCCTGCCGGGACCGGACCGGCGGCGCTCCCAGGGGCAGCCATGGACCACAACAACGCCAACCACCCGTGCGCATTCGTCGTCATTGTCGGTTGCGGCCGCCTCGGCTCCCTGCTCGCCGGGGAGATCAGCCGGGCCGGCAGCAAGGTGGTGATCATCGACCGGCGCGAAGACGCCTTCATCCTGCTGCCGCCGGAGTTCAGCGGCTTTCATGTCGGCGGCGACGCGGTGGAACAGGAGCTGCTGCGCGCCATCGGCCTCAAGCAGGCGGACTGCCTGATTGCCGTCACCGAGAAGGACACGACCAACCTCATGGTCGCCCAGGTCGCCAAACATATCTTCGCCGTGCCCAGGGTCCTGGCGCGCGTCTACGACCCGCGCCGGACCCGGATCTACCGGCAGGATGGCATCGAGATCATCAGCCCGACCCGCCTGATGGCCGACGCGTTTCTTGCCACCGCGGGTTTTTGCTGAAGGGAAAGGAGCCGCCGTTGCGCATTATCCTGGTAGGACACGGCGAGCTGGCCTACTACCTGGCCCGCCGGTTTGCCGCACGCAGATACAGCGTCACGGTGATCATTGATGATCCTGCCGACGCCGCGGAACTGTCGCGGCGCCTCGACGTGCCGGTTATCGCAGCGGATGGCACGGACCTGCTGGTGCTCGAACAGGCCGGCGCCCGCCGTGCCGACGTCATCCTCGCCCTGACCCCCTGCGATGCCGACAACCTCGCCATCTGCCAGATCTCCGACCGGGCGTTCGAGGTGCCCCGCACCATCGCCCTGGTCAATGATCCCGACAACGAAGAGGTGTTTCACCGCCTCAATGTCTCGTCGGCGATTTCCGCGACACGGATTCTCTCCACCATCCTCGAGGAGGAAGCCGGTTTCGAACAGATCGCCGGGATGATGCCCCTGGCGCAGGGGAAGATCTCCGTCACCGAGGTCTACCTGCGTCCGGATGCGCCGGCGGTGGACCGCACCCTGCGCGAACTGCAGCTGCCGAAAAGTTCGCTGGTGGGCGGGCTCATCCACGCCCGGGAAGTCAGCGTCCCGGATGGCAACACCCGCCTGCAGGCCGGCGACCGCCTCGTCCTGATTGCCACCTCGGCCTGCCTCGACGAGGCACTGGCCCTGCTGGTGGGGAAAACGCAGTGACCGACCGGGCGCCCTACGGTATCTTCCTGCGGGCACGCTATCGCGTTATTCTCGGCTACACCGGCCTGGTCTGCGCCATCATCGGCGCCATCATCCTCGCCCCCGCGCTGCTGGTGCTGTTCTTTCCCGATCAGCGCGCCCTGGCAGGCACCTTTCTGCTCACCGGCCTGACCCTGCTGCTGCTGTCCGCCGCCACCTGGCACCTGTGCCGGCCGCCTGCCGGCGCCTCCCTGAGCTTCAACGAAGGGGCTGTCGTCGTCGTGCTCTCCTGGCTGGTGGCCATCGGCGCCGGCGCGATCCCGTTTCTGGCGAGCGGTGCGGACGTCACGCGCGCCGTCTTCGAGTCGACCAGCGGCTGGACCACGACCGGGCTCTCCGTCGTCGATGTCACCTCGGCACCGGCGCTGTTGCTCTTTTTTCGCAGCCTGATGCA
>JAWOIX010000122.1:0-19976 GCA_046484405.1 Pelovirga sp.
CGAAGAGGAAGCCGTTTTTTATGGCACGTTCTGGTGTCCGGCATGCCAAGAACAGAAGGATCTGTTCGAGGCTTCAGCTAAGTTGCTGCCCTATGTTGAGTGCACGCCGGGTGGCCGTGGGACACCCCAGGCAGCAGAATGCAGAACAAACGCTATTGAATCCTATCCAACCTGGATCATCGGCGGGAGGAAGTATAAAGGCCTGCTCAAACCCGACCAGCTGGCGGCACTTTCGGGGTACTCCCAAGAATAACAGGATCGTCAGCCATGGTTGCGCATGGCGATATTCAACCAGTAAATTATTGAGCGGCGCCGGCTTTCCTGGATGTCGGTCCGGGTGGGATTGCTTCAGCAGGATTGCCGTCCACAGGTCGGGGAAACCACCACTTGCAATGCAGACATCACGCGATAGTGTTCCCTTTAGAGGGGGCCCCTTCGGGAAAGGCGGCGGTTGATTCCACACCGCTGAAGCAACGATCCGGATATTTTTCCACCAACTCAAGGGATGCTTTGATGCGGTTGTGGTCGGTGATGGTGACAAAATCCATGCCGCATTCCCGTACTGCTACGCCACTATCTCAACCTGGGCGGACAGATCCTGGCATTCAATCGCGATGCGGATTTCAGTGATGTCATCGATGGACTGTTGCTGGTCGATCTGCTCAAGACCGACAAAAAACAGCTACAGCGTTACATGGGAAAGGAAGGATATGACCATTACCTTGCTTGTCACCGGCAGGCCCTGCGGCGCTGTGCCTGACCTGTTGTGCTGTCATGAAAAATCATTCTACCGCCGGAAAAATAACCGGATTCACACGCAACATTAACCAATTCCACACAGTTCGCAGGCTCAATAGCGGCTAACCACCAGCCACGGAGTCCGCGCCTATGTTGCTCGATCTTCTGTTCGTCCTCGCCTTTCTCGCCATCCTCGCCACCTTCGGGATCCTCAACGCACGTTGCAACCGGAAGAAAGCCCGCGCGCTGATCGAGCACATCATCCGTTCAGGAAAGAGCTAACCAGAAGAGCTCAAAGCATACACGCATTCATATAATCATATTGTAATGCGCTCAGCTTTGGAGCATAGTAGTGCTTTTACAAAACCAACCTCGATCTGTTACCCGCAGACCCGGTTACTTTCCGCCGACATCTGGACACAGCGCCCTCATTGCCGACGGACATCGTTGGCTTCTTGCATTGAGAGGATAGCGCATGTCCCACCCACTGTTTGCCCCCAAACTGCTGACCTGCCTGAAGGAAGGCTACAGCCGTCACCAGTTCGGCCACGACCTGCTGGCCGGAATCATCGTTGCCATCGTCGCCCTGCCATTGGCGATCGCCTTTGCCATCGCCTCCGGCGTCAAACCGGAACAGGGTCTTTATACGGCAATCATTGCCGGGATGCTGATTTCCGTCCTCGGCGGCAGTCGGGTCCAGATCGGCGGGCCGACGGGGGCGTTCATTATCATCGTCTACGACATCGTCCAGCGCTTCGGCTACGAAGGCCTGGCCATTGCGACAATGATGGCCGGAGGCCTGCTCATCCTCATGGGCCTGGCCCGCATGGGAGCGATCATCAGCTTTATCCCCTACCCGGTGACCGTCGGCTTTACCAGCGGTATTGCCCTGATCATCCTGATCGGCCAGCTGCGTGACTTTCTTGGCTTGCAGATGGAGCAGCTGCCTGCGAACTTTTTTGCCAAGCTGACCGCCTACAGTGCATCACTGACGACCATCTCGCTGCCGGCGCTGCTGGTCGGGGGGGCGACAGTCCTGATCATTCTTCTCTGGCCCCGCCTCACCCACCGGATTCCCGGCTCCCTCGTCGCCCTGGTCCTGACCACCCTGGCGGTGGCCTGGTTCGACCTGCCCGTTGCGACAATCGGCAGCCGTTTCGGCGCCATCCCCACCAGCCTGCCGGTGCCGCACCTGCCCGCACTGCCGGATCTGCAGATGATCACGGAGCTGCTGTCCCCGGCGCTGACGATTGCCATTCTGGCCGGCATCGAATCGTTGCTCTCGGCGGTGGTTGCCGATGGCATGACGGAACGGCGGCACCACAGCAACACCGAACTGATCGCCCAGGGGGTTGCCAACCTCGCATCGCCTTTGTTCGGCGGAATCCCGGCCACAGGTGCCATCGCCCGGACCGCCACCAATGTCAAAAATGGTGGGCGCACACCCATTGCCGGGATTGTCCACGCCCTGACCCTGTTGCTGATCCTGCTGTTTTTCGGCAAGTGGGCGGAATTGATTCCCCTGCCGACGCTGGCCGGCATTCTCATCGTCGTTGCCCTGCATATGAGCGAAGCGCGACTGTTTACCCGCTTGTTGCGCGGTCCAAAAGGGGATGTCCTGGTGCTGCTGACGACCTTCGGACTGACCGTCATCGTTGATCTGACCGTCGCACTCCAGGTCGGGGTGGTACTGGCGGCATTCCTGTTCATGGAGCGGATGGCAGCTGTGACCCAGGTTGGTTTTATAACCAGCGAACTGCGCGAGGGGTATGACCCCATCGAGGAAGATCCCAACAGTGTCTTTTTGCGGGAGGTGCCGCAGGGGGTGGAGGTTTTTGAAATCAACGGGCCATTTTTTTTCGGAGCCGCCAACAAATTCAAGAATGCCCTTGGGGCGATCAGCGACCCGCCCGTCATCCTGATTTTACGCATGCGTCACGTGTTGACCCTTGATGCGACGGCGCTCCAGGCTCTTGAAAGCCTGCACCTGCGATCACAGCGCAACGGCACTCGGTTGATCCTTTCCGGGGTTCACACGCAGCCCCTGGTCATCCTGGAACGCTCCGGTCTGCTCGAGGCGATTGGCCAGGAAAACGTCTTCAGTCATATTGACCAGGCCCTTGAGCGCGCACGTGGGATTATCGGAGCACCTGCCACAGAAGACGGGACGCCGAAGGGCGAAAAACCGTGAAGCAATACGCTGAAAACAGTCAGGAACTGCGCGTAGCGGAGACAGGCATTGCCTGCAGAGACGGGCACCGGTTCGAGCGGAGAAGCTTGCCACCGGCAGCTCTGACAAGATTGTTTGACCGTTACGGAATCATCCCTCTGGCACGGGCGTCAATTATCGATGGCGTCGTCGTTCTCTGATCGGCATGGCGAAACCCGCCGGGAGAAATAGGCCAGCGCTGATCCTTACAGATCGAGGCGGTAAAAATCGCGTGATGTGAGTTCCTGCTCGCGGCTCATGCGGGTCGGCGCCATCCCCGGCGCAAAAGCTTCATAGTAGGCATCCTTGTTGTCCTCAGCGAGGAGCAGGCCGTTACTGCGGTCAATCGGATGGAACTCGATGGTATCGGGGACCGGGAAATGCTGCGCTGGGTACTGCTTGATCGCCTCCTGCATAAACGCGATCCAGGCCGGCAGGGCTGCCCGGCCGCCGGTTTCGCTGCGCCCGAGGGGCTGCTCCTGGTCGTAACCGATCCAGGATACCGCCGCCAGCTGCGGGATGTAGCCAACGTACCAGGCATCCTTGAGGTCGTTGGTGGTGCCGGTTTTGCCTGCCGATGGCCGGTTGAGAACCCGCGCCTGGCGACCGGTGCCCTCCTGGACCACGCTCTCCATGATATTGGTCGTCAGATAGGCGGTTTCCGGTGAGATGACCCGGCGCGGCGGTTTGCGGATCAGCCGCTGATCGGCGGCCATCCCAGTGGCAAAATCGGTCGGATCGATCGATTCAAGAATCCGCCCGTGACGGTCACGGATCCGCGTAATGTAGGTGGGCGGTGCCAGGATGCCGCCGCTGGCAAAGACCGTATAGGCGGTCAGCACTTCCATCGGGGTTAACGCGGTGGAACCCAGGGCCATGGACAGATCGCGCTGCAGCGGGGTCTCGATACCCAGCTTGTGGGCGTAACCGGCCGCATAACCGACACCGATATCTTCGAGGATCTTGACCGTGACAACGTTGCGGGAATGCGTCAGGGCATCGCGAAAGCGGGTCGGGCCATAGAATTTTTCCTCGTAGTTGCGTGGCTTCCACTCCTCAATTTCACCGGTCTCCACCATGCGGTTTTCAAAGATCAGCGGCGTGTCGAGAATCACTGTCGCCGGGTTGTAGCCACGATCCAGAGCGGCGGCGTAAATCAGCGGTTTGAAGGCCGAACCGGGCAAACGCCGTGCCTGGATGGCACGATTGAACTGGCTCTTGCCGAAGTCGTAACCACCGACCATCGCCTTGATCTGGCCGCTGGCCGGATCAATAGCTGCCAGCGCGCCCTGGGCGAGGGGTTCCTGTTCCAGCGCCAGGGTGAGCGGTTCCGTGGTGCTGTCGAGAACCCTGACGTCAATCAGCGAGCCGATGGGGATCCGGGTCTTTTTACCCCCGGCGGCATTGCCGAGAGGTTCTTCCTGCGCGTCAACGATATCAATGGTTCCCGCCCAGGCGCTCTCTGCGTTGGCAATCGTGCCCCTGCTGTCCCCGAGCCGGCAGAGGATCAGATCGTCGCGGCGGCCGACGACAATAGCCTGGGTTGCACTGCCGGAATCCAGGGGGGTCGCCGCGAACTGCTCCTGCTGCCTGGCAAGAAAGTCGTCTTGGGCGGCTGCGTCCAGAACCGCGACCTCCGCGCGATAGCCCTGGCGCTTGTCGTGAGCCCGGAGATTCTGCCTGACGGCGTTCTGCGCCGCCTGTTGCAGCGCCAGGTTAATGCTTGTCTCTACCTGCAGGCCGCCGGTGTAAAGAATCTCCTCGCCAAAACGTTGCTCCAGATAACGCCGCACCTGTTCGTTGAAATATGCGGTCACATCGAGCAGGGTGTTCACCCGCGGGGTAATAATCACCTCTTCCTCTACCGCCGCACGCTGTTCGGCAGCAGTGATATAACCCTCCTCGACCATGCGGGCCAGCACATATTTCTGCCGTTCAAGGGCACGGTCGTAGTGGCGGTAGGGGGAGTAGCGACTTGGTGCCTGGGGAAGTCCGGCGAGGATCGCCGCTTCGGCCAGGCTCAGCTGATCAACGGTTTTATCGAAATAACTCTGCGCCGCGGCTTCAACCCCGTAGGAACGGTGACCCAGATAGATCTGGTTGAGGTAGATGTAGAGGATTTCCTGTTTGCTCAGGGCCTTCTCCATCCGCCACGCCAGAATGGCTTCCTTGAACTTCCGGCTGAAGGTTCTTTCCGGCGTCAGCAGCATCGTCTTGGCGACCTGCTGCGTGATCGTGCTCCCCCCCTGAGAGATGCCGCCGGCCTTGAAATTGTTGATCGCCGCACGCAGAATCGACATCAGGTCGATCCCCTGGTGTTTGAAAAAACCGGCATCTTCAGCAGCGACAAACGCCTGGACCAGGGTTTTCGGAATATTGTCGTAGGCGACGAGGAAGCGCCGCTCGCGCGAATATTCGGCGATAATGGTCCCGTCGTCGGCGCGGATTGAGGTGATCAGGGGCGGCTGGTAATCGGCCAGGGACTCGACCTGTGGCAGAGTTTCCGACACATGGAAGTAGGCACCGATCAACAGGGCCACTGCCAGCAGGGGCATGGCCAGAAGGGCGAAAAAGAAGTATGTTAGCGAGCGCTTCATGTTATTTTGTGGACTAACTGCAAAAAATATTGTTTCTGTTGGCCAGCTTGTCGCCAAAAGAAGACAAGCCAATGGGGATATATAACACGCGCCCACCCCCGGGGCAACTGTTTGCAGAGGATTGTCACATGGCGCCATGCGCCCGGAGGAAGGCATGTATCGACAAACGAAAATCGTCGCAACGGTGGGACCGGCCTGCAGTGAGCGAGATCAGCTGGAAAGCCTGCTGGTCGCCGGGGTTGACGTCTTCAGGCTGAATTTTTCCCATGGCGAGCCGGAGCAGAAGAAGGTCTGGATTGACCAGATCCGTGAGTTATCCGTCATTCACCAGAAGGCGGTTTCCATACTCGGTGATCTGCAGGGGCCAAAAATCCGCACCGGCCTGATGCGTAACGGCACCCAGACCCTGACAACCGGTCAGCAGGTGATCGTCACCACCGCCGATGTCGAGGGCGCAGACGGAATCATTTCCACCAACTATCAGAACCTCGTCGGGGATGTCGAGGCCGGTGACCGGATCCTCCTCGATGACGGCCAGCTCGAGCTCGAGGTGCTGCGTACCGAGGGCAACCGGGTTCACTGCGAAGTCAGGCAGGGGGGGGTGCTCAAGGATCGCAAAGGAATCAATCTGCCCGGCGTCAAGGTGTCGACCCCGGCATTGACGGAAAAGGACTTTGTTGACCTCGATTTTGCCATCGAGCATCATCTTGACTGGGTCGCCCTCTCCTTCGTGCGCACGGCGGAGGAGGTCTATCAGCTCAAACAATACCTGTTCGAGCGCAACTCCCCCATCCGCGTCATCGCCAAGATCGAAAAACCGGAGGCCGTTGACAACTTTGCCGAAATTGTCGTGGCCACCGACGGCGTCATGGTCGCCCGCGGCGATCTCGGCGTGGAGCTGGCATCCGAGCGGGTACCGCTGATCCAGAAGAGAATCATCCGGCAGTGCAACCAGCTCGGCAAGCCGGTGATTACCGCAACCCAGATGCTGGAGAGCATGATCGGCAACCCGCGACCGACCCGGGCGGAAACCTCCGATGTCGCCAACGCCATTCTTGACGGCACCGATGCGGTGATGCTGTCCGGCGAAACCGCTGCCGGCCTCTATCCCGTCGCCGCCGTCGAAGTGATGGACCGGATTGCGCGCGATGTTGAGGCCGACCAGAACCTGAGTCCATGGCGCACCTCCATTGCGACGACAACGACGCTGCACCAGAACATCCCCGATGTTATCGGTCAGGGGGCCTGCCAGGTCGCCGAACATGTCGGCGCTGCGGCGATCCTGGCCTTCACCCAGACCGGCAGCACGGCGACCCTGGTCGCCAAGTACCGTCCCTCATTACCGATTTATGCGGTCACCCCGACCCAGCAGGTGCGTCGCCACCTCGCCCTCTACCGCGGCGTGCGCTCGCTGCGGGTTGATATCCAGGGCAACACCGAAGCCCAGATCGCCTCGGTGGAGAGGGCGGTCCTCGCCAGCGGCCTGCTCAAGACAGGAGATATCGTGGTGGTGACCATGGGCTGTCCGGTCTCCGCACCGGGGACCACCAACCTGTTGAAGATCCACCGTCTGGGAACGGGGAATTTTTACGAAGTGCACGGCGCTCCCTACCGCGCTTGAGCGGGTATGTTTTTGATCGACCAGAGCAGAGCCTTGCTAAAAAAAGGAACGGACATGAAAAAAGCAGTCATTCTCTACAGTGGCGGACTCGATTCCACCACCTGCATGGCGATCGCCCGTGAGCAGGGTTTTGCGCTCCATGCGCTGAGCTTCAACTACGGCCAGCGGCACACCTGTGAGCTCGAAAAAGCCCGGGAATATGCCCCCCTGATCGGTGCCTCGGAACACCTGGTGATCGACATCGACATGCGCCGGATGGGCGGAAGCGCTCTGACCGCGGATATTGATGTGCCCAAGGACGCCCCGGCGGACGATACCATCCCGATCACCTACGTCCCGGCGCGAAATACGATTTTCCTCTCTTTTGCCCTCGGCTGGGCCGAGGTTCTCGGCGCAGCCGACATCTTTATCGGCGTGAACGCCCTCGACTACTCCGGCTATCCTGACTGCCGGCCCGAATTCATCCGCTCCTTCCAGCAGACTGCCAACCTGGCGACCAAGGCTGGTGTGGAGGGTCGCCCGTACCAGATCCACGCACCACTGATCGACCTGACCAAGGGGGAGATTATCCGCCGCGGTCTGGCTCTCGGGGTCGACTATCGTCTGACCCATTCCTGTTATGACCCAACCCCCGCCGGGCTGTCCTGTGGCCACTGCGATTCGTGCCGGTTGCGTCTGAAAGGTTTTGCCGACATCCATCAGGAGGACCCTGTTGAATATGCCAACTGATCCCTCTTTTCACCGACGGGGGATGCCCGACCTGCAGCAAAGTCACGACGACCGCAAGATTGCCATCGACAAGGTCGGCGTCAAGGACATCCGCTACCCCATCGTGGTACAGGACAAGTACCGGGAATTTCAGTACACCGTTGCCCGCGTCAACATGTATGTCGATCTGCCGGAACACTTCAAAGGGACCCACATGAGTCGCTTTATCGAGGTCCTCAACCTCTATCATGGCCAGATCAGTACGGAAAATATCGAGACCATCCTGCTTGAGATGAAGGAACGCCTTGGTGCCGACCGCGCTCATCTCGAACTCGATTTTCCCTACTTCATCGAAAAACGCGCACCGGTGTCCGGCGCCCGTGGCTTACTCGAATACCAGTGCCGCATGATCGGCTCTCTTGCCGAAAGCTTCGATTTCATGCTCGAGGCACGGGTCCCGGTCACCTCCCTGTGCCCCTGCTCCAAGGAAATCAGTGACCGTGGTGCCCACAACCAGCGCAGCATCGTCACCGTCCAGGTTCGTTACACGGACCACATCTGGCTGGAAGATCTGATCGAGTGGGTTGAGCTGTGCGCCAGTTGCCCGGTTTACGCCCTGCTCAAGCGCGAGGACGAAAAAGCGGTGACCGAGCGTGCCTATGATAACCCGATGTTTGTCGAGGATATGGTCCGTGCGATAACGGAAAAGCTCTCGGCGGTGGAACAGATCCGCTGGTTCAGCGTCCAATGCGAAAACTTCGAATCAATCCACAACCATTCAGCCTATGCGATGATTGAAAAGGGAAACCCCCATAGCTGTGGATAAGTCTGTGGAAGAGGTGGAAAAGAAGGCCGGCGCCCGCCAAAAAAGTGAAATTCTCGGGATTTTTGCCAAGCAGCCGCTGGTCGGATCGGTCAAAACGCGGCTCTGCCCCCCGCTGAACCTGACCCAGGCAGCAAACCTCTATGCCCAGGCTTTGCGAGAGACCGTCACCCGTATGCAGGCCCTTAAGCGCTGTGATCTGGCAATCTGCTACAGTGGCGAACGGTGCTGGTTCGAGGCGGCCTTTCCCGGTACCCCGCTGATCCCCCAGCAGGGTGCGGATCTTGGTGAGCGCATGGCGGAACGGCTGTCCGGCTGGCTTGCGGCCGGCTACGACCGTGCCGTTCTGATCGGCAGCGACGCCCCGGACCTGCCCCTTGAGCGGATCGATCAGGCCTTTGATGCTCTGGCGCGGGCCGAAGTCGTCATCGGACCGGCGCTGGATGGCGGTTACTACCTGGTCGGCGAAACACGGCATCAGCCGGAACTTTTTGCTGGCATCCGGTGGAGTACTGCCGAGGTTCTGCAACAGACCCTCGAGCGCGCGGCACAGCTCGGCATCAGGACGCTGGCGTTGGCACCATGGGATGATCTCGATGACCTGCCCGCTCTGCTGCGCCTGCTGCAGCGCAGTCCGGACACTGCCACCGCAGCGCATGTCCGGCTCCTGCTGGGGCAGCAGCGGGAGAGCTTGACTTGACCGGATGGCTGCCGGATAATCCACCGCACCGTCAGCACTATCTTTATCAACCGCCGTGCCATCGGGCACTGCGATCAGAGGAGAGACATACTTGTTTGAACTCGTATTAAGTTCCGGACCCGTTGTCAAAAGCGTTCTGATAATTCTCGTCTATTTTTCCCTGGTTTCCTGGGCCATCATTTTCTACAAAGCGACAGTCATCCGCAGGGCGATGCGCGACTCGGATCGTTTCCTCGATTTCTTCTGGACCAAAAAACGTTTTGACCTGATCGGCCAGGGCGTCAAGGAATTCAGCAACTCACCCGTCGCCAGCCTGTTTCGCGAGGGCTATCATGAACTGCTGCAACTGAAAAAACGCCCTGCCCAGGAGGGTGCGGAGGAAGAATTCACCCGCCAGATGCCGACTACCGAAATCGTTGGCCGGGCCCTGCGCCGTGCCACCACCCAGGAAACCCAGCGCCTCGAAAAATATCTCACCTTTCTGGCGACCACCGGTGCCATCACGCCCTTCATCGGATTGTTTGGAACCGTCTGGGGCATCATGGACGCCTTTCACGGCATCGGCCAGACCGGCAGCGCCTCCCTCGCCGTGGTCGCTCCCGGGATTTCCGAGGCCCTGATTGCCACCGCCATCGGCCTGGCCGCGGCGATTCCTGCCGTCATCGGTTACAATCATTTCCTCAACAAGGTCAATGAGCTGATCGGCGAAATGGACAACTTCTGCCAGGAGTTTCTGAACATTCTCGAGCGCCTGGAGCGGGGCAAATAGGATGGAAGCACGCCGCACCGCTTCACGACGCAGCAGCATGTCGCAGATCAACGTCACCCCCTTTGTGGATGTCATGCTCGTTCTGCTGATCATCTTCATGGTCACGGCGCCAATGCTCGATCAGGGAATGGAGGTCGAGCTGCCCCAGGTCAAACAGACCCCCGGTCTGCCTGCCGATATCGAGCCGATGATTGTCGTCCTGCAGCGCAACGGGCAGATCACCATCGACCGGGTGGACATTGACAATGTCGCGCGTCTCGAGTCGGTGGTGCGTGAAGCAGGACAGAACAATCCCGATCTGCAGGTTTTTCTGGAAGCCGACGAGGCGGTCCCCTACGGTCTGGTTGTCCAGGTGATGGCGGCAATTAAACAGGCCGGGGTAGACAAGCTTGGCATGGTGACCCGCCTGCCGGAAGATTAACGTCGTCATGGAGTTACGTCGATCGTCATCGCCACGCAAGCGCCTGTCGGGACTGGAACCCGCCTTTCTCAAGATGCTGGCCATCTCCGTGCTGCTGCACCTGCTCCTCGTTGCCCTCTACGTCAGCCCGCTCTTTGTCCGCCGGGCGGCCGAACTGCCCCCGGTCTACCGGGTCAACCTGGTCAATGCCCCGGTGCTGAGTCCGCAGGCCGGGCGCCCGGAAGCCGCGCCGACGCCACAACCGGCACCGCAACCGGCCGCACCACCGCCGGCAGCCGAACCGGTTCCCGAACCGGAACCGGAGCCGGTTCCCGAACCCGAGCCTGAACCGGTGCCTGAACCGGAACCGGAACCGGTGCCTGAGCCTGAGTCCGAACCAATTCCAGAAGTGGACAAGGGACCAACTGAAGAGGAACTGCGGCAACAGCGCGAAGCCGAACTGGCGGAGCAGCGCCGGCGCGCCGAGGAAAAACGTCTGGCGGAGGAGCAGCGCCAGCGCGAGGAAGAGGCCCGGAAAAAACGCCTGGCCGAGGAGCAGCGCCGGCGCGAGGACGCCGAACGGGAGAAACGTCTGGCTGAGCTGCAGGAACAGCGGCGGCGCCTCGACGAGGAACGTGAGCGGCAAGAGCGCCTGGACGCACTGCGCGCAGCAGCCCAGTCCGAAAGCCAGCAGCTCGAGTCTCCCATCCCCGATGCGCCGGTCGGCATGCCGGACGGGCGCGGCACCGAGGCAGGCGTCGACATCAGTGCCTTCGTGCAGGAATACATCCGCCAGAACTGGACCTTTGCCCGTCACCTGGCCATCGGTAACCCGGAGGCGGAAGTCTATCTTGAGTACAACGCCGCCGGCACCCTGATGAATCACCGCTTTATCCGCCGCTCCGGCCATGCCGCCTTTGACGAATCCCTGGTCCGTGCACTGGCCCGGTCGCGGCAGCTGCCGCAGCCGTTGCCCCAGTCAGTGGGCATTACCGTCATCTTTAACCTCAAGGAGATGCTCGACTGATGAAAAATTGTTGCAGTCTGTTCACAGCCGGTGTCCTGTTGCTGTGCCTGCTGGCGATGCCGGCGGCGGCTTTCCGCATTGAAATCAGCTCACCAGGACAACAGACCATTCCCCTGGCCCTGACCGGTATCCTGCCGATCGCCGCTGCGGATCCGGCCATCGCCGCCGAATTCGACCGGGTGCTGCACTACGACATGGAGCTGTCCGGCCTGTTCCGCCTGATTGACCCCGCGGCATTCATGAATGATGCGCAGCAACTCGGGCTCCAGCGCAGCGATGTCAACTTTGCACAGTGGCGCCTGCTCGGTGCAGAGCTGCTGATAAAAGGGGGGTACCGTCTCGACGGAAACACTCTGACGGTGGAGATGCGCCTCTACGATGTTACCGGCCAGCGCCTGCTCAGCGGCCGCCGCTACAGTGGCCAGCGCACTGACCTGCGTAAAATTGTCCACACCTTCGCCGATCAGGTGCTGCAGACGCTGACCGGCGAGTCGGGCCCTTTTGCGACCAAGATCGCCTATATCTCCGATCGCACCGGCGCCAAGGAACTTTACCTGATGGACGTCGACGGCCATGGCCCGGTGCGCCTGACCGACCATCGCACCCTCGTGCTCAATCCCGACTTTTCGCCGACACGCAAGGAACTGATCTTCACCTCCTACAAACAGGAGAACCCTGACCTGTTCCGCAAGGAGATCTATACCGGCCAGGAATCGCGCCTGTCGCAGCAGCAGGGGCTCAATATCAGCGGACGTTTCAGTCCCGATGGCCGACAGATTGCCCTGACCCTGTCAAAGGACGGCAATGCCGAGATTTACCTGATCGCCACCGACGGCACCTTGCTGCGCCGCCTGACCAACCATTACGCCATCGACGTTGATCCGAGTTGGAGCCCGCAGGGGAACCGGGTTGCCTTCGTTTCAGATCGTCTCGGCAACCCTCACATCTTTATCGTCGACATTCACACGCTCGAGGTCAAACGCCTGACCTACGATGGGCGCTATAACGCGACCCCGGCATGGAATCCGCTAGGAGAGCGCATTGCCTTCTCGCGCATGGAGGATGGGGTCTTCAATATCTTTACCATCCACGAAAGTGGCAGCGACGAGCGGCAGGTCACCTTCGGTCCCGGCAACAAGGAACACCCGCGCTGGAGCCCCGATGGCCGCTTCCTGATCTATTCTCTTGATGTTGCCAATGAAAAGTCGATCTGGATCATGCGCGCCGACGGCAGCGGCGCCAGAAGAATTTCTGCTCCCGGCGGCCAGGCGTCGCATCCGGCCTGGTCAGGACGCTGGTGATTTTCATCTGAACTTTATCGATCTCAGTTGTTTTTCAACCGCGAACCTGTATAATGCGGAAGTTGGAGCAGTTTTATAATTAAAATTTTTGTCGCGGAAGCGAAAGGAGTGGCTGGACATGAAAAGGTTGTCGTTCATTCGTCTGTTGGTTGTCGTTGTTGCACTGGTTCTACTGGCTTCGGGTTGTGCGAAAAAGCCGGCTGTCGTTGAAGAGGCCCCCGCACAACCGACCCAGGTCGTAACAGAGCAGCAGGCGAGTTCTGTGGCAGAAACTGAGATCACCGACAGTGCCGTCTCTGCTGAAGAAGCTGCTGCTGCCGCGCGTCGGGCCGCTGCTTCGGGTCTGCAGCGCATCCATTTTGATTTTGACAAATCTGACCTGACCGAAGAGGCCAAGGGGATTCTCGTCAACAATGCCGGCCTGCTGCGGGCCGCCCCCAATGTCGATGTTCTGATCGAAGGACATACGGATGAGCGCGGTTCGGATGAATACAACCTCGCTTTGGGTGAAAGACGCGCCATTGCCGCACGCAATTTCCTTGTGTCTCTGGGTGTGTCGGGTGATCGTCTGCGGGTCATCTCCTACGGTGAAGAGATGCCGATTGCCCTTGATCGCAATGAGGATGGCTGGGCACAGAATCGCCGGGCCGAATTCAAGATCACTCGCTGATTTGTCCAACTGATTGACCGGGGCCGCCCATTGACAAAATGAGCGGCCCTTTTTGTTGCACCCCGGAAACAACTCGCATGGGGTGACGGCAGGAGGTAAAAATGCGCTTAACGGGGATTCTGATTGTTATCTTGCTGCTCGCCGGATGTATTCCTCCAAGCCAGACGCAACTGCGCATGGAAATGGACCTGGAGCAGATGAAACGGCGCCTGGCCCAACTGGAAATTCAGAAGGCCGATGCGGCCCAGACGGATTTGACCGATGGCGTCAGCCTGCAACGCCAGGTTGCGGAGCTCCAGTCCGGTCTCGACAACATGCGTGTGGAGTTTCACTCTGTCAACGGGCGGATCGATGACCTCGCGCGCAACAACCAGAGCCTGGAAGAAGAACTGGGACTGGTCAGGGACGAACTGAACCTTCAGCTTGATTCCTTGAACCACCGGCTGGACGAACTCGGCACAACCCCGTCATCGCCCCCTGTTACCGGAGATCAGGGCGTGGAGCAGGGACAAGCTGCCGCACAGCCGGCGCCACCAAGCGCGGAAGCCCAGTATGAACAAGCCCTGGGATTGATTCTTAATGCCGGTGATTTTGCCGAAGGGCGACGGCAGATGGAGGCCTTTGTGCGCAACAATCCCGGTCATGATCTTTACGTCAACGCTCAGTACTGGATCGGTGAAGCCCTCTATGGCGAAAAAAAATTCGAGATGGCGATCCTCCAGTTTCAGGATGTCATCAGCCGCTTTGCCAGCCACTCCAAGGCACCCGATGCCCTGTATAAGCAGGCCCTCGCCTTCAATGCCCTCGGCGATGGGCAGAATGCCCGCGCCACCATGCGTAAGCTGATCGACACTTATCCCAACTCCGAACAGGCCAAAGCAGCAGACCGGTTCCTGAAAAACTGAGTCCCTCGGTCACAACGGCAGGATCGCTACGCCATGACAACGGGGCGCAGTGCTGCGCTCTCCCTTGCCTGCCTTCGTGTATCCCCTGGTGCTCTGCACCATTTTGCCGGTACGGTTGTTCCGCGGCGAGGGCGTGTCTGAACTGCTAGCTGTCAAGATCCAGACGGCGGAAAGCGGCGAGAACATCATTCTGGTTCAGAATACCAAGCAATTTGTTCGGCTCCTCCGGATCAATCACCGGAAAATAGCTGATATTACGCTTTTTTTGTAGAATCTTCAGGGCTTCGCGCAGGGAGATATCCGGCGCAATGGAGTGTGACGGGGTTGAGACCAGGTCGCAGGCCATCAGCAGCTTTGACATGGACGGGTCAAACAGCAGGGTCCGGATATCGGTATAATTGATGATCCCGACAAAATTGTTATCATCGTCAACAACGGGAAATCGGTCATAACGACTGTGAGAAATAAACTGCAGCAATTGCTGGAATGGCATACTCTGATTGACCGTCTCAACATTCTGGCGCATTACGTGACGCACCAGGATATCTCCCGGATTCTGCAGCTTATGCCCCGCCGGCAGGCCCAGGTTGCTGCGGAAATAATTGGCGACGTCATGAAATCCTTCCAGTGTTCCACGCGGAGCCCGCTTGCGCAGCAGGGATAACAACGGCACCTCACCGGATTTGACCAACCCATGTCGGACAGCCAGTGGACCGATGACCTCGAACACGATGACCGCCCCCAGAACCATGCTCTCGACAACCTGCCCGCCTTCCGGCCATGTCCTGCCCAGGGTCGTTGCCAGCCCGATCGCCATGGCGCCCTGGCCCAGCAGGGTCATCCCGACCCAGGCCCGTTCACGCTGCCCATAGCCGCCGATTCGCGCTCCCAAAGCCGACCCGAGCACCTTGCCGGCGGAGCGCGCCAGAATATAGGCAAGTCCCAACGGGCCGATATAAAAGAGAATGACGATGTCCAGCTTGGCCCCGGCAAGAACGAAGAAGACCACATAGAGGGGATAATCGATTTCACTCAGTGCCTTGACCAGCCGATGCCAGCGTGGGGAACTGTCCGCCATCACCGTGCCGAGAGCCAGACAGGCCAGCAACGGTTCCAGGCCGAGATATCGACTGGCAATGGCAACAGCAGTCACCCCCCCGAGGAGCAGCAGCTTGAACTCGCTGGGCTGTTCGAGGCGCTGAGCCCACAGGGACATCAGAAAACCGCCCAGGGAGCCAATAGCCAATGGGATCACCAGCTGATAGGCCGTGGTCAGCAGGCTACCGTCGGTGGCCAGAAGCAGCTGCACGGCAAAAGAGAAGAGCAGCACGGCACACAGGTTGTTAAGACTGACCAGGGTCAGGATCAGGTTGGTGATGGATCCTTCCGCTTCGTTTTCACGGATGACCATCAGGGTGATGGCGGGGGCCGTCGCAATGGCAATGATGCCGCAAAAGGTTCCGAGAGCCGCGGAACTCTGCCAGAGCGTCATCCCGGTCACGCTCTGCTGCAGGAACAGCAGGTTGACCAGGAAGATGGAAGACCCCACCAACAGGGCGGTGGTCAGGGTTTCTGAGGCGGAGAAAAGAAAAATGCGGCTTTTCCAGCGGCGCAGATTTTCGGCGCGGAGCTGGCTGCCGATATTCATCAGAATCAAGGTCAGGGCGACATCGGAGATAATCTTCAATTCGCCCAGGGCGGAGGGCGTAATCAGTTGGGGCAGGGCAACCAGATCGGCAAACGAGGGGCCGACCAGAATGCCGGCGAAGATATAGCCGGTAACGCGCGGCACCCGGCACAGCAGGGCGACGCGACCACCGATCAGCGCGGCGAGAAGAACAACGGCCAGGGCAAATATGATCTGGTAGGGCTCCGGCATGGCTCACAATGTTCTGCCGGCTGGTATCGCGGTCAAAGCACGTCAGCTGAGGCTGACACCAGCGCTCCCGGAATAAACCAGCCAGCGGGTTAGAGGCTCATCACATGATGATGGACATGTTATGATGCTCGATGATTGCGGCCGCGTGCGGTTCCGACCGGCAACGACAACTCAGCAGAAAGAGAATCATTTTAGCCTATTTCCGTAAAAAATGTTGGTCATTTCATCCATCGGGTGTGGTCGTCCGGCAGGGGAAGGCAGCCTGCCGTGCTTCACACCGGTGAACGGCCGCAGGTCAACCTGGCACTGTGGCAAAAGGCGGTAAGACGATGCAGCACAGGACCCGACCAGAGCTGATCATCACCTGCGTCGGCACCGGCGATGCCTTCAACAGCGGCGGGCGGCTGCACAGCTGTTTTCATCTTGCCGGCGATGATACCTGCCTGCTGCTTGACTGCGGCAGTTCCAGTCCGGCAGGTTTTGCCCGCTGCGCCATCAACAGCGAGCAGATTGACGCAGTGATCGTCAGTCATCTGCACGGTGATCATTTTGGCGGCATCCCGTACCTGCTCCTCGCCGGGAAATACCTCCAGCAGCGCCGCCGCCCCCTTACCTTGATCGGCCCGACGCAGTTGCGCCCCCGGGTCGAGACGTTAACTGAAGCTCTCTACCCAGGTATGCTTGCGGATGGACTCGGGTTTCCCGTGACCTACGCAACGCTCAATCCGCAGCGGCCGCTGCAGCTCGGACGCGCAGAGGTTTCCTGCTGGCCACTTGCGCATGGCAGCAGTGCGGCCGCTTTTGGGGTACGCGTCACACTGGCAGAGCGGATTCTTGCCTACAGCGGTGACACCCAGTGGAGTGAAAACCTGCTGCCCCTGTCACGCAATGCGGACCTGTTTATCTGTGAGTGCTGTGCCTACGACGAGCCACTGCCAGGACATCTGGATTATCTGACCCTCCTGCAGCAGCGCGAACGACTCGACTGCCGCCGCCTGGTCCTGACGCACCCGGGCCCGGCACTGCTTGCCCGGAAGGAGCAACTGCAACTGGAGCTGCTGGAAGATGGCCGGCGTTTGAGGTTCTGAGGTGCTTCTGCCGACAAAGGAAAGGACATGCCGATGGCGACGCTGCGTGAACGCAACAGCCTGACACGCTACCGCAAGGAGCGACAGAGAAACCTCCTGGCCCGGCCGGGAGCGCACAACTTTGTGGTCATTCTTGATCAACTCAAGGCGGGCTTCAACGTCGCAAAAATTTTCCGCAGCGCAGAAGCCTTCGGTGCCGCCGCGCTGCACCTGGTCGCCATCGGCCCGTTCGATCCGGCCCCGGCCAAGGGGTCTCTGCGCAAGGTTCCGGCGGTTTTTCACGAGGAGTTTGCGCCCTGCTACGCAGCCCTGAAGAAAGAGGGGTATGCCTTTTTTCGCCTGGCGGCAGATGCGCAGGAGAGTCTCTATGATGTCGATCTGCCGGAGAAGAGTGCCTTCATCTTTGGCCATGAGGAGTTTGGCTGCCGTTTTGCCAAGGCCGACTATCCCGACATTGCCGACCTGCGCATTCCCCAGTTCGGCTCGGTGCAGAGCCTCAACGTCAGCATCGCATCGACGGTGGTCATGTACGAGTATGTGCGGCAGAGACACCGCTCGCCAGGCAGCACCATAGCTTCCGAACAATAACAGGACGACAGAAAGCACCGCGATCTGTGGAGCATCTCGGCAAGAGCCAGGAACGGCCCTTGCCGGCTCAGCCCAGTATTTCACCAACCCGTTTCTGCAGAATCGGTATCAACTCCTGTTCGAACCATGGATTGCGACGCAACCACAGGGTATTTCGTGGACTCGGGTGCGGCAGTGGCACCAGGTCCGGCCAGTAATCCCGCCACGCTGCCACGCGCTCGGTCAGCGTCGATCTGCGATCACGAAAGTGATAAGCGTGGGCGTATTGGCCAAGGACAACTGTCAATTGCAGATCGGGAAGCCGCGCCAACAGCAGGTCCCGCCAGGTTGCTGCGCAACGGGGCGGTGGCGGCAGGTCCCCGGAGCGACCGGTACCTGGATAACAGAAAGCCATGGGCACCAGCGCAAACAGTTGCGGATCATAAAAGGTGGCGGCGGTGACCCCGAGCCAGGAGCGCAACCGCACACCACTGGCATCGTCAAACGGGATACCGGAGGCATGCACCCTGCGCCCTGGTGCCTGCCCGGCAACGAGAATCCGTGCTGCGGGGTGAACCTGCAATACCGGACGTGGCCCACCGGGCAACTCATGTGCACACAGGGTACAGGAACGCACCCGCACCAGAAGATCATCAAGCTGGTTCATCGGTTTATCATAAAAATATGTCGGCCGTTAGGGATGTCAACCAAAGCAACCGCCGTACTCGACCATATCAACAACCTGCAAAAACTTGTCGATGGATGAAACCATCGTGTGGATAGCCGGGCCAGATGCATGAGTCATTCGATCAGCCCATCTGCATGTCCTCTCAGACGACTATTTCTCAGAATCGCCGTGAACATCGGCTGGCTTTCCGTTTCCGAGGCGAAAACCAGAGTGATATCGACAAAACTGACCTCGCCCCTGCCATTCTGTATGCGATAGCGACCTGCCGCCAAACTGGGTTGATGTTTCTTCTGCCGCTTGAAATTCTCGACCTTTTGCTGCAAACCAGAGCCGTCTTCAAGAAAGTCGAAAAGACTCTCTCCGAGCAGTTTTTCTCTGGAAAGACCGATGAGTTGCTCGGCCTGCAGATTTGAAATCACGATCTTTCCATTTCCCAGGAACGTAACGATCGCCGACTGGGCTGCCTCGATCAGACTACGATAACGGTCCTCGGATTCTTCCCGCTGCAAGGTGGTGCGATCGAGTTCCGTCATCATCGCGTTGAAATCACGCAGCAACTGGCCGATTTCATCCTGTGCTCCCGTGACCGGTATTCTTGCGGACAGGCTGCCGGTCGAGGTGATCTGACGAATGGTTGCCGATGCCGTCTGGATGCGTGACAGGATCAGGCGCCGGACGACAAGCCAGATCACGAAGGCGACCACCACCAGCATGCCGGCACGGTAGACGAGTTCCTGGCTCAGCCTGCCGGCGGCTTCACCGTAAAGCACACGCATCGGCTTGATGAATGAAACCGCGCCGATCACCTCTCCGCTGCGATAATTGTACGACGGATGAGTTCTCGGAAAACGTTGCTGAATGAACCCTGGAGCCGCGTCATAACTGCCGTGACATTTCAGGCAGGAGTCATCCGCAACGAGGGATTTCATGTAGCGGAAGACCTTTTCACCAGCAAGGGTTGTGACGCTGTGCAACTCGACCGATTGTCCAGTGGGGTAATTCTTCAACTGTTCGGATTCGTACTGATCCGGGCGGTTGTCCGGGTTTCGGTAATTCAGAGCAACCTGGCGGATCGAGTAATCACCGCCCGTGGAAATTTTCTGGGCGATTTGCGTCACCACAACCTGGGGAACGAGAGCATAATTGGTTTCCGGTTCATCCCGGACAATGTCCGACATGTGATTGAAGGTCGTGATCAGTTCCTTGGAAACATTTCGCCCCTGTTCCAGGGCGATACTCCGGGCCATGCTCTGGTATTCACTGAACGTCAGAAAGGCGGTTACCAG
>JAWOIX010000002.1:0-11270 GCA_046484405.1 Pelovirga sp.
TTTTGCTGATGCAGAGCAACCGTTGCGACTCTCCCTTGGCGCGGCAACAGCCAAAAGCGGCGATCAGCTGCAGGAGGCCTTAGCGCTCGCTGATGCCCGGATGTACGAGGAGAAGGTCAAAAACCACAAACAGACAGAGACGTGCTGACCGGTCGATAACGGCTGGTCACACTATACCCATTCATGCTCCCGCAGGTGCCCTCTGAAGAGCTGATCATTGATCTTTTTATCAATGTCAGACAGCAGTGATAACGGGGTTTTGTGAACTTTCTCGAGCCTGCCTGAAGGTTTTATGCCCCCGGTTCATTGACTGGGAGTGTGAGCAATCAGGGTTGAGCCGTTGTGGCCATCCCGTCAAACCATTTTTCAAGGAGAATCAAGCGATGAAATGTTTCAAGTATCTATTTTTTGCAGTGGCGGCGATCAGCCTGGCGACCCTGACAGCCTGTGGCGGCAGCGGCAGTAGCAGTAGCAGCGATGATGCAGGCACTGGTGAAACGGGAACCCTGTCCGTTGCCATGGTTGATGCCGCAACGGACGATTACCGGGCTGTCTATGTCACTGTCGCGCGGGTGGATGTTCACCGTGGCAATGACCTGAACGACGACCTGAACGACGACCTGAACGATGACATGGGCGGGTCATGGGAAACGGTCGCGGAACCATACTCCACCCACAACCTTCTCGACCTGGTCAACGGCGTGCGTGCTGAACTCGGCGAGGGACTGCTTGCGACCGGGCATTACACCCAGCTGCGCATGATCATCGGCGATGATCCGGACGATGGCACCAATCTTCTGAATAATCCCCACCCGTACGCCAACTACATCATCACCGCAGATAATGAAGAAATCGAACTTGACAAGATTCCCAGCGGCGCACAGACCGGCCTTAAGATCGTCGGCGGATTCTATATCAATGAGAACGAAACCACGGATCTGATCCTCGATTTTGATGCCCATCGTTCCATCGTCCGGGCCGGTGTCAAGGACAAGAACATCAAGTACATGCTCAAGCCGACAATTAAGGTCCACGAAGGCATGAAAGCCGCGATTGTCAGCGGTACCGTGACGGACAACCTGGCAGCACCGGCCGGTCCGAATGCCCTGGAGGGCGCCTCGATCACTGCCCAGACAACCGATTCCGCGGCGGTTAATCCCAAGGACGAGGTCGCCATCGCCGCCGGTACGATCTCCAACGAGAATGGCGAATACAGTCTGTTCCTCGCTCCCGCCACCTACAACCTGGTCGCGAAAAAGACCGGCTATGATACGGCATGTCAGTCCGTTGAGCTCGCAGCCGGCGAGTCGGCGATCGTTGACAATTTTGCCCTGGAAACATCAACAGCCGAACTGCGCAGTCTCTCGGGAACAGTGGTCATTCCGGTTACCGATCCTGAGCAGTATGCTGTCATCGATATTCGTCAGACGCTTCCATGTATGGTAACGACCGACGCTCTCGTGACGGAAGACCAGGTGGTTATCATCGAAACGATCACCGTCGCAAATGGTGATCTCTATGAGGTGGATCTGCCCGCGGGTGAGTACGAGGTTGTTGCTTCCTATGGCAGCGATTCGCAGGTTGTCACCGCAGACCTGACGAGCGCAGCTGCCGTGGTCGATTTCACGTTTTAACCTGCAATCACAAGCCGACGTTCATCAGTCACAGCGCCGTGAACGCAGACATCACAGCTAAACCCCGCTAACAAAGCGCCCTCGATGAATAGATTGAGGGCGCTTTTATTTCTATAAATAATTAATAAATAAAAAAGAATTCTGAAAGCCCGCCTGCGCTATAATGATGTTATGCAAAAGTTATCAACATAAGTCAGCGCAGAGGCATGGCACCCAAGAGATCCTTCCCCTCGCAAGCACAGAATACACATCTTTCCTGGCCATAAACTTCAGACATTGTTCAAGAAACGTCATTGCGTGGCTGAAATTGAGCGCGTTTTCCGGTTGGATGCCGTTCGCTGTTGTACTGATGGGGCAACCGTCCGGCCGGGATAACCTGCCGCATCCTTTTCATTATGTGACGGCTCAATCCGGAACACGCACCGGCATCCCTGACCTGCTGAAAAACGTTGCCATCTTCTGGCATAGCTGATATCTCCTCGCTCCGCGCCACACGGCAGGTGATTGCCTTTTTCATGCTGACCCCGGGATTTCTCTTATGAAAAACATCGCAGACAAGGCCCTGACCCGTTTTTTCTTCAATCTCGTGCTGATTTTTATCGGCTTCCTTGGCGCGGTCTATCTCGGCATCTTCCTCAACAACCGCCAGGCAATCGAGCAGGAACTGCTGAGCCGCGCCCGCGCGATTGTCGAAACCGTTGTTTTCGCCCGGAACTGGAACGCTCGCCACGGCAGCGTCTTTGTTGAGAAAAGCCCGGGGATGGCGGCCAATCCCTATCTCGAAAATCCCGACATTGAGACGGTCGACGGACGGGTCTTGACCCGGAAAAACCCGGCACTGATGGTGCGCGAAATCTCTGAAATGATCGGAGAGGACGGCGCTTTCCAGTTCCATATGGCCAGTCTCACACCCATCAACCCGAACAACGCACCGGATAAATTTGAAACGGCAGCACTGCACGCCTTTGAAGATGGTGTCTCCGAAGTCTTCACCCGTGAACACCAGCAACAGGGGACCTATTTTCGTTACATGGTCCCCCTGATCGTCGAACCATCCTGTCTGGAATGCCATGCACAACAGGGCTACCGTAACGGTGATGTGCGCGGCGGCATCAGTGTGCGCTTCAATGTCGATGCCGAAGAATCATTGCACTCCAGGAACCTGACGCTCATCATCGCCCTGGCGCTGGTCTCCTTTGCTGCCTTATTTGCCATCATCTACCGCCTTTTCAACCGGCTGAGCCGACAACTCAAAGCCGCCGGTGACAAACTTTTGCATATCGCTATCACCGATGAGCTGACCGGGTTAAGAAACCGCCGTTACCTGATGGAGCGGTTGCGTGCCGAACTCAAACAACTGCGCCGCACCTCCCGGCCGCTGGCCTGCATCATGTTCGATCTGGACCACTTCAAACAGGTCAACGACACCCACGGTCACGAGGTGGGCGACCGGATTCTGCAGGAGGTTGCCGCGGCGGCCAGGCAGCAGTGTCGCGAGAGTGATATTTTGAGCCGCTTCGGCGGCGAAGAGTTTGTCGTTGTCCTGCCTGATACGACCCTTGCTGGTGCCATGGCGATCGCCGAACGGTTGCGGCAGGCGGTCGCCGCCTGCCGGGTGACGCTGGCACAGGGCGAATCGGTGTCGGTGACCGCCAGCTTCGGTGTCACCTGGATGGAGGAACTCCAGCAGGAGGTGGCTGCAGCAGCAACCACTCTGCTCAGACAGGTGGACGATGCGCTTTATGCCGCCAAGGAGCAGGGTCGCAACCGGATCGCAGACAGCAATTGATCTCATGGGCCCGGGAGTGACCGGGGGGACGGCACAGCGACCGTTCAACCAGTTCTTGGTCGTCTGCGCACGGACCGACAACTGGTGTTGCTTTGTCTCTCGCCTCGGGAGTATCCTCCACGTTGCCTGTGTCGACAGCGCCCTTTTAACGCTTCTTCGCGCCAGAGAAGGCATACCCTTTGCCTGTCCTCAACCGCCGGCCTGGCCGCAATAACCGACAATCTGAATTTCGATCGCGAAGACCGGGACCCATGAAAAAGCTCTCCCCGCAACACACAGCAACGCTCCCCGGAGCAGTGGAGCAGTCCCGAGTGACGGCCCGGCAAGGGGTGTTTTACGGCCTGGCGGCCTACCTGGTGTGGGGCATGTTCCCGGTGTATTTCAAGGCACTGGCCGGCGCGACCCCGCTGGAGATTGTCTGCCACCGGGTGGTCTGGTCGGCGGCCCTGCTGCTGGTTATCGTCGGCGGCAGCCGGCAGCTCGGCAAACTGTGGAACCTCGTCCGGAATCCTGCAAAGCTGCTGGTTCTGTGCGGCTCAACCCTGCTCATTTCCGCCAACTGGTTTATTTTTCTCTACGCCGTCGAGCGTGGCGACGTGCTGCAGTCGAGCCTCGGCTATTTCATCACCCCGCTTATCAGCGTCCTGCTCGGCTGCCTGGTACTGCGCGAGCGCCTGAGTCCATTACAAATGATCAGTGTCGGATGCGCGGCGGCGGGCGTGCTCACCCTCACGCTCTACCAGGGGCAGCTCCCCTTGATCGCTCTGTCCCTCGGCTTTTCCTTCGGCACCTATGGCCTGTTGCGCAAGATGGCCGATATTGAAGCCCTTGTCGGCCTGACCGTGGAGACCCTGCTGTTGACCCCGCTGTGCCTCGCCTACCTGCTTTTCCTGTTTTTCCGGGGGGACGGCGCCTTCGGCGGCGATGCCCTGCAATTGAATCTTCTGCTGCCCCTGGCCGGCGCCGTGACGGTCATTCCCCTGCTCCTCTTTGTCGGGGCGGCACGCCGGGTGCGCCTGGCCACCGTCGGTTTTCTCCAGTACATCACCCCGACGATGCATTTCATCCTCGCCGTCGGGCTCTACCGCGAACCCTTCAGTCACACGCGGCTGCTCAGCTTTGTCTTCATCTGGATGGGCCTGCTGCTGTACTCCTGGGATGCGCTCGCGACCAGTGTCCGTTTGAAAAAGACGGCCGGTTAGGCGCGGCGGTACCGCCCGGGAGCGGGGCGCAGGGCCACTGCGACGGCCTGCTGCACCGGTTATTTTTTTTCGTGGTGTGATCAGCCGGACTCTGTAAAAATGAGCGCACAAAGGTTGCGCATGATGACTATCCAGCCCGGCAAGAGTGAGGACCGCCCGATGAATGACGCACACAGGTTGCCGCTGCGCCGTACCAGCCTGGATCCTGATCCTGTCCGCCAGTTCAAAAGATGGCTGCAGGACGCGGAGCAGGCCGGCATTGCCCAGCCGCATGCGATGACACTTGCCACCGCGAGCGGCGCCGGTATCCCGTCGGCGCGCATCGTTCTGCTCAGGGGAATCGAGGATCACGGTTTTATCTTTTTCACCAACTATGAAAGTCTCAAGGGACAGAATCTGCAGGAGAATCCGCTGGCAGCGCTGCTGTTCTACTGGCCGGAACTCTCCCGCCAGGTCCGGATCACCGGCAGCGTGGACCAGCTGGACGCCAGCGCGTCGGATCGTTATTTCAGCGGCAGGCCGCGCGGCCACCAGGTAGAAGCCCATGCCTCGCCGCAGAGCCGGGTTATCCCTGGCCGAACGATGCTGATAGAACGGTTTCAGACGGTAGCACAGACCTATGCAGGGGTGGCTGTGCCACGCCCCGCGAACTGGGGCGGGTACCGGGTTATTGCGGACTCGTTCGAGTTCTGGCAGGAAGGGGACAACCGTCTCCATGACCGGCTGCGTTACCGGCGCAACCGGGAGAACGGCTGGGTGACGGAACGCCTGGCACCCTGATGCGCCGGTTTGCGACGTCGCCCGTGCATATCCTTGCTTCCTCAGGACCCTCGATCAGCCATCTTTGCGGCCATCGGGATGACCTGTCCCCTTGACGGCACCTGGTTTCCCCGTGACGAAATCCTGAGTCATGTAGCGGACGATCTCCCCGGTTGACAGAACCTTGGCGACCGTACTGTTGGCAACGGTCAGGGCGACTTTCTGATTGGCCGTCGCCGTGGCGACGGCATCCCCTGCCACCACGACATCGTAGCCGCGCGAATTACCCGCATAGGCGGTACTGAGCACACATTCATCTGTCCACAGTCCCGCGATAACAATCGTATCAATACCAACGGCCTTGAGTTTTTCATCCAGGTAGGAGTTGCCATTCTCATCAAAGGTCCAGAACATATCCAGGTGTTTGCCGTGGTAGAACCAGCCCGCGGCAAGATCCGCGTCCGTCGGGGCGATCTCGGCTAAAGGCTCCATGCCGGCCGCGCCGGTAAAGACGTAGGCAGCGTTCTCCGGATCCTCCGGCCGCAAACCCCGTGGCCCGTACCATCGGTCCATGGCATTGGAAATCCCATCATCAAAGGTGCGGCTCCAGGCGCTCCAGGCAATACAGACACCGTCGCTGTCGGCTTGTGCCGTGCGAAAGGCGTCCCGCAACCTGACCAGGTTCGGCAGAATCTCCCCGGCATAGGCGCGATACTCTTCCTGGCAGTCATCCAGCAGCAAGGCGATCCGACGCGGACGATCCTGCAGGTCCCACGACGCCCAGAAAGCCAGCGGGCAGCCGTTGGGACCGCCGGGTGTTCTGCGATAATTGTCCATCGGTTCCAATGCGAGGGTCATGTCGCGATGCCTGCACGGCTGCTGCAGCGCATCCTTGAGTGTCGGAATCCTGCTTGCGGCGTTCTTCATCACAAATATCCTTTCGCAAATAATCCGTGTTCCTGCCGGCACATGCTGATTGTCTCTGCGTCCACGGGACCTACGCTATAAGCTGATGGAGCGCTTGTCAAGAAAGCCCCCCTGCCGGACCTGATGGCATCATCACCACCGGACCGGACGGCCCTTGCTGAGCAGGCCGTTAAAAAGATCGGTTTTTTGGATAACTGCCGTTAAAAAGATAGATATTATCAATTTGACTCCTTCGCGAAAGACATCTATCTATGTGGCAACGTTGTTTTTTATTCATACCTTTATAACTGTGGTTTTCCGCTCCAGGGGTTTCCTTGTAGCGCAAGCCGGACCGAGGGTTCAGCACCGGAACACACCAGGAGGACCTGAGCCTGCGGCGCCGCATCTAAGTGCCACCCAGGCAACAGGCTGCCCTGCTCCCCCGGCAACGTCGCTGCGCTGCGCCAGCACCACCAGTCCGGCGCTGTCCCGCCAGGTGCCGAGCGGAAGAGCGACCGGAAATTTTCAAGGAAATGTCATCTGCATCATATTTCCATGGCCCATGGCCCGGTACACTCTGCAACATCCCGAAACAGCAGCGGATCAACTGCCGGGTGCCCGCCAGTCGTCGGTCATGCTGCACAGGGAGGCATGCAACCAGAGCTGTTGCCACAGGTTTGGCCCTTCGCGAAGTCCTTGACAGGCTGTGCTGTTCTGCTAATGTAGCAAACCGAACGGTCTTTTTTACTCAAGGGGGATCGCCATGGCGACCAAAGGGGAAGTAACCCGGGGGAAAATCATCGAGGACGCCACCCGGATTTTTCATCGCAAGGGCTTTTTAACAACAACGATCAGCGATCTGCTGGCAGCGACGGGCACGACCAAGGGCAACCTGTACTTTCATTTTGCCGGCAAGGAAGCCGTCGGCCTGGCGGTTCTTGCCAATGCGCGTGCGACGTTCCGGGATTTTCTCGCAGCGTCCCTGCAGGGCGAAACACCCGGAGCCCAGCTGGACAATTTTTTCCACCAGGCCCTGGAACGAAACCGCCGCAACCAGTCGGTCGGTGGCTGCCTGTTCGGCAACACCGCCCTGGAGGCCTGTGATAACACACCCTCTTTTGCGCAGATTGTCGGTGAGGTCTTCAGCGAATGGATCGCGCGGCTGGAAGAGGTCATCGCCGCGGCCCAGGCCGCCGGCCAGGTGCGCCGGGACCTCGCGGCCGCACAGCTGGCGGAGCTGGTGGTGGCGACCATCGAGGGGGCCATCATGCAGACCCGCCTGAAACAAAACGCGGAACCACTCGGCCGGGCGCTTGATACGTTGCGCGTTGTTCTCGAACTCAAACTCTGACCCCGTTAGCAATCCTTACGCATCAGGAGATCTGTATTATGAAGATGGATCGCTCCAACGAATGGCTTTACACCAGCCAGAATGAACCGCGCGGATATATTCAGCCACAGACGTTGGAGGAACTCTGGTTCCACACCGGAACCAACTGCAACCTGCGCTGCCCCTTCTGCTACGAGGGCTCAAAACCGGGGGATAACCGGATTGAGTTTCTGACCCTCGCCGACGCACGGCGCTTTATCGATGAAGCCCTTGAGCTCGGCGTCAAAAAGTTTTCCTTTACCGGCGGTGAACCCTTTGTCAACCCGGAGTTCATCGCTATTCTGGCAACGGCCCTGGACCAGCGTCCCTGCCTGGTGCTGACCAACGCCACCGAGCCGCTGATGAACCGGATGACCGACATTCTCACCCTGCGCGACAAGCCGAACCCGCTCAAGTTCCGGATCAGTCTTGACCACCCGGACCCGGTTCAGCATGACAAGTCCCGCGGCAAGGGAAATTTCCGTAAAGCCCTGGCCACCCTGGGACGTCTCCATCGGGCCGGGTTCGGCGTGTCCATCGCCCGGCTGATGCTGCCCGACGAGGACAGCGCCGCCGTGGATCAGGGCTATCTGCCCTTCTTCCGCGAAGCCGGGGTTCCTGAGGACATCACCATTATCAGGTTTCCCGAATTTCACCTGCCGGGGTCCTTTCCCGCGGTCCCGGAGATCACCGAAACCTGCATGACACGCTACCTGACCGCCGCGCAAAGAGCCGACTTCATGTGTAATTTCAGCAAGATGATCGTACGCAAAAACGGCAGATGCGGGGTTTACGCCTGCACCCTGGTGGATGATCTCTCCGGCTATGATCTCGGAGCAACGCTGCAGGCGGCAATGACCGAGCGGGTCACCCTTGGCCATCATCGCTGCTATTCCTGCTTCGCCTGTGGCGCCAGCTGCTCCGAGAACAAGTGACACAACAGCAGAAGGGACCGGTTCAAAGCACAGACCATCAGGGTGCACATCCCGGCGCGGCTGAGCTCAAGGTGACAGCCAGCCCTGGAATGCGCAGTCTTCAGGGATTCTTCTCTGCTGCCAACCCGCCTGTTTGAGGAGGACTGATTTTTTTATGGAGTACGTTCTACCCGGATTTGCCGCGGTGATTGCACTGGGCTCGGTCATCCTCTCGCCCCGGGCTCAGAGTGAGGGCGCCTTCTTCCGCGGGCTTGATGGCAGCGGGCGCCAACCCGGCCTGCTGAGCCTGACATTCTCCCAGGTGACCACCTGGATTTTTGCCCGGTCCCTGATGAACGCCGCCATCCTCGGCTTTTATTACGGTATCTGGGGCACCCTGGCGTATACCTTTTATTACTTTTCGTTTCTCACCGGTGGCCGCATCATCGACAGTGTGCGCTACGAGCACAATTGCGACAGCGTGCAGGACTTTCTGCGCAGCCGGTTTGGCGGCTGGGGAACAGGTTGCTACAACTTCGTCATCGGCATCCGGCTGATCAGCGAAGTGTTCGCCAATCTGCTGGTGATCGGGATCCTCTTCGGGGTTGCCGGCAGCCAGGCCTATATCCTGACGATCCTCGGTTTTTCTGCGATTACTCTACTCTATTCCATGCTTGGCGGGCTGCGGGCGTCGCTGCGCACCGACGTTTTCCAGATGGTGATCTTTCTGGGCACCCTGCTGCTCCTGCTGGCGCTGGTGGCGGGCAGCCAGAATGTCCGCCTGGAGGATCTCTGGTTCAAACCCTTTGTTATAGACCAGCCGGGACCGGTGCTGATGCTGGTGGCCCTGTTGCAGATCTGGAGCTACCCGATGCATGATCCGGTGATGATGGACCGCGGCTTTCTCGCCGACCGTGAAACCACCCGCAAAAGCTTTCTCCACGCCGCCTGGATCAGCGTCATCTGCATTCTTGCCTTCGGCTGTCTCGGCGTCCTGGCCGGGGCCCACGCTGCCCAGGGTGCCACCATGAACGAAACCTTGATGCTGCTGCTGGGAACCACGCCGATGCTGGTTTTTAATGCAGCCCTGGTGATTTCTGCGATGTCGACCCTCGACAGCACCCTGACGAGCTCCGCCAAGCTGATCGCGGTGGATATGCGCTTCATGGCGATGACGCTGCGCAACGGCCGCGCGGTAATGGCCGTCTTCATGCTGCTGGGCCTGGCGCTGGTGTTCTGGGGGAACAAAGACCTGTTCAGTGCCGTCGCCGTCAGTGGAACCGCCTCGCTCTACCTGGCGCCGGTGGTGTTCTTTTCACTCTGGGGCAAACGCGACAACATCCCGCTGTGGAGTTATCTGTTCAGCTTTGTTCTGGCCATTGCCGCGGCCATGCTCTACTTCACCGAATCGAGCGGTTACAGCCAGCTCCTCGGCGATGTCCACCACTACACCAAGCTCCTTTACCTGACCGTTGCCGTGATGGGTATGGGATGTTTCGGTTTCTGGCTCGGAGGGGTCATGGCAACGCGCACGGCGGCACAGGAGCACCGGTCATGACGCATCACAACCTGCAGGATCTCGGGCCGCTGTCCGGCCCGGTACTGATCTTCGGCGGCCCCCACAGCAACCTGGCCGCAACCCGGAAGATGCGCGCAGAAGCGGAGCGCCTCGCTATTCCTGCGGCGCGGATCATCTGCACGGGGGACGTGGTGGCCTATTGCGCCGACCCCGTCGAGACAGTGGCACTGGTGCGTGACTGGGGCGTGGCGCTGGTCCAGGGCAACTGTGAAGAGTCCCTCGGGCGCGCCGCCGCGGACTGCGGCTGCGGTTTCGAGGAAGGAACCACCTGCTCGCTGCTGTCGGTTGACTGGTACCGCTATGCCAACGGCTGCATGACCGAAAACGACCGCGCCTGGATGCGCCAGCTGCCCGCAGCCATCCGCTTCACCCTCAATGGCAAAAGCATCCTGGTGGTCCACGGCGGCGTTGCACAAATCAACCGGTTCATCTTTCCGTCAACGGCGAAGGAGGTCAAAAGGGAAGAGCTCGATCGGGCCGGCACGGATATCCTCATTGGCGGCCACAGCGGCATTCCCGGCGGCCAGGCGGTGGACGGCAGGTTCTGGCTCAACAGCGGCGCGATCGGGATGCCCGCCAATGACGGCACCCGCGACGGCTGGTACCTGCTGCTGATCCCTGAAGACGGCGGTGTGCGCTGTCGCTGGCAACGGCTGTGCTACCCGGTGGACACCACCGTGGCGTCAATGCGGGCAGCCGGCTTTGCCAGCGGCTACAGCGACACCCTGCAGACCGGCCTGTGGCCGAGCATGGATGTGTTGCCCGCCAGTGAACGCAAAGGTCGCGGACAGCCCCTGGTCCTGGAGGACCTGGTTATCCCGGCCTGACCAAAACACCCGGCACAAGCGTTCCTCTGGACTTATGCGGACAATTCGATCCCTGCCAACTGGCCGAGGGTAAAGAGGAGGGTTCAAGGGGCGGACATTGCCGCGGGGAGGATCAAGCGTCAGGGTTGGAACAGCAAGCCATTGGTCAGGTTGGCAGGGGGTTCCTGGTTCCACAGCAACCAGTACTGGCTGATCGCTTCAAGCATCGTTTTGAACCTGTCAAAATCAAGCTGCTTGACCAGGTAGCTGTTGACATGCAGGTCGTACGCCCTGACCATATCCACCTCAATG
>JAWOIX010000109.1:0-8502 GCA_046484405.1 Pelovirga sp.
GGTGATGATGTAGTTGGCGTACGGGTGGGGATTATCCAGAAGATTGGTGCCATCGTCCGGATCATCGCCGATGATCATGCGCAGCTGGGTGTAATGCCCGGTCTCAAGTAGTCCCTCGCCGAGTTCAGCACGCACGCCGTTGACCAGGTCGAGAAGGTTGTGGGTGGAGTATGGTTCCGCGACCGTTTTCCATGACCCGCCCATGTCATCGTTCAGGTCGTCGTTCAGGTCGTCGTTCAGGTCGTCGTTCAGGTCGTCGTTCAGGTCATTGCCACGGTGAACATCCACCCGCGCGACAGTGACATAGACAGCCCGGTAATCGTCCGTTGCGGCATCAACCATGGCAACGGACAGGGTTCCCGTTTCACCAGTGCCTGCATCATCGCTGCTACTGCTGCTGCCGCTGCCGCCACAGGCTGTCAGGGTCGCCAGGCTGATCGCCGCCAATGTAAAAAACAGGTACTTTAAACATTTCATCGCTTGATTCTCCTTGAAAAATGGTTTGATGGGATGGCCACAACGGCTCAACCCTGATTGCTCACACTCCCAGTCAATGAACCGGGGGCATAAAACCTTCAGGCAGGCTCAAGAAAGTTCACAAAACCCCGTTATCACTGCTGTCTGACATTGATAAAAAGATCAATGATCAGCTCTTCAGAGGGCACCTGCGGGAGCATGAATGGGTATAGTGTGACCAGCCGTTACCGACCGGTCAGCACGTCTCTGTCTGTTTGTGTTTTTTGTTCTTCTCCTCGTACATCCGGGCATCAGCGAGCGCTAAGGCCTCCTGCAGCTGATCGCCGCTTTTGGCTGTTGCCGCGCCAAGGGAGAGTCGCAACGGTTGCTCTGCATCAGCAAAATCAAGGGATTCACGGCACTGGCGCAGGTGGAAGAGCGTCCCTTGAGGGCTTGCGGTTTGCGGCAGCAGGATCGCAAATTCGTCTCCGCCGAGACGCGCGACGACATCCTCCGGACGCACCGCCTGACGCAAAACCCTGGCAGCGAGCCTGATGATCTGGTCTCCTGCGGCATGCCCGAAGGTGTCATTGATATCCTTGAGTCCATCGACATCGGCGACAATCACACTGACCGGGTAACGCCGGCTTTCCATCAGGCGCTCGAGTTCCGCATCAAAAAACGAGCGGTTGAAAAGACCTGTCAAGGCGTCGTGGGTGTTCAGATAGTGGAGCCTTTCCTCGTATTGCTTGTGTTCTGTGATGTCGATCAGGGCAAAAAGGCACTCCTGCATCGAAGCGGTGGTCACGGCCTCGATACGCACGATCAGCGGTTGCTTTTTCGGGTTCAGCAGCGCCACTTCACCCTCGACCTTGTCCCGGGTGGCAAAGATCTTGTCGAGAAAGAGGCTGAACGTGGCTCGATCTGCGGGGGTGACGAACTGTCCGAAGCGCTGTCCGAGCAGTCGGGAACGCTCGCTGTCCAGAAGATTGACACCGCTGCGATTGGCGGCCTCGATGGTGCCGTTACGGGTGAGAGTAAAATAGCCGACCGGAGCGAAATCGTAGAGATCAGTGTACCTGGCGAGGGACCTTTCCAGCTCATCCCTGGTCCGGCGCAACTCGTTGTTCTGCATCTCCAGTTCGATCTGGTGAACCTGCAGTTCGTGCAGCAGCCGCTGCTTTTCAGCATCCGTGCGGGAAGAATACTTTTTCGTCGCTTGCGTTTGCAGATAGCGCTCCGCGCGGCGGCGCAATTCTTCGATTTCGACTGTCGGAATATTCTCAAACTTCACGGCATCCTCACGGTATATAAAGAGTTTTCCAACGTTTTTTCAGGCTCAGGCCGCACGTTGAAGACCACGGTTTTTTTTAAGGCCCTGCGGTTTTGGGTAGGCCAGGATGTCAGCAAGGAGATGTGACGACAGTCACGGCGAGACAGGACCACCAGGCGGCATCATGGCCGCCTGGTGGTGCCCCCCCTCCTCATTGGCATAGGGGAAAGGGTCTATCTTACAATCAGATCGTTCTTGACACTTTTCACCCCGTCCACGCCACGTGTTACCTCGCCGGCCTTGGTGACGCTCTGTGCTGAATCGACAAAGCCGCTCAACTGGACATCCCCTTTGAAGGTCTCGACGTTGATCTGCATTGATTTCAGGGTCGGTTCATCAAAAATGGCGGCCTTGATCTTGGCGGTCGTCACCCTGTCGTCGATGTACTCGCCGGTACTTGCCTGCTTTGACGTCGAAGCGCAGCCAAGGAAAGCGACCATCATCACCAGCAGAACCAGGAACGTTATGATCCGATGCGGTTTCACCATGATATGTATCTCCTTTGTTGTTGAGCGGTGTTGTCCTGCCTGGGAGCGTGCGGTCTGCGGTCACCGCTGGCCGGCCAGACCTGGTTACAATGAACGGCCTACACCCGTCGTCTTCCCTGGACCACGTTGAGCACCACCACGATAATGGCAATGACCAGAAGGATATGAATAAATCCCCCCATGGTGTAGCTGCTCACCAGCCCCAGCGCCCACAGAACTAATAGTATTACAGCGAGTGTCCACAACATGAAAAACTCCTTTCTGGCTGCTCATCACCACGCTCGACTATTACGTAAGTCTGGTACTGCGGTGTGCAGGCATTGACGTTGTTCTTGACGGTTGCTTACTCCTTCTTGCTGCCCATCGTCAGCAGCACGATGCCGCAGGTGAGGGCGGCACCACCAACAACTGGTGGCAGCTGCAACGCTTTTGTCTGGTCCGCCGTCATATACAGTGGCCCGAGATCGACAATTTTTTCTCTGGTCGTGTAGCTCATACCCTGATAGGCAAAAGCAAGGATCGCTATGACAATAAAGATAACCCCCAGTAACAAGTGTGTTTTCATGTTTCATTCATTCCCTTGTCGGCATTCCATGTCCATACAGTCTGCCGGGTAGGTCGGACGCCGCTGTGGCAGTATGCACAACGGCGGCTACGTCCTGTTCCTGTCCATTAGTATTAGCAACGAGCGTGCCAGCGGAAAGATGCCAATGCGGGGACGTTAAGATGCTGAATACAATAGACAGATAGGAAAGAAGACGGGCGTATCGGAGGATTTTCCGGCAATGGAATCCATCATATTTGATATATCTGTCATATGCGACAGAAGGGGGGGCGGACTGATTCAGGTGCCGGATCGTCTGACTTAACATGACCGCTGCTGAGGGTGATCACTGGCCATCGCCTGGGGACAGGCGGATTGAGCACCGAGCGCTAGCCTTTGTTCCCCGGCCGACAGGGGCAATCGCAACCAGCGCGCCGGGAGATCCGTCATCGGTGCAGATGATCGGTCAACGCCTGCCAGGGACTGGCTCTCAGGCGACAGCTACAGCCAGCGGATGAACAAATTTACGAACCACTCTCTGACCCGGGGCAGCCAGGGGCGGCTGTTCCAGTCCTCCTCTAGGATCTGGCGGGAATCGGCGAGGTCCCCGGCGAACATTGCCTCCATCTCGGCGGCAAACTCACGACTGAGGATCACCGCGTTCACCTCGTCGTTGTGCAGCAGGCTCAAAAAATCGAGGTTGGTCGAACCCACCGTTGACCAGACCTGGTCGATCACCGCGGTCTTCGCGTGCAACAGGGAGGTCTCGTGCTCGTAGAGCTGCACACCGGCTTGCAACAGCTCGGTATAGTGATGTCGCTGGGCATACAGCGGCCAGGGGGAATCGGAGGAGCCGGGAAGAATGATCTTGACATCCACTCCGCGCGCCGCGGCGTCGGTCAGAGCTTTCAGGATCTGGTCGTCCGGGACGAAATAGGAACTTGTCAGGTGAATGGAGTGCTCGGCAAACACAATGGCCGACACGTACATGACAAAGGGAATCCGGTTGCTCTCGCCCGGGGTGCTGCCGAGGATCCGCACCAGGGTGTCGCCGCTTTCTTCCAGGTCGGGAAAATAGTTTCGGGCTGGGAGCGACGGCCCCTGTTGCTTTTGCCAGGTGTCGATAAAGAGCTTCTGCAGTTCAGCCACCGCCGGACCTTCAATCTGGACGTCGGTGTCGCGCCAGTGGATCGCTGGCGGTTCATTTTTTTTTCTTTTGAAAGGGCTGCTCGAATAGACCTTGCTGATGTTGATTCCGCCGATAATCGCAACTTTGCCATCGGCCAGCAGCATTTTGCGGTGGTTGCGGTGAGTCAGGCGCCACTCCCCGCGCGCCTCCATGGGGTTGATCGGATTGAACTCCACCACCTGGATGCCGCCGTCGCGCAGGCGCTGAAAAAAATCAGCGGGAGTGTACATGCTGCCGACGCTGTCATAGCTGAGGTTGACCTGGACCCCTTCGGCCTGCTTGCGCAACAACAGGTCGGCAAATTCGCGACCGACTTCATCGTCCTCGATAATATAGCTTTCCAGGTTGATGTGGTCCCGGGCCTCTTCCAGGGCATGGAACATGGCGGCATAGGTCGCCTCGCCATCGGCGAGCAGGGTGACCTTGTTCCCTTTCGTCAGCGGGCTGTCGGTGACCGACTCGACCACCGCACTGTGGCGGTCGAGGATGTCCGTGGGATCGACCGATTGCTGCAGGCGCTCCATGATCTGCCGGCTTTGTCGGGAGGACAACAGTCCTTCGGTCGAAACGATTGCTCGAGGCTGCTGCGCGGTCGGCGTCTCGTCGATCTGCTGTGTGACATCCGGCAAACTCATACAGCCGCTCCCAAACATCAGAGCGAATGTTGACAGCAGAACACAAGGGATGACATTGGCGCTGGACATTTTGGCCCGCTCCGATCGGCAGGGCCGTTTCGACCGCCAGGTTTCACCAATAGCTACCGGGTCCCGAAACGGTATGCTGCCGGACAGCAGAGGCTTACCAGTTTTTCCTGCCGCCCATGACCAACAGGACACCGCCAGCCAGAATGGCCCCCACGCCGGCCCACAGCGGGATGTTGACCCGCTGTTGATCCTTGATCGACAGTTCGAGGGGGCCCAGGTTGGTTTGGTGGGTCTCCTTGGTGTAACTGAAGCCGCCGTAAACCAAACCCAGGATGCCGAGCACGATCAGTCCGATAGCCACCATCTTGATGCCATTCATAAAGATCCCTTTCCGTGATACGGCCGAATCAGAAGCGGCATTCGCCGGTCAGACTCTGCGGCCCGTGATAAATCCGACAACCACGACTATGATGACAGTAGTGATGACAATAGCCAGCGGGAGAAGAATGCAACCGTCCATGGTGGCACAGCTCGCTGGCCCGGGTACCCGGAATGCAGTGAGGATCACTACACATTGCAATAGTCTCCAACATATGATGTTTCCTTCAGGTGATTTCTGGCTGTTGTTGCCGGCGCTTACCAGGGTAAGCGCCGGCAGTTGTTATCCTGATGACCTGGTGTTATTTGACGACCATCAGGTTCTTGACCTCTTTTACGCCGTTTACATCCTTGGCGTACTTGGTGGCCAGGTCTTTTTCGGCGTTGTTATCGGCTTCGCCGGTCAAGGTGACCACGCCATCCTTGGTCTCGACTTTGGTCTGGAGCCCGCTGGTTGAGCGGTGATAGAGCAGGGACACCTTGACCAGGGCGGTGATGGACGCATCATCCGTCTTGTCGCCGAGGGTGCGCGCCGGTGTTGCGTTCTTGGCCACGGTCATTTCGTTTTTAACCTCCTTGACCCCTTCGACATCCTTGGCGTATTCGCCTGTCAGGTCTTTCTGCGCCTGGCTTTCGGCCTCGCCCTTCAACGTCACGATCCCGTCCTTGGTGTCAACACTGGTCAGGGCGCTGACATTGCGATGAAACAGGAGTGTGGTTTTCACCTTCGTGCTCAGCCAGGCATCCGGCTTCTCGGTCGGGCTGTCCCCCTTAACGACCAGTTGATTATCCACACTCTTGACATCCGGCAAACCAGCCACGGTTTCCTCGGCCAGGGCCTTGTGGGATTCCTCGACCACCGTTCCCGTCAAGGTGACGGCGCCGTCCTTGGAGGTGATCTTGATATCATCCTCATCGAGATAGGTTTTGAAGACATACGTGTCTTCGGCGGATGCTTTGATGCTGTCTTCCGTGGCGGATGCCTGTATCGGGGCGCCAAACGCCAACAGTGTTACGGCAGCTACCAGCAGAAAAATGTTGTGTTTTACTTTCATGGAAGAGTCTCCTTGGTCGTTGTTCGCGTCATCATCTGCTCCGGGGGCCACATGCCCCGGGAACCTGTTGATGACGTATCGTTGCAACTGCGGCCGGTGCGGTGGTGTACGCCACGCCGCAGGCACTATTCACCCAAAAACGTCTTCACCTCGCCGACTTTCCCCTGAACCTTGCCGGAGATTTTCTCGGCCGTGCCTTCCGCTTCGAGCCTGGGATTATCCGTGAGTTTCCCGGCCATTTCCCGGGCTTTGCCTTTTATCTCGTGCAGTTTTCCTTCCGCCTTGTCTCTGGCGCTCGATTTCATCGCGTCCTCCGCTTGCTGATTGTGGATCGTGGCGCTCGACACAGAAGGTCTGAATCTGACGCCACCATCCCACGGGATGCCGGGGGTCTCACCCCTGGCCGAGCTTAATTCGTCCGCTCCAGGATGCGTCCCTCCTCATCCGAGATGATGACCTCGACCCGACGGTTACGCTGGCGACCTTCGGCCGTGTCGTTGCTGGCAACGGGGAACGCGACGCCATAACCGCGGGTCATCAGCCGGCGGGGATCAATCCCTCGGGCGGCGAGGACTTTCTGGACCGCCTCGGCGCGGCGTTCGGAAAGGCGCTGGTTGTATTCCACGGCCCCGGTGCTGTCGGTAAACCCTTCGATCAGGACATTGCGCGTCGGGTATTCGGCCAGGAATGCAGCGAGCTTATCGATGGTGTACTGCGCTCCAGAGCGGAGTTCGCTCTTGTTGGTATCGAACAGAACGTCGCCCAGAGTAACGACCAGACCCCGTTCCGATTTACTGGCCTGCAACTCGGCAATCTGTGCTTCCAGTTTTTGCGACCGTTCTTCAGCCGCCAGCGCTTCTGTTCTGGCTGTTTCTGCGGCAGCAGTCATCGCACCGGCCTGCAGACGGGCGGCACTGGCCTGTTCACTGGCAATCGTCGCTCTGGTTTTTTGTGCCTCAGCCAATTGCCGCGCCTGGTCCGCTTCCTGGGTGCGGGCTTTCAGCAGGACCGCGCTGCGTTCGTCGCTCGCCGCATCCAGCGCCTGCTCTGCCAGTTTTACGTTGCTGGCTTCCCGGGCGATGGCGGTACGTTGTCTGGCAAGATAAGCGAAGTGTTCCACTTCCTCGACCTCAGCCCCTTCCTTTAGCGATTTGTCCGCCTGATCCAGGTCGAGTTTTGCTTTTTGCAGTTCAAGTGGTGCATTTTTCTGCACATCGGGATCGCTCTGGGCCGCAGCAAAGGCCGATCGGGCCTGCTCAAGCAACGCATTTTCCCGGACCGGATTGCTGCACCCTGAGAGCAACAGGCTGATGACTGACACCCCAAGCAGAAACATCAAGGGCGGTGAAAATAACTTCATGGTGGTCTCCTTTATAAAAAAATAGCGGTCATGATTCCGGAACTTGTCTAGTGTCCCGATTGGTTCATTCCATGGATTCATGCTGGCCCTTTTGGCCGCTGGCGGCTTTATCCCTGGTCGGTTTAGCACGAGGCTGCCTCGCGTCGACACGCCTTGCCAACGACTAAAATGCGTCAGAATGATCTCAACGGACGAACCAAACGGGCCACTAGCGGTTCATTTCTTCACGCAAAATACGGATGCTTTCCTTCAGTTCCGCCACAACCTTTTGCGACTTGGCAGAACGTGCCTTGGCTTCTGCGAGGTTGGCATCGACCATGGCCTCATCGGCAAGCCGTCTGGCTTTCAGGTTTTCTTCCTTGTCCATGGCAAGTTTTGCCTGGCTCAGTTTGTCCCGTGCCGATTTCATTTCCACCGGGGCAAACTCTACGGCCCCGGAACTTTCCGCCTGGGCAATCGACTGGGTCGCGAGGGTGACCTCCTTGTCCGGGGCAGGTGCCTTGCCGGCGCAGCCGGCCACAGCAACAATGAACAACGTGACCAGGCACAGCTTTAACAACCTCAAGGTTTTCATACTCATTTCCACTTCTCCTGTTCCATGTGCGTTTGGATGTTTCCACGAAATGTGTCTTTCACAACATGTGTTCCTGCGCGTCAGATCCGGTCGCAACGGAACCGGCGTTTTTCGCCCTGGCGCGGAGCGCAACCGCAGGGTCTGCTCACCTTTGGCGATAGTGGCCACCTGCGTCCGGCCGCAAGCTGTGGATGCGAATGTCAGCGAATCGACGTCGCGTCGACAGCTCCGTCTCACCGGTACAAGCGCAATTTACGTGCCGCCGGGAACCTGTGCTGTCTGCGAGCGCAATACATTGATTATAAAGATGAAATTGAAAGGAACCTCTGTCGATGAGCATAATCACTGTGGCGACGGTCACACGCATTAGGTCAATCGTCCTCGGTGGTGAATCTTGATTTGGACGTGCCACCGGCAAGCCCCTACAAACGACTTTTTTTTGGCGACACGACGCCTACGGATTATGTGTCCGTGGTGACTG